>JAKBNS010000138.1 GCA_021830925.1 Pseudomonadota bacterium | reverse complement strand
GGTGCGCGAAGCCCTGCGCGATGCCCGCTTCGAGGTGCGCAGGGCCCCCGGCTATGGCGGCAAGGCGCAGCGCCTGGAGGCCGAGTTCAAGCCGCAGGACGCTCCCCGGGAGCGGGACGCGCCGACCGAGGGGCGCGCGCGGCCGGGACGCGCGCGGGCCGACACCGCGCTCGTGATCGGCGCCGGCCTGGCCGGCGCGGCCTGCGCGCGGGCGCTGGCCGCGCGCGGCTGGCGGGTGCGCGTGCTGGATGCGCGCGGGCCGGCCGCCGGCGCCTCCGGACTCCCCGCGGGCCTGGCGCACCTGCGCCCGGCCGCCCCCGACGAGAAGCTCGCGCGCCTGACCCGCGCCGGACTCGCCTGGCTGCGCGGTGCGCTGGCCGAACAGGCGGCCGACATGCAGGCCGGCGACGGCGTGTGGATGGCGGCCGGGCATGCCCGGCTGTCCCAGCTGGCCGAGCATGGCGACCAGTGGCCGCAGGACCTGCTGCGCTTCGGCGACGCCGAAGCCTGCGCCGAAGCGGCGGGCCTGCCCGCGGCGCCGGCGGCCTGGTGGACGGCCGGCACCGCGGTGGCCGCGGGCGCGCTGTGCGCCGCCTGGTTGCGCGAGCCCGGAATCGAGCTGCGCTCGCCGCTGGCCGTGCATGCGCTGCGCTTCGATGCCGAGGCTTCGTGCTGGCAGGCGCTGGACGAACAGGAACGGGTGCTGGAGCAGGCACGGGTGTGCGTGCTGGCCTGCGCGGAGGACGGCGAGCGCCTGCTGCGCGCCAGCGGCCTGCTCGACCAGGCGCGCCCTCCCTTGTTGCGCACCCAGTCCGGCCAGGGCTTCCTGGTCGCGGAACGCGACCTCGCCGCGCTGCGGGGCTTGCGTTGCGGCGTGATGGGTGCGGCCTACGCGCTGCCGTTGCCGCCGGCAGCGGTCGCCGCGCGCGGGCTGGACCCGGCCCAGCGCTGGCTGTTCGTGGGCGCCACCCACGAACACGCCGGCAAGCCGGCATGGACCGCGGCCCAGGCCTGGGAACATGTCGGCGCCGGCCTGCGCGAGTGGTGCGCGGACCGGCCCTGGCCCGCGACCGTGCCCGAGGACGCGCGGGGCTTTCGCGCGCAACGTACCGGGGGCGCCGACCGGCTGCCCCTGGTGGGACGGTGGGCCGGGGAGCCGGGCCAAGTCCTGGCGGGCCTGTACCTATGCCTGGGCATGGGCTCGCGCGGCCTTCTGCTGTCCTCGCTGGCCGCCCAGATCATCGCCGGCGAGCTGGAGGGCGAACCGGCGCCGCTGGAGCTCGACCTGCTGGACGCGCTGGACCCGCAGCGCCCGTCGCTGCAGCCCCGCGCGCGCCCGCCGTCCCGGCCGGCGCGCGGCTGAGACCCGCGGCCCGCGCCAGCGAGGGCTCAGGCCGCGCCCAGGCCGGGCACCAGCGACCCGGGAGCCTGCGCCATCTTGTGGGCGGCGGTGAAATCGAGCATGCGCTGCACCGAGCGCCGCGCGCGCGCGCCGAGCTCCGCGTCGAGACGGATCTCGCCGCTGCCGCTGAGCAGGGCGTGCTCCAGGCCGCGCAGGCCGTTCATGGCCATCCAGGGGCAATGGGCGCAGCTCTTGCAGGTCGCGCCGTTGCCCGCCGTCGGCGCGGCGATGAAGGTCTTGTGCGGGTTCTGCTGCTGCAAGGCGTGGAACATTCCGGTGTCGGTGGCCACGATGATGGTGCCCCGGTCGGTCTCGCGCGCGGCCTTGAGAATCTGCGAGGTGGAGCCCACGACGTCGGCCAGGGCGATCACCCCGGCCGGGCTCTCGGGATGCACCAGCACCAGCGCTCCGGGGTACTGCTCGCGCAGCAATTCGAGCTCCAGCGCCTTGAACTCCTCGTGCACGATGCAGGCGCCCTGCCACAGCAGCATGTCGGCACCGGTCTCGCGCTGGATGTAGCCGCCCAGGTGGCGATCGGGCGCCCACAGGATCTTGCGCCCCTGGCGGTGCAGGTCGGAGACGATGTCCAGCGCGCAGCTGGAGGTGACCACCCAGTCGGCGCGGGCCTTCACGGCCGCGCTGGTGTTGGCGTAGACGACCACCGTGCGATCCGGATGGGCATCGCACCAGGCGGCGAACTCGGGGGCCGGGCAGCCCAGGTCGAGGGAGCAGGTGGCGTCGAGCTCGGGCATCAGCACCCGCTTGTCGGGCGACAGCATCTTGGCCGTCTCGCCCATGAAGCGCACGCCCGCGACCACCAGCGTGGAGGCCTTCTGCGCCGCTCCGAAGCGCGCCATTTCCAGCGAATCCGCGACCATGCCGCCAGTCTGCTGCGCCAGGTCCTGCAGATCGGGGTGCACGTAGTAATGGGCCACCAGCACCGCGTCGCGTTCGGCGAGCAGGCGCCGGCAGCGCTCCAGCAGCCCGGCGCGCTCGTCGGGCGTCGGATCCTCGGGCACGCGGGCCCAGGCTTCCTGGGTTCCGCACACGGGGCTTTCGACCTGGATCGAGATGGTCTGGTTCATGCTCAAGCTCCGGCAAAACGCATCGAATAGTCGGTGGCGACCACGTCCTTGGTCAGTTTCCCGATGGATATGCGGTCGACTCCGGTCCGGGCAAGGGCGCCGACCGTGTCCAGGTCCACGCCGCCCGAGACTTCCAGCTCGGCGCGCCCGGCATTCAGCCGCACCGCCTCGCGCAACTGCTCCAGGTCCATGTTGTCCAGCAGCACCATGCGCGCACCGGCCGCCAGGGCCTCGCCCAACTGCTCCAGGGTCTCCACCTCGATCTGCACGAACACCCCGGGCGGCGCGATGGCATGCGCGCGCTCCAGCACGGCGGCGATGCCGCCGGCAGCCGCGATGTGGTTCTCCTTGATCAGGATGCCGTCGTACAGGCCCATGCGGTGGTTCGCCCCGCCGCCCACGCGCACCGCGTACTTCTGCGCGACCCGCAGCCCGGGAAGGGTCTTGCGGGTATCGACGATGCGCGCGCGGGTGCCCTGCACCGCCTGCACGTACTGCGCGGTGCGCGTGGCCACGCCCGACAACAGTTGCAGGAAGTTCAGCATGCTGCGCTCGGCTGTCAGCAGGGTGCGCGCGCTGCCCGCGACGCGCAGCACCACGTCGTCGGCGCGCACCCGCGCCCCCTCGGGCACCTGCCACTCGATGCGCAGCGCCGGATCGAGTTGATGCAGCACGGCTTCCACCCACGGGCGCCCGCAGACGATGGCCGGCTCGCGCACCAGCACGCGCGCCTGGGTGCGCGTGGAAGCGGCGATGAGCGAGGCGGTGAGGTCGCCGCTGCCTACGTCCTCGGCGAGAGCGTTGCGCGCGTCCTGCGCGGCGATGGTTTGCAGACTGGGGCCATTCATGACCGCGGGGCTCGCTGGCTGGGTGGAAACCCCTCAGTTTAGGCCGCCTGACGCCCGCATGAAGGCGGGTCAATTTTCGGCTCGCCGGGGCGGGTTTCCACGGAGTTGTTTCTGGGGGTTACCGCCTTGACAATCGTATATTAGTAAACGCTAATATTGAGCATCCTCAAGGGAAGGAACGGGCATGGACCAAGCGGTTGATTTTTCTCGAATCCCATTGGCTGCGCGGGCACCGACCGGGCGCGCGTCCGGCCCGGTCGCCGTGCCCATCGTGGCCACGCCGCCGGCGCCCGGCAGCTGCGCGGGCAAGCGCGTCGGCGCCAGCGAAGTCGGCAGCGCCTGGCGCGGCGCCTCCGACTGCCGCAACTGCGGCGTGCGGCGCATCGCGCTGTTCGGCGCGCTGGGGGTGGACGACTTCCAGGAGATCCACCAGGTCATCGACGACATGCAGTTCTCCTCCGGGCAGAACCTGTTCGCCGAGGGCCAGATGGGCCAGTACCTCTACACGGTCAAGACCGGGTTCGTGAAACTCGAGCGCGTGCTGCCCGACGGGACCCGACGCATCACCCGGGTGGCTCGCCGCGGCGACCTCATCGGCCTGGAGGCGTTCATCCAGCAGCCGTACATGCACCATGCCTCGGCCATCGGGACGGTGCGCGTATGCCGCATCCCCGTGGAAGTGATCCGCAACCTGGAGGAGCGCATTCCCAACCTGCGCCACGAATTCCTGGAACGCTGGCACCGCGCGGTGCGCGAAACCGACGAGTGGGCGCTTCTGCTGGGCTCGGGCACGATTCCGTCGCGCATGGCCAGGCTGCTGCTGCGCCTGGCGGAGCCCGAACTCAACGACACCATCGTGTTGCCCAAGCGCAGCGACCTCGGCGCCATGCTGGGCGTGGCGCTGGAGACGGCCAGCCGCGTGATCGCCCAGTTCGAACGCGACGGCCTGGTGGAGCATGTCGGCCCCCGCCTGTTCCGCATCAACCGCGCCGGCATGCAGGAGCTGATCAACCCGACGCCGCGCCTGGCGGCCTGAGCGCCGTCGCATCGTGCCGCGCGTGCGGCGAGCCAGGCGAGCGTCGGGGTTGACTGCTTACCCAGCGTCGGCCCAGTCGGTGATGGCCTGCCACTGCAGCAGGTCGCGCTCGACCTGCGCTGGACGCAGGTCCCACAGGGTCAGCCCGTGCGCGGCCATGTGGGCGTAGTTGGTCGTGGGGCGCAGCATGCCCAGCGTGGGGTACGGCAGGCCGTGCAGGAATTCGCGCAGCTGCTCGGCCGCGCGCGTGCGCTCGTCCACGCGCACTCCGACCAGCCCGATGCGCAGCCCCTTGAGCTTGCGCTCCCCCGCCACGCGATCGAGGAATTCCTGCGCGGCGTAGATGTCGAACACCGAGGCCTGCACCGGCACCAGCAGGCGGTCGGCAACGCCGAGCACCTCGTCGAAACGGCGCCCGTGGAGCCCGGCGGGCGTGTCGATGACCACGTGGCTGGTGCCCTGCGGCGGACGCGCCACCCCGTCGGAGCCGATTTTCCAGCTGCCGATCTCCGGCAACCCGGCCGGACGCAGCGACAGCCACAGGCGCGACGACTGCTGGCGATCCGCGTCGCCCAGCATGACCTTGTGACCGCGCCAGGCCCAGTACCCGGCCATTTGGGTGGAAAGCGTGGACTTGCCCGCGCCCCCCTTGGGATTGGCGACCACCAGCACCGGCATGAGCGTCTCCCGAGCCACCGCAGCTGGCGGCCTGCGTCCCAAGCTTAGCAGTCCGCCCGCCGCCGGGGGAGCCGGCGCACCCGCGCCGCGCGTCCGGGGCAAAATGGCGCCTGCGCGCGGCCCCCTGCGGCACTTCAACAGCCTGCCAGTCCTCAAGACCTCCCGATGTTCAATCCCAGCAAGGACGAAGTCCGAAATTTTTTCATCGATGCCTGGCGCCGGCGCGATACCGGCGTGCTGACCCCGCTGGAGATCCTGGCGGTGGGCTGGATGGAGCAGCATCCCGAATACCACGAGGATCTGTCGGCGCCGGATGCGCTGGAGCGGGACTACGGCGTGGAGGCCGGGCGAAGCAACCCCTTCCTGCACCTGTCGATGCACCTTTCGATCACCGAACAGGTGTCCATCGACCAGCCTCCGGGCATCCGCCAGGCCTGCCAGTTGCTGGTCGCGCGCCGCGGCGAACACGAGGCCCATCACGCGATCATGGAATGCCTGGGTCAGATGCTGTGGACGGCACAGCGCAGCGGGCTGCCGCCGGACGGCGACGCCTACGTCGATTGCGTGCGTCGCGCGGCGACCCGGGACTGACGGCCCCAACGGCGCCGGCCGCCGTTTCCCGCGAAACCGAAAGTCGATCAAGCTGCTGGGGTCACGCGCCGGCAGGACTGCGCCACACGCCCACGCTGCCTAGCATGGGCGCATGTCTCGCACCCACACGCCCGGATTGCTATCGCACGGCCTGCTCGCCACCTGCCTGGGCCTGAGTCTGGCCTGGGCTGGCTGCCTGCCAGCCCTCGCCGGCGACACCCCCGACACGACGGGCCCTAGCCTTGCAAGCGACGAACCCGGCGCGTCCGGCGCCGCGCTGCTGCGAGGCCGGCTCGGTTTCGCCTCTCCCGAGCACGAGTACCTCGGATCGCTCGTGACCCTGCGCATGCCCGAAGGGCGCGGCGGTCCTGGCGATCGCGTGGTGCTGTTGAACGCGCGCACCTCGGACGGCAGCGAGGTGCCGCTGAGCTATGCCGACGTGCTGTATCTGGCCGGCGACTTCTACGCCGTGCCCTACGCCAGGGTGGGGGACGGAATGCCTTTCGACTCCGCCTGGTCGCCACGCTCGGAAGCGGCGACCGTGGCCTTCCGGCGCGACCTGCTCACCCTGTTCCATGATGCCTACGTGGACGACCTGCCCCGCCTGCGCGAACTGGAACGCGCACTGATGCAGCGCTTTCGCGAAGCGCGCGAACAGGGCCGCGCGCTCGACTACACCCTCGCCGACGAGTGCGCGTTCATGCGCGCCACCGGCGCCGAGGCCTGCATCGAGAGCGTCTCCGACCTGCCTCGGCTCAACAGTTATCTCGGCCGCTACCTGGAACTCGCCAGCCGCGGGCAGGATCACTTCGAGCAAAACGCGCAGACCACCTTCCTGGTGGGGCAGCGGCTGGCGCTGCAGCAGGCGCTGCGCGCGCGCGACGAAGCCGACCTGACACGCGCGTACCTGACGGCCGCCTACGCTGCGCACTTCGCCAGCGACGCTTTCGCCGCCGGCCACGTGCGCACCGACAAGCAGGCGATCGACACCTACTGTTCCGGACGCTTCGTCGAAGCCCCTCTGGGGGGCTACCTGGCCCAGTTGCTCAGCGGGGTGCTGGTCAAACACATGCACGACCAGGAGAACCGCGACGGCCTCACGCTGGTCGGACGCGACGGACGGCGCTGGACCGCGCACGGCGACAACTACCTGTCGCTGCCCGGAAACGAAGCCGAGATCCAGGCCATCGTGCGAACCCTGCAACTCGCGGCGGACCAGGTGTTCGACGCCTATCAGCGGCGCGGTCGGGTGGACGAGACCGGCTACGTGGAGCAAAGCCTCGCCGCGTTGCGCGCAACCCTGCCCGACATCGTCGCCACGCGCGACGTCGCCTCGGGCAACCCACCGCCGCTGTTCGACGCGAGCCGGGGCGGGGTGATCTGGAACGACCCCCAGGGCGCCAGCGCGCCGCTGGACTGCGACGCCGCGCTGTGGCGCTATGCGGGCGAGCTCCGGAGCGCGGCACCCCCGGGATCGGCCCCGGCGGGCCCGGCCGCCGCCAGCGCCGGCGCCGCGCCAGGCAGCGCCGCCGCGCGCTCGATCGACGTCACGGTCAGCCTGGCCGAGTCGAGCTACGGGGCGGCATCGCCGCAGCAGCGCCGCATGACCTGCGACTGGGGGCGCATCGACCACGGCGACTTCCCCGCGAGCGGCGGACACTTCACGTCGGAGGTCACCGCCCACCTGGAGAGCAACGGCGCCGCAACCGGCGCCGAGGGCGATCTGAACTGCCTGGTCATGACCCCGGACCTGCGCGGCGTGAGTTGCCAGTTCGCCGTGCACTACGACAACCCCTTCGTGGGATCCGACGCGCAGTCGCTGACGCGCCGCAGCGGCGCGTGCACGGTCGAACTCGACGATGCCGGTCGCGGCGACAACTGGCACCCGCGCGTTCTGGTGCGCTGAACACGCGGCGGCGGGGCCGCCGCGGTCCCGCCGCGCTTACTGCAGGCCCTTGTCGAACACCTTCTGGAAGGTGCCCGAGGCGATTTCCAGGTGCAGCCACTGGTCGACGAAGTTCTGGAACGGCAGGTCGTCGCGCGGGATCAGGTAGCCCTTCTCGCCGTAGGTGAACGGATGCCGCGGATGCACGGCGCAGAGCTGGGGATGCAGCTTGTGCTGCAGCAGCGTCTCGGTGCCGTCGGTGATCATGACGTCGGCCTTGCCGTCGACCAGTTGCTGGAAGATCGTGTTGTTGTCGGGATACACGATCACCTTCGCGTGGTGAATGTGGGCCTGCACGAACTTGAAGTTGGTGCCCCCGGGGTTGGTGATCACCCGCACGGAGGGCTGGTCGATCTCGGCCAGGGTCTGGTACTTGTCGACGTCGCCGCAGCGCACGATGGGCGTCTTGCCATCGACCAGGTAATGGATGCTGAAGGCGGCGGTCTTCATGCGCGCCAGGGTCACCGAGATGCCCCCCATCGCGATGTCGCATTTGCCTGCGTCGAAATCCTTCATCAGCGTCGGCCAGGTGGTCTTGACGAACTGCACCTTCACGCCGAGCGCCTCGGCCAGACTGTGGGCCTGGTCGATGTCGATGCCCACGTAGCTGCCGTCGGGCTGCAGGTAGGTGAAGGGCCGGTAGTCGCCCGTCGTGCAGACCCGCAGCACGCCCGACTGCATCACCCGGTCCAGCGTCGAGCTGGCTTGCTCGGCATGGGCCGGAGCCCACGCCATGGTCGTCGCGGCGGCCGCGTACAGGGCCGCGCGGCGCAGCCAGTTCCAGGTCTGGTTCATGTCGTCTCCCCTTGGTTGGTATCGTGGCGACCGCCGCTCGCGACGGACGCGAGGCCGACTATACGCAGGAACCCGCCGCCGCGCACCGGCGCGTTGGGCGAGGCGTTCGCCACGGTACATTCACGCATCCTCGCATCGCGATTTGTGCATACCATGCGGGCTTCGCACTACCGACCCCCTTTATGCTGAAGAAAATCCGGCCAGATCAAGTCAGGCACGGCATGTATGTCGCCAAGATCGAAGGATCCTGGATGCAACACGGCTTCTGGCGCGGCGCGTTCCTGGTGCGCGATGACCAGCAGCTGCGCGCGCTGGCCGCCCCGGGGATCAGCGCCCTGTGGATCGACACCGAGCGCGGCGGCGACCTCGATCCCGACGCCCCGCGGCCCGAAGCCGCGCAAGTCGGGGGCGTTCAGCTGATCGACGACATTTCCGTCGACGCCACGCAGACTCCGCAAGCGATTGCCGAGCCCAGCACCGAACCCGCCGGGGCCATCGAGCCGCCGCGGCGCGCGTTGCGCGAGGAACTGTCGCGCGCGCGCCGGGTGTTCCTGCGCTCCAAGCCCATGCTCGAGAACATGTTCGCCCAGGCTCGGCTCGGGCGCTCGGTGGACACCGCACGCGCGCACGAATTCGTGGAGGAGATGTCCGAGTCGCTGCGCGACAACCCCTGGGCCCTGCTCAGCGTGGTGCGCATCAAGCGCGCGGACGACTACACCTACCTGCATTCGGCCGCGGTGGGCGCGCTGATGATCGCGCTCGCCCGACAGCTCGGCCTGGACCGCGAGCAGACCCGCATCGCCGGGCTGGCGGGCATGCTGCACGACATCGGCAAGGCGTCGATTCCCCACGAGATCCTGAACAAGCCCGACACACTGAGCGAGGCCGAGTTCGAGGTGATCAAGACCCACCCACGGCGCGGCCACGAGCTGCTGCAGCGCGCGAGCGACGTGCATGCCACGGCCGTCGACGTCTGCCTGCATCACCACGAACGCATCGACGGCACCGGCTACCCCGACGGACTCGCCGGCGATCAGATCAGCCTCGTCTGTCGCATGGCGACCATCTGCGACATCTACGACGCGACCACCTCCAACCGCCCGTACAAGGCGGGCTGGGATCCGGCCGAATCCCTGCAGCGCATGGCGCGCTGGGCGCCCGCGCATATCGACCGGGAAATCTTTCACCACTTCGTCAAGGTCATCGGCATCTACCCGGTGGGCAGTTTCGTGCGTCTGGACTCGGGCCTGCTCGGCGTGGTGGTCGACCAGAACCACGGCGACCTGCTGCGCCCGAAGGTGCGTGCCGTGTACTGCACGCACAAGCAGGATTTCGTGCAGCCGCGGCTGCTCGACCTCGGAGGCGACGCTCGCGACCAGCGCATCGCCGGGCCGGAGCGCGCGGCCCGCTGGGGCATCGCGGACCCCGCTCTGTACCTGCGCGAAGCCTGAAGGGTCGCCGCGCGCGGATTCGCCGCGGACCCGCCCCTGCCCGGCGCAGGGGGATTTCCTAAGTCGAGGCTAAGTCCGCACGCCTAGGCTGTCGCAAACCGGAATGATTCCGGATTGCGTGCCGGCCCCGGCCGGCCACCCTGCCATGCCTCAAGTCCCGAACCCTGCTCCGGCCACGACGCCGCGCGCGCACGCGCTGCCCGCGCTTGCGACATTCGTCACCCAGCTGCGCGGACAGCGCGGCCGGGCGCGGCGCCTCAGCCAGGCTGCAAGCCTGGCCGCCGTGCTGCTGATACTGGGCGGCTGCGCCTCCTACGCACCGCACCCGCTGGCCGACCGCCCCGACTCGCTGCAACAGTTGCGATCGCTGCGCGTGGACACGGCAAGCATCGCGCTTCCCCGCCTGGCCGCCCAGCATGTCGATCTGGACCAGCCCCTGCCCATGGGCGCGGTGGCCGCGCTGGCCGTGCTCGACAACCCGCAACTGCGCATCGCGCGCGATCGACTGGGCGTGGCACGGGCACAGGCCTTCGCCGCGGGCCTGTTGCCCGACCCCCAGTTCTCCACCTCCCGCGACTATCCCCGCCACGGCTCGGGCGCCACCAGCACGGCCTACAGCTACGGGCTGGCTTTCGACCTCGGCGCCCTGCTCACCCGCCCCGCCGCCCAGGCCGCGGCCCGCCAGCACCTGCGCAGCGTCAACCTGGACCTGCTCTGGCAGGAGTGGCAGACCGCCTCGCAGGCGCAACTGCTGTACGTGCGCCTGAGCGCGCTGCAGGCACGCCGCGGCCTGCTGCAAGGCGAACTGGCGCTGGTCGGGCAGGCGCTGCGGCGTACCCGGGCGGCCGTGGCGCGCGGCGAGCTGCCGCGCGCCGATTCCGATGCCCAACTGTTGCGCCTGCAGTCCCTGCGCCAACGCCTGGCGGCCGACGAGCATGCCCGCGTGGGCCTGCAGGCCGGCCTGCACTCGCTGCTCGGGCTCGCGCCGGGCGTGCCGCTGCGCCTGGCGGGGCTGCCGGAAGTCACCCCAGAGAGCGCGGCGCAGGCGCGCGCCGCACTCGCGCACGTGGCCGACATCCGGCCCGATCTGCTCGCGCTGCGGGCCGGCTACGCCAGCCAGGAGCAGACCCTGCGCGAAGCCGTGCTCCAGCAGTTTCCCTCGATCAGCGTGGGCCTGACACGGGCACGCGACACCAGCGACGTGAACACGGTGGGCTTCGGGGTCAGCTTCAGCCTGCCCCTGTTCAACGGCTCGCGCGGACGCATCGCCGTGGCCCGCGCCACGCGCCGCGAACTGCGCGACGCCTATCAGCTGCGCCTGGACCAGACCCAGGCCGAGGTCGAGCAGGCGCTGGCCAATCTGCGCCTGCTGCGTCGCCAGCAGGCCGCGCTGCAGGCCGACCTGCCGCCCCTGCAAGCGGCTGCCGCCGCAGCCCGCCAGGCCCTGGCCGACGGCAGCTACACGCTGCAGCAGGCGCAGTTCCAGCAGCTGGCGCTGCTCGATCAGCGCCTGGCGCTGCTCACGGTCGAGCAACAGCAGGCCGAGCAGGCCGTGAGTCTGGACCTGCTTACCGGCGCTGGCCTGTACCGCGTCGCCGGCGTCAGCGCGCCCCCCGGAACCGCCAACTCCGATCACCCATCGTCCGCATCATGAGTCCCCACGACGTCTGCCTCGCCGTCACCCCGCGGCATCGCGCCCTCGCACCGCGCAAGGCAGGCCGCGCGCTGCGCGTGGCCTGCCTGCTCGCCACGCTTGCCGTGGCTGCCTCCGTCTCCCGTCCCGCCTTCGCCGACACGGCACCCAGCGCGCTCGTGCGCACCGCCGCGCTGCAACGCGGCGTGCTCCAGCAGGACCTCGACTCGGTGGGCACCGTGCGCACGGCCAGCGGCGGCACGCTGAGCGTGGACTTCGCGCGCGCGGTGCGCGTGCGCCGCGTGCTCGTGCGGGCCGGCCAGAGCGTGCGCCACGGCCAGGGCTTGCTCGAGGTCGACAACACCGCGGCGGGCGATGCGGCCTATGCGCAGGCCCGCGAGGCGCTGCGCTTCGCCAAGGGCGAACTGCGGCGGCAACTGCAACTGCAGCGGCAGCAGTTGGCCACGCAGTCGCAGGTGGACGCGGCGCGCCGCGGTCTGGCCGATGCCCAGGCCACGCTGGCCGCGCAGCAGGCCCAGGGACTGGGCCGGGCGCACGAGGTCGTGCGCGCGCCCTTCGACGGCGTGGTGCAGTCCGTGCAGGCGAGCCCCGGCATGCAACTGGCGGCAGGCGCCACCGCGCTGAGCCTGGCGCCGCGCACCGGCCTGCAGGCCGTCGTGGGCGTGGACCCCCGAGATGCCGCCGAGCTGCGCCCCGGCACGGCGGCACGCGTGCGCTCGGTGTTCGATCCCACGCAGAGCGTGGCCGCCACGGTGCTCGACGTGGCCGGTCGCGTCGACCCGGCCAGCGGGCGCGTGGAGGTGCGCCTCGCGCTGGGCGCGACGCCGCGCTGGCTGCTGCCCGGCCTGGCCGTGCAGGCCAGCCTGCCCCTGCATGCCTGGAGCGGCTGGCTGGTGCCGCGCCAGGCCGTGCTGCGCGACGCCGACGGCCAGGCCTATGTGTTCCAGGACGATCACGGCCATGCCCGACGGGTGACCGTGAAGGTGCGGGGCGACGAGGGCGAACGCAGCGCCATCTCCGGCGCGCTGACGCCGTCCCAACCGCTGGTGGTGCTGGGCAACTACGAACTGAAGGATGGCATGGCCCTGCACAGCAGCGCCGGCACGGCCGCGGGGCAAGGCCGATGAACGCATCGCTGTGGCTGCAGCGGCACCGCCGATCGGTGCTGTTCCTGGTGCTGCTGCTGGCGGCCGGCGGCATCCTGGCCGCCTTCAAGTTGCCGGTGGGCCTGTTCCCGAACGTGAGCTTCCCGCGTGTCGTGGTCTCGGTGGATGCCGGGGTTCGCCCGACGCGCCAGATGGTGCTGCAGGTCACCCAGCCGCTGGAGGAGGCCATCCGCCGCGTGCCCGGGGTGGTCACGGTGCGCTCGGAAACCAGCCGCGGCTCGGCCGACATCTACGTCACCTTCCACTGGGGCGGCGACATGGGCCTGGCGGCGGTGCAGGTCAACGAGGCCGCCAACCAGGTGCTGCCCATGCTGCCGCCCGGGACCACCATCCGCTCCAAGCGCATGGACCCGACGGTGGACCCGATCATCGCCTACAGCCTGACCTCCGACACGCTCAGCCCGGTGCAGTTGTACGACCTGGCGCAGCTCGAGCTTCGGCCCCTGCTGTCGGGCGTCGGTGGCGTCGGGCGCGTGCAGGTGCAGGGAGGCCGGCAGGAGGAGTACCACGTGATCGTGGATCCGGCGCGCCTGCAGGCTCTGAATCTGAGTCTGGGCGACGTCGAGCGCACGCTTTCCGGCGGCAACGGGGTCGAGGCCCTGGGTCACCTGGAGGACCGCTACAAGCTGCTGCTGGCCCTGGCCGACTCGCGCCTGCACGATGCCCGGCAGATCGGCGACCTGGTGCTTCGGGCCACCCCCGCCGGCGTGGTCCGCCTGCGCGACGTGGCCACCGTGGTGCGCGGCACGCTGCCCCAATGGACCACCGTGACCGCCGACGGCAAGCCCGCGGTGCTGCTCAACATCTACCAGCAGCCCGGCGGCAACAGCGTGAAGATCGCCCGCGACGTGCGCCAGCTGCTGGCCTCCACCAGACTGCCGGCGGGCGTGCATCTGGCCAACTGGTACGACCAGAGCCAGCTGGTCATCGACTCGGCGCTGAGCGTGCGCGACGCCATCCTGATCGGCGTGGTGCTGGCCGGCCTGGTGCTGCTGCTGTTCCTGCGCAGCCTGAAGATCACCCTCATCGCCATGGTCACCGTACCGGCGGTGCTGGCGGCCACCGTGGTGCTGTTGTACGCGCTGGGCATGAGCTTCAACATCATGACCCTGGGCGGCATGGCCGCGGCGGTCGGCCTGGTGATCGACGACGCCATCGTGATGAGCGAGCACATCGTGCGGCGCCTCGGCGAGGGCGGCGGCGGCGGCGGCGCCGGGCGCCCCGCGCAAGGCCACGGCGGCGTGATGCTGGCGGCCATGGAATATTTCCGGCCGCTTTCCGGTTCCAGCGCGTCCACCGTGGTGATCTTCATCCCGTTGGCCTTCCTCTCGGGCATCACGGGGGCTTTTTTCAAGGCGCTGGCGCTGACCATGGCCGCGGCGCTGGTGATCTCCTTCTTCGTCTCCTGGCTGGCCGTGCCCCTGCTGGCCGACCGACTGCTGAACGCGCGGGACATCGAACGCGAACATCGGCGCGAGCATGGGCGCGTGCTCGGCGCCTTCCAGCGCGGCTACGCACGCCTGCTGCCGGCGCTGCTGCGCAGGCCGTGGCTGGCGTTGTTCGGGCTCGTTCCGTTGCTGCTCGCCGGCTGGCTCGCCTACCACGCGGTGGGCAGCGGCTTCCTGCCGCGCATGGACGAAGGCGGCTTCGTGCTGGACTACGTCACCCCGCCCGGCACCTCGCTGGCCGAGACCGACCGGCTGCTGAGCCAGATCGAGGGCATCCTGCGCGCGACTCCCCAGGTGCAGACCTTCTCGCGCCGCACCGGGCTGCAACTCGGCGGCGGCATCACCCACGCCAACGAGGGCGACTTTTTCGTGCGCCTGAAACCGCTGCCGCGCGAACCCATCTGGCAGGTGGAGCAGCAGGTGCGCGCGCGCATCCACGCCGAGGTGCCGGGTATCGACATCGACACCGCTCAGCTCATGCAGGACCTGATCGGCGACCTCACCGCGGTACCGCAGCCGGTGGAGATCAAGATCTTCGACGACAATCCGACCCAACTGGCGAAGCTGGCCCGCAAGACTGCCGCGGCGATCTCCAGGGTGCAGGGCATCGTCGAGGTGCGCAGCGGCATCGTCGTCGCCGGCGACGCGCTGGACATCCACCTCGACCCCACGCGCCTGGCGCTGCAGGGCGTGGACGCGCGCCAGGTGCAGACCCAGCTGGCGGCGCTGATCGGCGGCAGCGTGGCCACGCAACTCGAGCAGGGCCCGAAAATGGTGGGAGTGCGCGTATGGGATTCGGCCAGCCTGCGACGCACGCCGCAGGCAATCGCGGCGCTGCCGCTGCGCGCGCCCGATGGCCGCATCTTCCGCGTCGGCGACGTGGCGACGATCTCGGTACTGACCGGCCAGCCGGAGATCATCCGCGAGAACCTCAAGCGCATGGCCGCGGTCACCGCGCGCATCAGCGGGCGCGACCTGGGATCCACCGTGGCCGCCGTGAAGAAGGTGATCGACGCGCCGGGCTTCTATCCCACGGGGGTCTACATCCGCCTGGGCGGCCTGTACAAGCAGCAGCAGATCGCCTTCAAGGGACTTCTGCAGGTGCTGGCCGCGGCCGTGCTGCTCGTGTTCCTGCTGCTGCTGTTCCTGTACGAACGCATGCGCGTGGCGCTGTCCATCCTGGCCATGCCGCTGTGCGCGCTACCCGCGGTGTTCGTGGGCCTGTGGATCGCCGGCATCGAGCTCAACATCTCGGCCATGATGGGCATGACCATGATCGTGGGCATTGTCACCGAGGTGGCGATCTTCTACTTCAGCGAGGTGCAGGAACTGCAGCAGGCGCATCCCGACATGCCATTGCACGAGGCCCTGGTGCAGGCCGGGGTGAACCGCATGCGCCCGATCGCCATGACCACCATCGCGGCCATCCTGACCCTGCTTCCGCTGGCCCTGGCCATCGGCCAGGGATCGGCGATGCAGCAGCCGCTGGCGGTGGCCATCATCGCCGGGCTGGCGGTGCAACTCCCGCTGGTGCTGCTGCTCATGCCCACGCTGTTCGCGCTGCTGCGCGGCAGCCTGGCGCATGAGACCGGCGCGGGCGGGCACGGGGACGACGTCGATGCGCATCCTGCTGGTTGAGGACGACCGCATGCTGGGCGCCGCCACGCAGCAGGCGCTGCGCGACGCCGCCCACGCGGTGGACTGGGTGCTCGACGGCGATGCCGCGCTGCTGGCCATGCGCACCGCGCCCTACGAGGCCATGCTGCTGGACCTGGGGCTGCCCAGGCGCGACGGCCTGGGCGTGCTGCAGGCCGCGCGGCGCTCGGGCTACAACCTGCCGGTGATCATCGTCACCGCGCGCGACGGCGTGGAGGACCGCATCCGCGGCCTCGACCTGGGGGCCGACGACTATCTGATCAAGCCCTTCGAGACCGGCGAACTGCTGGCGCGCCTGCGCGCGGTGGCGCGGCGCAAGGGAGGCCAGGCGCAGGCCCTGCTGGGCAACGGCGTCGTCACGCTGGACCCCGCCACCCGCCAGGCCAGCTTCGGCACGACCAGCGCGCGCCTGTCGGCGCGAGAATACGCATTGCTGCACGCGCTTTTGCTGCGCCCGGGCGCCGTGCTGTCGCGCGACGACCTGGAGAACCTGATCTACGGCTGGAACGAAGAGGTGGAGAGCAACGCCGTGGAATACCTGATCCACGGCATCCGCAAGAAACTCGGCGCCGGCGCCATCAAGAACGTGCGCGGCGTGGGCTGGGTGGTCGACCGCGATGGCGGCGACGCCGACGACGCGGGCACGGCGCCCGACGAGCCGACATGAAGCCCGTCCAGGCGCTGCGCCACTGGGCGGGGCAGTCCCTGCTGCGGCGCCTGTGGTTGTCGACCACGCTGATGGTGGCGCTGGTGGGCGTGTGTACCGGCGCGGTGTCCTACGCGCTGGGCTACGTGGAGGCCAACCGCCTGCAGGACGCGCAGCTGCGCCAGGTGGCCGCGCTGGTGCACGCCGGCGGCCAGATGCCCGACGCCACGCTGCTGGCGCGCGCCGCCGAGGTCGACCAGGACGCGCGCATCGTCGTGCAGCGCCTGGGCGCTCCCGGCGGCCTGCCGCTTCCCGCCGATCTCGCGCCGGGCATGCACGTGGTGCGCGCGGCCGGCCAGGAGTGGCGCGTGTTCGTGCGCCGCGACCCGGGCGGCAAGATCGCCGCGGCGCAGCGCACCGACCTGCGATCCGACGCCGCCGCCGACAGCGCGCAGCGCACGCTGTACCCGCTGCTGGCGCTGATTCCCCTGCTGGCGCTGCTGGCGACCGTGGTGCTGCGCCGTGCGCTGCGCCCGGTGCTGCGCCTGGCGGCGCAGGTCGACGCGCGCAGCGAACTGCGCCTGGAGCCCCTGCCGGTGGCGGAGGTACCGCGCGAACTCGGCCCCTTCGTGGCCTCGATCAACGGCCTGCTGGAGCGGGTGCGCATGTTGCGGGAACGCGAGCGTCGCTTCCTGGCGGACGCCGCGCACGAACTGCGCACGCCCATCGCCGCGCTGACCCTGCAGGCGGAGAACCTGGACCACGTGGAGCTTCCGCGCGAAGCCCGCGACCGCCTGCGCGGCATGCTCGGCGGACTGGCGCGCACCCGCGCCGTGGTGGAGCAACTGCTCAGCCTGGCGCGCGCGCAATCGGGTCCGGCCGGGCAGGCGCGCCCGGTGGAGCCGCTGGGGGTGATGCGCCATGTGTTGGAGGACCTGCTGCCGCTGGCGCGCCAGCGGGGCATCGACATCGGCATCGAGCATGACGAACAGGCTCCGAAGGCCGCGCCCATCCTGGCCGACCCCACCCAGCTCTACACCCTGTTGCGCAATGCCGTGGACAACGCGCTGCGCTACGCGCCCGCCGGCGGGCGCGTGGACCTGAGCTGCTTCACCGAGACCGGACCCGACGGCGTCGCCTGGACCCACGTGGTCATCGACGACGATGGTCCGGGCATTCCCGAGGAACTGCTGCCGCAGGCCTTCGAGGCCTTCAACCGACTGCACCGCGACGGCGAGCAAGGCGGCAGCGGCCTCGGCCTGGCCATCATGAGCAGCATCGCCGCCAACCTGGGCGGCGAAGTGCACCTGAGCAACCGGCCGCGCGGCGGCCTGCGCGTGCGCTACAGCCAGCGCGCCGCGGCGGCGCCGCGCATGCCCACCAGCGGGCACGGCAGGCCCTGATCGGTCGCGCCGTCCCAGGCACAATCCCGCGATCCGCGATCCGCGATCACGTCCAGACGAAAGGCTTTCTCGATGGCATCCCACCAGCTGACCATGACCGTGCTGATGACTCCGGGCATGGCGAATTTCTCGGGCAAGGTGCACGGCGGCGCGGTACTCAAGCTGCTGGACGAGGTGGCCTACGCCTGCGCCGCGCAATACAGCGGGCGCTACGTGGTCACGCTGAGCGTGGATCAGGTGACCTTCCTGCAACCCATCCTGGTGGGCGAGCTGC
The DNA here is from genome assembly GCA_021830925.1 of Pseudomonadota bacterium. Lineage (GTDB taxonomy): Bacteria > Pseudomonadota > Gammaproteobacteria > Burkholderiales > Burkholderiaceae_C > Thiomonas_A. Next base: position 52,889 of record JAKBNS010000138.1, on the reverse strand, counting down.
TCAGCTTCCTGGCCAGCGTGAATCACACCGGAAGTTCCTCGATGGAGGTGGGCATCAAGGTGGTGGCGCAGGACATCCGCACCCAGACCCAGCGCCACGTGAACAGCTGCTTTTTCACCATGGTCGCGGTGGGCGACGACGGGCGTCCGGTGACGGTGACGCCGCTGCAGCCGTCCACGCCCGACGAGATCCGACGCTTCGAGGCCGCGAAGCTGCGCAAGGAACTGCGTCGCGAACTCGCCGCGCGCTTTCGCGAGGCTGCGCGCAAGGATTGAACGGCATCAGCCGGCCTGGGCACGCGGAGCCACGCGCCGCAGCGCGACCAGCATGGCCAGCGAGAGCACGAATCCGACCATCCCCGCCAGCGAAAGCCGGACGAACAGATCCAGGTACAGCGGCAGGGTCTGCTCGGCACTGAGTTGCGCGCCCACCGGGACGCGCGCCAGGTTGGCCACCAGGCCCCCGAGGTACATGGCGACGCCCGTCACCGCGAAGAACACCCCCATCAGGAAGCCCGACAGGCGCTCGGGCACGTAGCGCGCGATCACCGCCAGCCCCAGGCCGCTGACCAGCAGCTCGCCGAGCGCGATCAGCGCGTAGCCGGCGACGACGAACCACGCCGAGACCCGTCCGTCGACGGCGCCCAGGCCGCTGGCGGCGAACACCGCGAAACCGGCCGCGACGGCGGCGAAGCCGAGCGCGAATTTCAGCCCCAGGGACAGGTCCCCGGGCCCGCGCGCCAGGCGCGCGTACAGCCAGGCCAGCGGCGGGCTGAACAACATGATGCAGATGGGGTTGATGGCCTGGAACTGCGCCGGCAACACCGGCAGCGCGAACAGCCCGGGAAGGCGCAGCTCCAGTTCGACGTTGCGCAGCGCGAACAGGGTCAGCGAGGTCGACATCTGCTGGTAGAACACCATGAACAGGCCCACCTCGAGCACCAGCATGCCCGCACTGAGCAGTCCCGGGCGTTCGTGCGCGCGCGCCCTGCGCAGCACCACCGTGTAGCTGGCGAGCACGCCCGCGCCCACCAGCGCCACGCACAGATCGGCCAGTTCGACCTTGGCCAGCAGGAACACACCCAGCGCCATGCCCAGCGCGATCGCGCCGAGCAGCATCCCGGCGCGGCACATGTCGAGCGGCGCGGCATCGGCGGGACTGCCCACCCATTGCAGCGCGTCGCGCATCCATCGGTAGTTGGCCAGGCCCAGCAGCAGCCCCGCACAGCAAACCGCGAAGGCCGCGTGCCAGCCCCACAACTCGCGCACCCAGGGCGTGGCGAGCATCGACACCGTGGAGCCGACGTTCACGGACATGTAATACACGGTGAACGCGCTATCGATGCGCGCGGGCTGGTTTTCGTAGATGCGCCGCACCAGGTTGGCCGCGTTGGGCTTGAACAGCCCGTTGCCCACCGCCACCAGCGCAAGCGAGACGTACAGCGGAGCCAGCCCGCGCAAGGGCAACGCGAGCAGCCCGTAGCCGACCGCCAGCACCACCGCGCCCACCAGCATGCAGCGCCGGGTGCCCAGCCAGCGGTCGCCGGCCCAGCCCCCGAACACCGGCAGCGCGTAGACCAGGGCGCTCAAGGCGCCCCAGCTCAAATTGGCGCGATCATCGGAATAGCCCAGGCCCTGCACCATGTACAGCACCATCAGCGCGGCCATGCCGTAGAAACCGAAACGCTCCCACAGCTCGATCATGAACACGGCCGTGAAGGCCCGGCGCTGCGCGGTGGCGGACGGTTCGGGCGTCGGCGGCGATGGCGGGAGGAACGGCGGAAGCGATGCCGCTGCGGACGACGGACTGGGGGCCTGCGAGTTCATGGGCATGGCGCGCCGGGCGAGGCCGCGCGGTGAAGGTCATGCCCCTTGGATACCCTCTCGGCGCCGAAGTTCCCGCGCCCTTCAGAAGACCCTCAGCCCTGGTAGAGCTTGATCAGCGCCTGCGTGCCGTCGCGCCCCAGGCCCTTCTCCGCCATGCGCTGGTACAGGCCGCGCGCCAGCGCCAGCCCCGGCAGGTCCAGGCCCATCTGCTCGGCCTCGCCCAGCGCGATGCCCAGGTCCTTGAGGAAGTGCTCGATGAAAAAGCCCGGCGCGAAATCCCCGCCGATGATGCGCGGGCCCAGCACGTTGAGCTGGAAGCCCGAGGCCGCGCCGCCGCCGATGGCCTGCAGCACGGTGGCGGGGTCGAGTCCGGCGCGTTGCGCATAGACCAGGCCCTCGGTGACCCCGACGATGGTCGAGGCAATGACGATCTGGTTGCACATCTTGGTGTGCTGCCCGGTGCCGGGGCCGCCCAGCAGCACGATATTCGTGCCCATCAACGCCAGCACGGGTCTGGCGCGCTCGAATTCCGCCGCATCGCCGCCGACCATGATGGACAGTTTCGCCTCGCGCGCGCCGACGTCGCCCCCCGACACCGGGGCGTCCAGCGCGCCGCAGCCACGCTCGCGGGCGGCCTGGGCGATGCGCCGCGCCAGCGAGGGGCTGGAGGTGGTCATGTCCACCAGCAGCGTGCCCGCGGCCGCCCTCTCCACGATGCCGCCGGCGCCCAGGTAGATGTGCTCCACGTCGGCGGGGTAACCCACCATGGTGATCACCACCTCCGAGCCGGCCGCCACCTCGCCCGGGCTGTCGCACCAGCGGGCGCCGCGTGCCACGAGTTCGTCGGCCTTGTCGCGCGAGCGGTTGTACACGCGCAGCTCGTGGCCGGCCGCCAGCAGGTGCCCGGCCATGCTGCGTCCCATGATGCCCAGGCCGACGAAGCCGATGCGCAGGGGTTGTGCCGAAGGGGTCATTGACGGATCTCCGTGGTGTTCGCAGGCTCAGCGCGCATCGCCGAGATGGCGCGCATGGTGTTCGAAGTGCTCGCCCAGAAAACTGGCGATGAAGTAGTAGCTATGGTCGTAGCCGGGGCGCACCCGGAGTTCCAGCGCGTGCCCGGAGGCCTCGCAGGCCTCGCGCAGCAGTTGCGGGCGCAACTGCTCGGCCAGGAAGGGATCGTCGCCGCCCTGGTCCACCAGCAGCGGCAGACGCTCCGTGGCATGCGCGATCAGCTCGACCGCATCCCACGCGCGCCAGCGGTCCGGCTGGGCGCCGAGGTAGGCCGTGAAGGCCTTGTGCCCCCAGGGGACCCGCGACGGCCCGACGATTGGAGCGAAGGCGGAAACGCTGCGGTAGCGCCCGGGATTGCGCAGCGCCGTCACCAGCGCGCCGTGCCCGCCCATCGAGTGCCCGCTGATGCCTCGCGCGTCGCTGGCCGGGAAATGCGCCTCGACCCAGGCCGGGAGTTCCTCGGCCACGTAGGACTGCATGCGGTAGTGCCGGGACCACGGCGCCTCGGTGGCGTCGACGTAGAAACCGGCTCCCTGTCCGAGGTCGTAACCCGGATCGTCGGCCACGCCCAGGCGCGCGTCGGGGTCGCGCGGACTCGTGTCGGGAGCCACCACGATCAGCCCGTGGCGCGCGGCGTGCTGCTGCGCCCCCGCCTTGGTGATGAAGTTCTGCTCGGTGCAGCTCAGGCCCGACAGCCAGTACAACACGCCGCAGCGCCGGCCCTGCAGCGCCGCCGGCGGCAGGTACACGCCGACATTCATGTCGCAGCCCAGGCTGCTCGCCGCGTGGCGCCAGACTTCCTGCCGGCCGCCGAAACAGGCGTGGTGTTCGATGCGTTCCATCCTGCCCCGCGTCAGAAGTGGATCACGCTGCGGATGGACTTGCCTTCGTGCATCAGATCGAAGGCCTCGTTGATCCCCTCCAGACCCATCGTGTGGGTGACGAAGGGCGCCAGCTTGATGGTGCCGCGCATCGCGTCCTCCACCATGCCGGGCAACTGGCTGCGGCCCTTCACGCCGCCGAAGGCCGTGCCCTTCCAGGTGCGTCCGGTCACCAGCTGGAAGGGCCGGGTGGAGATCTCCTGGCCGGCGCCGGCCACGCCGATGATGATCGACTGGCCCCAGCCGCGGTGCGCGCACTCCAGCGCGGCGCGCATGACCTGCACGTTGCCGATGCATTCGAAGGAATGGTCGACGCCCCAGCCGGTCATGTCCACCACGACCTGCTGGATCGGCTTGTCGTGGTCCTTGGGGTTGACGCAGTCGGTGGCGCCGAACAGCCGCGCGAGCTCGAATTTCTCCGGATTGGTGTCGATGGCGATGATGCGCCCGGCCTTGGCCAGCTGCGCGCCGTGCACCACGGCCAGCCCGATGCCGCCGAGGCCGAACACGGCCACGCTGTCGCCCGGCTGGACCTTGGCGGTGTTGGACACCGCGCCCAGCCCGGTGGTCACGCCGCAGCCCAGCAGGCAGGTCTGCTCGGGATCGGCGCGAGCGTCGACCTTGGCCAGCGAAACCTCGGCCACCACCGTGTATTCGCTGAAGGTGGAGCAGCCCATGTAGTGGTGGATGGGCTGCCCATCGTAGGAAAAGCGCGTCGTGCCGTCGGGCATCAGCCCCTTGCCCTGGGTGGCGCGAACGGCCACGCACAGATTGGTCTTGCCCGACTTGCAGAACAGGCATTCGCCGCACTCGGCGGTGTACAGCGGGATCACGCGGTCACCGGGACGCACACTGGTGACGCCCTCTCCCACCTCCACCACCACGCCCGAGCCTTCGTGGCCGAGCACCGCGGGGAACACGCCCTCGGGATCGGCTCCGGACAGCGTGAACGCATCCGTGTGGCACACCCCGGTATGGGTGATGCGCACCAGCACCTCGCCCCTGCGCGGCGGCGCCACGTCGATCTCGACGATTTCGAGGGGTTTGCCGGGGGCGAAGGCGACGGCGGCGCGGGATTTCATGGCCATGGCTTCCTGGGTGGACGGATCGGGCGAGGCTTCGATGCGGCGACGCAAGCGAGCCAGTTTAGCCGCCCTGCCCGGCTTCGCGCGCGGGCATGCGCTCCAGCACGAAGGGCTGTGCGAGAGCCAGCGACGGCAGCCACGTCGACAGCCCGGCGTACAGCAGCAAGGCTCCGTACAGCGTGTCGTCGATGCCGAATCGTTCGCGCAGCAGGCCAGCCAGCACCAGGGTGAACACGAGCGTGGGCGTCAGCGCCGTGGCCACGCGCAGGCTGCCGCGCAGGCTCTCGCCGCGGATGAACAGGCGCTGCAGCCAGACCATGCCGATGCGCAGGGGCAGCGCCACCGCCGTGATGGCCAGGCCCAGGCCCAGCGCGCGCAGGCTCAACGACTGCGCCGGCACGTGCAGCCCGCTGTCGAAGAAATAGAAGGGAACGAAAAAGGAGGCGAACATCTCGATGGCGTGCAGGTTGCGCTCCGAGGCCATGCCCGGAAGCCGCCCGCGCAGCATGCGCGCCGCGAATCCGGCGAGAAAGGCGCCGAGCAGGTACTCCACGCCCAGCGCGAAGGTGACGTAGGCGGCCACCACGCCCACCATCACCAGCAGGGAGAACTCGGAGCCGGGGGCGACGACGATCACGTAGCGTCCGAGCAGCAGCAGCACCACGGGCAGCGCCACCATGAGCGCCAGCAGCGCAGCCGTGGACAGGCTCAGCGCCTGCCAGGAATGGGACTCCAGCACCACGAACATCACCGCCAGCGCCAGCAGCTCCCCGGCCACCGCCTTGATGGTGACCCAGTAGCGTTCGTCGTCACGCAGGCCGAAGCTGGGCAAGGCGTTGAGGATGAACCCGGTGGATGGGGTAAGCAGGGCCAGCGCCAGCAGCGCCGCCACCTGCCAGCGCATCTGCAGGTAGTGCACGGCCGCCCACGAGACGGCGGCCAGCGCCAGCGCATTGACCACGAGGTTGCCCAGCAGCGGCCAACGGCCGCGCCGGAAATCCGAGGGTTCCAGATCCACGCCGGCGAACAGGAACACGGCGGAGATGCCCAGCGTGGCCAGCACGTGGAGCACCTTCCCCGAGACCAGTTGCGGAAGCGCCAGCGCCCCCAGCAGGCCCATCGCGAAGGCGCCCAGCGGCGCCGGAATGCGCCAGCGCTGCAGCACCCTCGGAATCACCATGAGGGAGACGATCAGGCCGAGGAACAGGACTTGTTCGGTGGTCGAGGACATGGGAGTTACCGGATGGCGAGCACGGATGGCATCACACGGCGCCTGCCGGGCGCATCGGACGCAGGGCCCGCCGGGAGCCTTCGAGCAGATGTTCCAGGCGCTCCACGCGGTGGCGGTGGGTGGTGGTGATGGCGTAGAAGTGTTCCTGCAACTGCTCCGAGCGTCCCACCTTCACCAGGACTCCGGTGCGCAGTTCGTCCTGCACCACCACCTCGGGCAGCACCGTGAGCCAGCCGCTGTCGCGGGCGATCAGGCGCAGCATGGCCATGTCGTCGACCTCGGCGCGCAGCCGCGGCCGGACGTCGGCGGCGATGCACAGGGCATCGAACTGACCGCGCAGCGCATGGCGCGGGCCCGGCACCGCCAGGTCCCGGCCATGCAGGTCCTCGGGCATGCGCAGGCGACGGCGCGTCCAGGCGCCGGCGGAGCCGACCAGGGAGATCGCCTGGCTGCCCAGGAAGCGGCAATGGAAGGGGCGATCCGTGTCCGGCGGCACGGCCTCGTTGGACAACACCACGTCCAGGCGGTGCTGCAGCAGGCGCTCCAGCAGGTCCGCCAGCATGCCCGACTCCAGGGTCAAGGCCACCGTCGGATCACCGAGCAGGGGGCGGATCCAGTTCTCCTGGTAATTGCGCGACAGCGTGGCCACGCTGCCCACGCGCAGGCGCAGCATGCCCTCGGCACGGCCGCCCAGGCGGCCGAGCATCTCCTGGCCAAGGCCGAAGATGTTCTCCGCGTAGGACAGCACGATCTGGCCGGCCTCGGTGAGCACGAGGCGCCGGCCCTCGCGCTCGAACAGCGGCTCGCCCAGGCGATCCTCCAGCTGGCGGATCTGCGTGGACAGCGCCGACTGCGCGACGTGCAGTTCCCGGGCGGCGCGCGTGAGATGCCCGATGCGGGCCACGCGCCAGAAGTACAGCAGGTGATGGAAGTTCAGGCGGTCGAGGTCCATGTTCTGTTTTCGTGAACATTTCGTTCCTGACAATGAATTTTACAGAACGCAATGCGCCAAGCAACATATCCTCCCATGAACCTGCACTCTCTCGTACCCCTTGCTCCCGACATGTTGCGCGCCGCGGCACTGGCCCCGGCATGCCTGATGGCCGCGGCAGCGGCCGCCTGCGCCGCGCTGCCCCGCGCCGACGACGCGGCGCTGTGGCGTCGATGGATCGCCTGTTGCGCCGCCGGCCTGGGCTTCGCGGTCGTGGTGCTCGCCGCCTGCCTGGGCGGCGTCCACGCGCGGCAGGGCGGGCCCGCGTGGCCGCTTGCACCCGGACTGGCCCTGAGCCGTCTCGGCGCGTGGATGGCGCTGCTGGTGCAGTTCCTCGGCACCGTGATCGGTGCCTTTTCCTCGCGCTACCTGCAGGGCGAGCCTCGGCAACGGCGCTACGCGGCCGCGCTGGCCGCCGTGCTGGCGGGCGTGCAGCTGCTGCTGCTGGCCGACCATTGGCTGGTGCTGATCGTGGCCTGGTACTTGATCGGAGCCGCGCTGCATCGCCTGCTGTGCTTCTACCCCGAGCGGCCCTTCGCACGCCTGGCGGCGCACAAGAAGCGCATCGCCGACCGCCTGGCCGACCTTTTGCTGCTGGCCGCCGCGGCACTGGCCTGGCACCATGTGGGCAGCGGTTCGCTGAGCGCGCTGTTCCGACAGGTACAGGCCGGTGACACCGCGCCCGCCCTGCGGCTCGCCGCCCTGCTGCTGGTGCTGGCGGTGATGGTGCGCACGGCGCTGTTGCCGGTGCACGGCTGGCTGATCCAGGTGATGGAGGCGCCGACGCCGGTGTCCGCGCTGCTGCATGCCGGCGTGGTGAACCTGGGTGGATTCGTGCTCATCCGCTTCGCGCCGCTGCTGGGCGCGGCCGAGGGCGCGCGCGCCTTGCTGGTGGCGGGCGGGCTGGCCAGCGCCTTGCTGGCCGGCATGGTCAGCCTGACGCGGGTAAGCATCAAGGTGCGCCTGGCCTGGTCGACGGTGGCCCAGATGGGGTTCATGATGCTCGAGTGCGGCCTCGGCCTGTACGAGCTGGCGGCGCTGCACCTGCTGGGGCACTCCCTGTACAAGGCGCATGCTTTCCTGTCGGCCTCGGGCGTGGTGCGCGACGCCAGGCTGCGCGCGCTGCGCGACCTTCGTGCCAACTCGGCCGCCAGCGTGCTGGCCGCTCCCTGGCTGGCGGCCGGCGTGCTGCTGGCGCTCGACCGCCTCGCCGGCGGCGCGCCATGGCCCTGGTGGTGGAGCGGCGTGCTGGCGGCGGCCTGGGCCCCGCTGCTGTGGTGGCCCGCATGGCGTCCCGGTGAAGCCGGCGTGGCGGCCTGGCGCGCGGCGAACGGCATCGCACTGGTCGCCGCGCTGGTCGCCGCCGCCACCGTCGCGCATCTTCTGCCGCTGGGCACGCGCGATGTGCCCTGGCAGGCGGCCGGGCCCGTCGCATGGCTCGGCATGGCAGGGCTCTACCTGATGCTGGCCGCGCTGCAACTCGCCCCGCGGCACCTGGAGACCGTGCGCCGCTGGAGCTACGCCGGGTTCTACGTGGACGAGATCTACACCCGCGCGGCGCTTCGCCTGTGGCCCGCGCGCTGGGGCGGGCCGCATCGGGCCGACTCGACGAACCAATGCCTCGTCGCCAACTGGAGCACGCCGTGAAACCCCGCGAGCCCTTGTTCATGCACGCAACGCACCCTGCCCCCCAGGCCCCCGCCGCGCAGGCGGGCGCACGAGCCGGCATCGACGCCGCCTGCGACCGCGCCTGCGGTGCGATCGCCCCCGCCTGGCCGCTGGATCGCTCCATCGCCGTCAACCCCCACTGGCAGCGCATCGAGCGCCCGCTGCGCGAGGTCGCCGCGCGCATGGCGCTGCTGGCGGGCATTCGCGTGTTCCCGGCTCGCGAAAGCCTGTGCCGCGACTGGGAGAGTGGGCGTATCCGCGCTCAGGACCTGCGCGCGGCACTGGAGCGGCTGCCGCAGGCAGCCGCGGCCGGCTGGAATCCCGAACGCTGCGTCGCGGCCCTGCACTCGCCCCCGAAGCTGCCGCGGCTCCCACTGCTGATCGACCTGCTGGACGACCAGCCGCAGCGCCATGCCAGGCTGCCGTGGCGCGATGCGGTCACCCACCAGATCAGCCAGACCTGCGCCGCCTACTTCGACCGCAGCCAGGCCGACTGGCAGCCCGAGCGCGGGCAGGGGCTGTACGCCTTCTGGCGCGACACCATCGATCACGATCACGGCATCTCGGTGCTGATGGGCCTGCCCGGCCTGCCACGCGGCCTGCACGCGCTGCCCCCGACGCGCGCGGATGCCGAGGCCTGGGCACTCCGACGCCTGGGCCTGCCCGAGACGGTCTGGGCCGACTATCTGGAAGCGGTGCTGTTGAGCCTGCAGGGCTGGGCCTCCTGGTGCGCCTACCTGGGATGGCAGGCGCGTCTGGAAGGCCGGTCGGACCCGCACCTGCGCGAGCTGCTGGCCATCCGCCTGGCCTGGGGCGTACTTCTGCTCGAATGCTCGGCCGAAGCCTCCGCGTGCAGGGCCTTCGCCGAAGTGCAGACGGCGTGGAGCTCGGCCGGTGCCGCACTGGAGCAGGCGAGCCGGGAGCTACTGCCCGACGAGGTCTGGCAACTGGCGCTCGACATCGGCTACCAGCGCGATCTGCTGGCGCGCCTTCCGGGCGCCGCGACCGCGCCCGCGGCACCCGCCGAGGTGCAGGCGGTGTTCTGCATCGACGTGCGCAGCGAACCGCTGCGCCGGGCCCTGGAGTCCGTGTGGCCCGCCGTGAGCACCCACGGCTTCGCGGGTTTCTTCGGGCTGCCGGCGGCCTATACGCCGCTGGCGACCGAGGCGCGGCGCCCTCAGCTTCCGGGCCTGCTGGCGCCGAGCGTGGAGCTGTCCGATCTCGTCGTCCCCGCACCCGACAGCGAAGCGGTGACCGCCGCCGGGCTGGACCGCCGCGTGCGCGCGGCGCGCCGCCGCAGCCTGGCGGCGGCGCGCCAGCGCGACGGCGCCGGCCGCTGGCCGGGTGCGGCCTTTTCCTACGTGGAGGCCGCCGGCTTCAGCTACCTCGCCGGGCTGAGCCGCTGGCTCGCGCCGCGTACCGGCACGCGCGACAACGACGACCTGGCGGGAATCACCCCACGCTACCGCGCGGTGTGCCGTCCGCGCCTGCTCGGCCTGGACCCGACGGCCAGGATCGATCTGGCCGCGCGCGTGCTCGGCGCCATGGGACTGCGGCGCGATTTCGCGCCGTTGGTGCTGCTGGTGGCTCACGCCAGCCAGACCAGCAACAACGCGCACGCCGCGGCGCTGGACTGCGGAGCCTGCTGCGGCAACAGCGGCGAGGCCAACGCGCGGGCGCTGGCCCAGCTTCTCAACGAAGCCGAGGTGCGCGCCGGACTGCTCGATCGCGGCATCGACATCCCGGCACGCACCGTGTTCGCGGCAGCTCTGCACAACACGACCACCGACGAGGTCGAGGGCTTCGACCTCGACCTGCTGCCCGCGCACGCCCGTGCGGGCTGGGACCAACTGCGCACGGCGTTCGACCACGCCTGCGACCAGGTGCGCCGGGAACGCGCGCCCAGGCTCGGCCTGGATGCCCGCCTGCCGCATGACGAGCTGCTGCGCGCCCTGCGCCGACGCGCCAACGACGGTGCGCAGACCCGGCCCGAATGGGGACTGGCGGGCAACGCGGCCCTGATCCTGGCGCCGCGCGCGCGTTCGCGCGGCGTGGTGCTCGAGGGACGTTGCTTCCTGCACGACTACGAGCAGGCCGACGACCCCGACGGCAGCCTGCTCGAGGCCCTGATGACCGCCCCGCTGCTGGTGGCCCACTGGATCAACTGGCAATACCACGCGTCCACCTGCGACCCCGAGCGCCTGGGCAGCGGCAACAAGCTGCTGCACAACGTGGTGGGCGCGAACCTCGGGGTGTTCGAGGGCAACGGTGGAGACCTGCGTATCGGGCTGGCGCGCCAGTCCTTGCACGACGGCGAGCGCTGGATCCACGAAGCCCTGCGCCTGAGCGCGCTGATCGAGGCACCCGAGGCATCGATCGAAGCCGTGCTGCAGCGTCACGCCGTGCTGCGCCAGCTGGCGGACAACGGATGGCTGCACCTGATGCGTGTCGACCGACACGGCGCGGCCTGGTACCGCGCGGGCCCGGGCCGCTGGCTCGCGTGGGAGGGCTCGGCCTCGGGCCGGCGCGAGCGCGCCTGATCGAAGCGCGCGGCCGCGGCTTCAGGCCGGCTCGAGCCCCTGCTCGCGCTTGGCCTGCGCCGTCTCGGGCGAGGCCATGTAGGCGATCAACGCCCGGGCCGCGTCTCGCCGCGTCGACGCGGCGCACACCGCGGCCGTGAATCGGGTGATGATCTCGCAGCCGGCCGGCAGTTCGCCCAGCACGCGCACGCCCGCCAGGCCGACCAGCTCGCTGGTCTGCTGAAAACCCAGCGTCGCCTTGCCCTCGGCCAGCAGGCGCCCCACCGGAACTCCGGCCGGCGCCTGCACCAGCTTGTCGCGCACTGCCTCGAGCACGCCCCAGCGTTGCAGCAGATCGAGCACGGCGGTTCCGCTGGGTCCCGTCGAATGGCCGATGGCCGAGGCTGCCAGCACCGCCTGGCGCAGCGCCTGCTCGGTGCCCACGTCGACGGCCGGAGCCCCTTCGGGCACCGCCACCACGGTCTTCGACACCACCAGGTCGACGCGGCTGTCGGCCAGCGCGTGTCCAGAGGCGATGAGCTTGTCGATCGCATTGGCCGCCAGCACCACGACGTCGAAGGCTTCGCCCTGGGCCACGCGGCGCGCGGCATCGACGCCGCCGACGGATTCGAAGTGCACGTCGATGCCGCGATCACGGCGGCTGCCGTCGGCCAGCTGGGCCAGCAGCGCCCGCGTGGCCATCGAGGAAATTCCTTGCAGGGGCGTGTTGTCAGGGTTCACGGAGGGTTCCATGCGGGCTTGTGTCCCGGAAAATGATACGGTCGGGAAGGTCAGGACTGCTGGCTGCTGATTTGCTCGGTCATTTCACCTCGATACGGATGCCAGCGACCTGGACGAAGATGAACTCGCGCAGGTTATTGAGGCCATCTTTGATGCGTTTTGCAAGCCTTGACGGACTCGGCATGTTCCCAGGAAGGGAACCCCCTGCGTCCGCGCATGCTCAATGGCAAGCAATGCCCCTGCGCTTGCGCTCGACCGTGACCTGCCCGATGAAGTCTTCGGCTGCGGCCAGGGAAGAAAAGGTAGCCTGCAGGGGCTTGTGGCCACGCTCGCGGATGCGCACGAGCCAATGCTCGTCGAGTTGGTCGCCCTTGGGCTTGAAGCCCTGCGAGCGCAAGTCCTCGATGTAGGCCCGGGCCGCCGACATCTGCGTGAAGGGCAAGTGGCGCGCCAGGTCGTCGCGCTTGCGCACCGTGACGTGGAAACGGTTGCGGTTGGTGAGTTCTGCCATGAGGAAATCTCCAGGTGGGTTGTGGAGACTCCTGTAGCCACGGCGCCTATTCCGAGGCGCTGCGCGCCGCACCAACCTGGCCGATGTGGCACAGATTTGGCACAGCGCCCCGAAAACGACAACGGCCGCAGAATCTGCGGCCGTTGCATGTTCTTGATTTCTCAAGAGAATCTGGTCGGGGTGAGAGGATTCGAACCTCCGGCCTCTACGTCCCGAACGTAGCGCTCTACCAGGCTAAGCTACACCCCGAAATGCCATGCTTCATCGATTCCGCATGGTTTCCGCCCACCGGCCGCGGCCAGCGCACGAAAGCCCTGCAGTCTAGCAGACTGCGTGAATGAGTGGCAAGGCGCGGCGGTGCGCTCAGGCGTTGCGCTGCAGGCTGTAGTCGCACAGCGCCAGCAGGGAGTCGCGGTACTCGCCGGCCGGCATCGCCTGCGCCAGGCCGCGCGCCTTGTTCAGCTCGGCGCGCGCCACCGCGTAGACCTCCTCCAGCGCGTTGCAGGCGCTCACCACCTCGAGAATGCGCGGCAGGCTGTCGGTATCGCCGTCGCGGATCGCGCGCTGGATGAGTTCGCGCTGCTCGCCCTGGGCGCGCTGCATGGCCACGATCAGCGGCAGCGTGGGCTTGCCCTCGCGCAGGTCGTCGCCGACGTTCTTGCCCATTTCCTCGGCGTTGCCGTTGTAGTCCAGCGCATCGTCGATGAGTTGGAAGGCCAGCCCGATGGCGCGCCCGTAGCCGGCCGCTGACTCCTCCGCCGCGGCGTCGCAGCCGGCGAGCACCGCGCCGATGCGCGCGGCGGCCTCGAACAGCGCGGCGGTCTTGTCGTGGATCACCCGCATGTACTGCTCGCTGGTGATGTCCGGGTCGTGCATGTTCATCAGCTGCAGCACTTCGCCCTCGGCGATCACGTTGGTCGCGTCGGCCAGGATGCGCAGGATGCGCATCTCGCCCGCGGCCACCATCATCTGGAAGGAGCGCGAGTACAGGAAATCCCCCGACAGCACGCTGGCCGCGTTGCCGTAGGCCGCGTTGCTGGTCTGGCGGCCGCGGCGCAGTTCGGATTCGTCGACCACGTCGTCGTGCAGCAACGTGGCCGTGTGGATCATTTCCACCACGGCGGCCAGGTCATGCAGATGCTCGCCGGCGTAGCCGTGGGCGCGCGCCACCAGCAGCAGCAGCGCCGGGCGCAGACGCTTGCCGCCGGCGCCCACGATATAGGTGCCGATGGCGCTGATCAGCGGCACCTCGGACGCCAGGGCGCGCCGGATCGACGCGTCGACCTGCAGCATGTCCTGGGAGATGGGGGCGAGGATGGACGTAATCGAGGCGGAGGAGGTCACGAACGGCGTGCGGGTTGGCGGAACGACACGATGGAAGGGCAAAAACCAGGAAATTCTAATAAGCACCGGCCGGAATGGCCCGGCTGCGTCCCGCGGCCGACTGCGGCAGGGCAATTTTGGGCAATCGACCCGGTTCTGCTATGATGACGGGTTCGTCACCCTGCCCGGCACAAGAGCATGTCATGCTTGCCCGGACGGGGCCCGAGACTCGGCGTGCGACGCCGGGGGCCTGGCGCGCGGCAGCAATGTACGCCAGCCCCGGGGTTGACGTCATTCCTTCAGGAGTTTGTCCCATGTATGCGGTCATAAAAACCGGCGGCAAGCAGTACAAGGTCGCTGCCGGCGACAAGATCAAGGTAGAACAGATTGCCGCAGACGTTGGCCAGGACATCGTGCTCGACCAGGTGCTCGCCGTCTTCGACGGCGCCGACACCCGGCTCGGGACCCCGCTGCTTGCGGGGGCCGCGGTGAAGGCCAAGGTTCTGGCGCACGGTCGTGGCGAGAAGGTTCGCATCTTCAAGATGCGCCGTCGCAAGCACTATCAGAAGCACCAGGGCCACCGGCAGAATTTCACCGAGTTGCACATCGAGAGCATCGCTGCTTGAGGAGCATAGGAAATGGCACAGAAAAAGGGCGGCGGCTCCACGCGTAACGGCCGCGATTCCGAGGCCAAGCGACTGGGCGTGAAGGTGTTCGGCGGCCAGGACATCTCGGCCGGTTCGATCATCGTGCGCCAGCGCGGCACGCGCTTCCATGCCGGCACCAACGTCGGCGTGGGCAAGGACCACACGCTGTTCGCGCTGGTGGACGGCAAGGTGAACTTCGCACGCAAGGGCGCTTTCGACCGTCACTACGTGAACGTCGCGCCGCAGGCCGAGCAGGCCTGAAGTCGGCAGCGTGCCGGCAGCGCGTGAACGCGCCGCCGGCACCGCTTTTCCCTCCCGTTCGAGTCCCAGCGCCGGCCTGCCGTGAAATTCGTAGACGAAGCGCACATCGAGGTATTCGCGGGCAACGGCGGCAACGGCTGCATGTCGTTCCGTCGCGAGAAGTTCATCCCCTTCGGCGGGCCCGACGGGGGTGACGGGGGCCGTGGCGGCCATATCTACGCCGAGGCCGACCCGAACCTCAACACCCTCATCGACTTCCGCTACCAGCGCCTGTACCGCGCCCGCAACGGCGAGCACGGCCGCGGCGCGGACCAGTTCGGCGCCGCCGGCGACGACATGCTGCTGCGCGTGCCCGTGGGCACGCTGGTGCGCGACGAAGCCACCGGTGAACTGCTGGCGGACCTGGCCGCGCCGGGCCAGCGCGTGGTGCTGGCACAGGGCGGCACCGGCGGCATGGGCAACCTGCGCTTCAAGTCGAGCACCAATCGCGCGCCGCGCCAGAGCACCCCGGGGCAACCGGGCGAGCAGCGGCGCCTGCAGCTCGAGCTCAAGGTGCTGGCCGACGTCGGACTGCTGGGTCTGCCCAACGCCGGCAAGAGCACCTTCATCGCCTCGGTGTCGAACGCGCGCCCGAAGATCGCCGATTACCCCTTCACCACGCTGCACCCGCAGCTCGGTGTGGTGCGCGTGGGGCCTGGGCGCAGCTTCGTCGTGGCCGACATTCCGGGCCTGATCGAAGGCGCCGCCGAGGGCGCGGGGCTGGGCCACCAGTTCCTGCGCCACCTGCAGCGCACGCGATTGCTGCTGCACCTGGTGGACGTGGCTCCGCTCGACCCCGAGGCCGACCCGGTGCGCGACGCGCGCAGCGTGGTGGCCGAATTGAAGAAATACGACCCCGAACTCGCCGCCAAGCCGCGCTGGCTGGTGCTCAACAAGCTCGACATGCTCGACGAGCAGCAACGCGCCGAGCGCGTCGCGGAGATCCGCCGCCGCCTGCGCTACAAGGGCCCGATGTACGCGATTTCCGCGCTCACCCGCGAGGGGCTGGAGCCGCTGCTGCGCGACATCGACCAGACCCTGCGCCCGCAGGCGCAGGGCGACGAGGCGACGGTCGATCCGAACGATCCGCGCTTTGCCGCCCATGAGCCATCCGACGACTCCTGAGACTTCCTCCGTGATCGCCCAGGCCCGCCGCCTGGTAGTCAAGGTTGGCTCCAGCCTGGTGACCGACGAGGGTCGGGGCATCGACCACGCGGCGGTGGCCCGCTGGGTGGAGCAGATCGACGGACTGCACGCGCTGGGCAAGGAAGTCATCCTGGTGTCCAGCGGCGCCATCGCCGAGGGCATGAAACGCCTGGGCTGGAGCCGCCGCCCGAACGAGATCCCGCAGTTGCAGGCGGCCGCCGCGGTGGGCCAGATGGGCCTGGCGCAAGCCTACGAAACGGCCTTCAGCGCGCGCGGCCGGCATTGCGCGCAGATCCTGCTCACCCACGCGGACCTGGCCAACCGGCGGCGCTACCTGAACGCGCGCAGCGCCCTGCTCACGCTGCTGGCGCACCAGGTGGTGCCGGTGATCAACGAGAACGACACCGTGGTCACCGACGAAATCAAGGTCGGCGACAACGACACCCTGGGCGCGCTGGTCACCAACCTGGTCGAGGCCGACGCGCTGATCATTCTCACCGACCAGAGCGGCCTGTACTCGGCCGACCCCCGCAAGGATCCGGCAGCGACGCTGGTGCGCGACGCGCGCGCCGACGACCCCGCGCTGCCGGCGATGGCCGGCGGCGCCGGCAGCGCCATCGGCAAGGGCGGCATGCTGACCAAGGTGCTGGCGGCCCAACGCGCGGCGCGCAGCGGCGCGCACACCGTGATCGCCAGCGGGCGCGAGCCGCGCGTGCTGCTGCGTCTGGCCGACGGCGAGGCCATCGGCAGTTGCCTGCACGCGGGCGCCGGCAAGCTGGCGGCGCGCAAGCAATGGATGGCCGACCATCTGCAGGTCAGCGGCCGTGTCACCGTCGACGACGGCGCCGCGCGACGCCTGCGTGAGGGTGGCGCCAGCCTGCTGCCGGTGGGCGTGGTGGAGGTGGCCGGCGAATTCGAGCGCGGCGACGTGATCGCGGTGCTCGATCAGCGGGGCGTGGAAGTGGCGCGCGGCCTGAGCAACTACGCGGCGGCCGAGGCGCGCCTGATCCGTCGCGCGCCGACCGCGCAGATCGCCGCGATTCTCGGCTTCATCGAGCAGCCCGAGTTGATCCACCGCGACAACCTGGTGCTGCGCCAGGCGCAGGGCTGAAGGTTCCCGGGCATCGAGCACGCCGGCACCGGGCCTCGTGCCCGGGCCATGGGGACGGGGCTGCCTCGCCGGCGGCCCGCGCCGACGCGCCTCAATGGCTCACGAAGTACGGCTGCAGGCCGCTGCGCAGGCGCTTCATCAACCGTCCGGGATCCCCGGCGGCCATCGCGCCGTCGCACCAGTAGTTGCGGTCGAGCACGCCGTGCACGTCGGAGTTGGACACCGTGTTGGCGCGAATCCAGGTCGTGTCCCCGTTGGCGGCCCAGCGCTTCGATGCCGCATCCCAGGTGGCGTAGATGTGCCAGGTGTTGTCGGCGCAGTTCAGACCTTCGTAGCTGACGTTGCGATACCCCGAACGACTGCGCGCGACCAGCAGGTAGCGCACCAGCGCGGGTTCCGGCCGGCTGACGCTGGCCGGATCGATCATGAACCGGATTTCCCCGGAGGCCGAGGGCAACGGTACGTCGACCAGCCCGGCATCGCCGGCGGGAACCTGCGTCGGGAAGTGCACGATGGCGCCCGGCTTGGGCTGCTGCGCCTGTGCCGGAAGGCCCTCGATGGCGCCGGGGGCCTGCTGCGCGGCCGCGGGCAGCAGCACACCCAGCGCGCAAGCCAGCGCCGCGCAATACCGCGCGCCCTTCGCCGCCGCGCTCATTCGCCGCCGGCCTCGGCCGGCACCGCGACCGCCACCGGCTGGTGACGCTGGTGGCGTACATGCGCGCGCAGATACCGCGTGCGCGGCTCCATGCGCGGCAACAGGTGCGCCAGCTCGCTCAGCGCCTGCTGGTAGACGTCGCGCTTGAATTCGATCACGCTGTCCAGCGCGACCCAGTAATCGTTCCAACGCCATGCATCGAACTCGGGATGGTCGGTGGCGCGCAAGCAGACGTCGCTGTCGCGCCCGGTCAGGCGGAGCAGAAACCAGATCTGCTTCTGCCCCTTGTAGATGCCGCGATGATCGCGGCGCAGATACTGCTGCGGGACCTCGTAGCGCAACCAGTTGCGGGTGCGGCCCAGCACGTGCACATGACAGGGGCGCAGCCCCACCTCCTCGAACAACTCGCGGTACATGGCCTGTTCCGGGTTCTCGCCGGCGTGGATTCCGCCCTGCGGGAACTGCCACGAATGCCCGCTGATGCGCTTGCCCCAGAACACCTGGTTCCTGGGGTTCAGCAGGATGATGCCGACGTTGGGACGATAACCCTCTCGATCCAACATGGCCAGTGCCCCCGTTCTTCTAGAATGTGTGCTTCGATTATAGGCAAGCCGCGGCCCGCGGAGTACACGCCGCAGGGTATCGGCACTTCAGCATCCTGGGCGCCCGAGGCGCGCGGATGCCGGCTTCGCGACCGCCCCCTCCCACATCCACTTCCGCCGATTTCATGCGCGCATCCCGATTCTTCATCTCCACCCAGAAGGAAGCCCCGGCCGACGCCGACGTGGCGAGCCAGGCGCTGATGCTGCGCGCCGGCATGATCCGCAAGCTCGCCGCCGGCCTGTACACCTACATGCCGCTGGGGCTGCGCAGCCTGCGCAAGGTGGAGGCGATCGTGCGCGAGGAGATGAACCGCGCCGGCGCCATCGAACTGCTGATGCCGGTGGTGCAGCCGGCCGAGCTGTGGCAGGAGTCGGGGCGCTGGGACAAGTTCGGCCCCGAGCTGCTGCGCATGAAGGACCGGCACCAGCGCGATTTCGTCATGCAGCCCACGTCGGAGGAGGTCATCACCGACATCGCCCGCGCCGAATTGCGCTCGTGGCGCCAGCTGCCG
The DNA here is from genome assembly GCA_021830925.1 of Pseudomonadota bacterium. Taxonomy (GTDB): domain Bacteria; phylum Pseudomonadota; class Gammaproteobacteria; order Burkholderiales; family Burkholderiaceae_C; genus Thiomonas_A. Next base: position 34,129 of record JAKBNS010000138.1, on the reverse strand, counting down.
GTGAACTTCTACCACATCCAGACCAAGTTCCGCGACGAGCGCAGGCCGCGCTTCGGGGTGATGCGCGCGCGCGAGTTCACGATGAAGGACGCCTACTCCTTCGACCGCGACCGCGACGCCGCGCAGCGCAGCTATGAGGCGATGTACGAAGCCTACCGGCGCATCTTCGAGCGTTTCGGCTTCGAGTTCCGCGCCGTGGCGGCCGACTCGGGCGCCATCGGCGGCTCCCTCAGCCACGAGTTCCATGTCATCGCCGACACCGGCGAGGACGCCATCGCCTACAGCCCCGAATCCGACTACGCGGCCAACGTGGAAAAGGCAGAGGCCCTGCCCCTGCTGGCCCAGCGCGCGGCGCCGGGCAAGGCCCTCGAACGCACCCCGACCCCGGCGGCCGGCAAGTGCGAGGAAGTGGCCGAGCTCCTGCGCATTCCCCTGCAGAGCACGGTCAAGTCGGTGGTGCTGGCGACCGACGGCGACGCCGGCACGCAGCTGGTGCTGCTGCTGGTGCGCGGCGACCACGCCGTGAACGAGGTGAAGGTGGGCAAGCTGGCCGGCATGGGCGATGCACGCATGGCGACCGAGGAGGAGATCGTCGAGTGGTTCGGCTGCCGCCCGGGCTTCATCGGCCCCATCGGCACCCGGCGGCCGCTGCGCGTGATCGCCGACCGCACGGTGGCGAACATGCACGATTTCGTGGTCGGCGCCAACCAGCCGGACTTCCATTACACCGGGGTCAACTGGGGCCGCGACCTGCCCGAGCCGGAGGTGGCCGACATCCGTAACGTGGTCGAGGGCGACCCCAGCCCGGATGGGCGCGGACGCCTGGCCATGTGCCGCGGCATCGAGGTGGGTCACGTGTTCTATCTGGGCACCAAGTACTCGGATGCCCTGCAGGCGAACTACATCGACGAGACGGGCAAGTCCCAGCCGCTGGAGATGGGCTGCTACGGCATCGGCATCACCCGCATCCTGGGCGCCTGCATCGAGCAGAACCACGACGCGCGCGGCATGATCTGGCCCGACGCGCTGGCCCCCTTCGAGGTGGTGGTGTGCCCCATCGGCATGGTTCGCAGCGAGGCCGTTCGCGACGCGGCCGAGTCGTTGCTGGCGGAATTGCAGGGCGCCGGCTTCGACGCCATTCTCGACGACCGCGGCCTGCGCCCCGGTGCCATGTTCGCGGACTGGGAGCTCATCGGCGTGCCGCACCGCCTGGTGGTGTCCGACCGCGGACTGGCCGCGCAGACCCTGGAATACCAGCATCGCCGCGATGCAGCAGCCACCGGCGTGGCGCGCGGCGAGGTGCTGCAATGGCTGCGCTCGCGCTCGCGGCGCTGAGCAGGCCGGCGTCGCCGTGAACTGGAGGCGGCTGGCGAGCGGCGTGGCGTCGCGGCGGCTGGCGCGCCGCGCGGTCGCCGCGCTGCTGTTGCTCGCGCAACTGGGCCTGGGGACGGCCTGGGCCGGGGCGCAGCGCGAGGAAGCGCTGTCAGACGCGGTTCGCCTGGCTTTGGCCGCCCAGATCTCGGACGACGCCCCGCCGGTTCCGCATTTCCAGGACCCGCGCAAGCTGGTGCGCTATCTGTTGTGGCTGGCCACCGAGTCCTCGCGCCTGCGCAAGCGCATTCCGGACAGACAAGCCCGGCAGGCGCTGCTGCGCACCATCTGGTACGAAGCCACGCGCGCCGGCCTTCAGCCCTCGCTGGTGCTGGGGCTGATCCAGGTGGAAAGCGGATTCAACAAATACGCGATCTCACCCGTCGGCGCGCTGGGGCTGATGCAGGTCATGCCGTTCTGGACCCGCCAGATCGGCAACGGCGACAGGATGGCGCTGTTTCGCATGCGGGTGAACCTGCGCTACGGTTGCGTGATCCTGCGCCATTACCTGGACGAGGAACACGGCAGCCTGTTCTACGCGCTGGGGCGATACAACGGTTCGCGCGGACGCTCCGCCTATCCGGACGCGGTGCTGGCTGCCAGCCGGCAATGGCAGGTGCGCGCGCCGCTGCTGGCCGAAACCCTGCCGGCCCACCCCCCGGACGCCGCGCACTGACGCGCGAGGGGCGCGCAGCGGCTCAGCGGCGCATCAGCCCGCCGGCGCCGCCCATGCGCTGCATCATCTTGAACATCTTCGCGCCCTTCATCTTTTTCATCATGTCGCGCATCTGTTCGTACTGACCGAGCAGGCGGTTGACTTCCTGCACGGCCACGCCGGCACCGGTGGCGATGCGCCGCTTGCGCGAGGCCTTGATCAGGTCGGGCTTGCGGCGCTCCATCGCCGTCATGGAACAGATGATGCCCTGCATGCGCCGCACGTCGCGCGCGGCCTTGTCCATGTCGGCCTGGCCCGCACGCGCCTGCATCTCGGCCGGCAGCTTGTCGAGCATGCCCTGCAGGCCACCCATCTTGTTCATCTGCTGCAGTTGCATGAGAAAGTCGTCGAGGTCGAACTGCTCGCCCGACTTGACCTTCTTCGCCAGTTTCTCGGCCGCCTCCACGTCGACGTGACGCTGCGCCTGCTCCACCAACGCCAGCACGTCGCCCATGCCGAGAATGCGATCGGCCATGCGCTGGGGGTCGAAGGCTTCCAGCCCGTCGATCTTCTCCGACACCCCGGCGAACTTGATCGGCGCGCCGGTGACGTGGTGCACCGACAGCGCAGCGCCGCCGCGCGCGTCGCCGTCGAGCTTGGTCAGCACCACGCCGGTCAGCGGCAATGCGTCGTGGAAGGCACGCGCGGTGGTCAACGCGTCCTGGCCCTGCATCGCATCGACCACGAACAGGGTTTCCACCGGATCCAGCGCCTGGTGCAGTTCGCGGATCTCGCGCATCATCTGCTCGTCCACCGCCAGGCGACCGGCGGTATCGACCAGCAGCACGTCCATGTGGTGGGCGCGCGCATAGGCCAGCGCCCGCGTGGCGATGTCCAGCGGCTTTTCCTGGGGCGAGGACTCGAGGAACTCGGCGCCGGCCTGGGAGGTGACGCTGCGCAACTGCTCGATGGCCGCCGGCCGGTACACGTCGGCCGACACCGTCAGCACCTTCTTGCGCTGGCGCTCGACCAGCCACTTGGCCAGCTTGGCCGTGGTGGTGGTCTTGCCCGCGCCCTGCAGGCCCGCCATCAACACCACCGCCGGGGGCTGCACCGCCAGGTTCAGCGCCGCGTTGCCGCTGCCCATCAAGGCGGCCAGTTCCTTGTGCACCACACCCACCAGCGCCTGGCCCGGACTGAGCGAGCCCACGACCTCCTGGCCCAGCGCGCGCTCCTTCACGTGCTGGGTGAACTCGCGCACGACGGGCAAGGCCACGTCCGCCTCGAGCAGCGCCAGGCGCACCTCGCGCAACATGTCGGCGACGTTGGATTCGGTGATGCGTGCCTGTCCCCGAACGGTCTTCACGACCTGGGACAGGCGCTGGGTAAGGTTGTTCAGCATGAGAAGAGGGCCCTGTGGTTGCCATGCGGCGCCCTGCGGGGCCGCGAAGCCGGAGCCGGAGCCGGAGCCAACCCGGCTTGCTCCCGGGAGTGCTCGGGTAAACTTCAAACATGTGGATTTTAGTCAACGGCCTGGCCTTCGCACTGTACCTGTTGGCGGCGTTCCTGGGCCGTCCGCGGGTACTGCCCGTGCAACGCGCTTCCCGCCCCCTGCCCGGGCGGGATTTGTCGTCCCTGGCCATGGTGCTGGCCTGGGTGGCTCACGCCAGCACCTTCGCGCTGGTGCTCGAGGGCATGCACGAACCCGATTTCGGCTTCGCTCCCGCGCTGTCGCTGACCTTCTGGCTGGTCGCCGCCGTGTACTGGGTGGAAAGCCTGTACTACCCGCTGCAGGGCCTGCGCTCGTGGATCTGCCTGCTGGCGGCCGTCTCGCTGATGCTGACCTGGTTCTTCCCGCCCTATCGGCTGGCCCCGCCGGGCGCCGGCATCGCCTTTTCCCTGCACTGGGCCATGGGCATCGCCGCCTACGGGCTGTTCGGCGCCGCGGTGCTGCACGGCGCGATGCTGTGGTCGGCCGAGCGCGCACTGCATCAGCGGCGTCCGGGACTGGCGGGCCTGGGCCCGGCGCTGCCGCTGCTGACCCTGGAAAAACTCACCTACCGCCTGGCCGGGCTGGGTTTCGTGCTGCTCACCGCCGCGCTGGTATTCGCCGCGCTGTTCAGCACACGGCTGTTCGGCAGGCCCTTCGAGCTGAACCACCAGACGGTGTTCGGGGTGGCCTCCTGGCTGCTGTTCGCCGTGCTGCTGACCGGGCGCAGGGTGCTGGGCTGGCGGGGGCGCCGCGCGCTGCGCTGGCTGTTCTCCGGATCGGCGCTGCTGCTGCTGAGCTACGTGGGCTCGCGTTTCGTGCTCCAGGTCATCCTGCATCGCTGAGTGGGCGCCATGAAATATTTCCTGCTGTTCGTCGTGGTGATCGTTGTGCTGATGTTGCACAAGAAGAACCGTGCGTCGCGGCAAGCCATGCAGGAACGCCCCAAAACGCAACGCCTGAGCGCGCCGGAACCGATGCACGCCTGCACGCGTTGCGGGGTCAACGTGCCGGCCAGCCGCTGCGTGTGGGACGCTCAGCAGCGCCCCTACTGCTGCGCCGAACATGCCCGGCAGGGCTGAACAGGCGGCCGGCCCGGACAGCGGCTTCGCCTTCGAGCGCCGCCAGAGCCTCGCGCCCGACTCTCTCGCCTCGCGCCTGATCGCGGGCAGCACGCCGTCGCGCGAGCGTGTGCGCTCGTTCCGCGTGCTGGGGGCGGCGCGCCTGCTCATGGGCAGCATCCTGCTCGGCTGGTTCATCCTGAACGTGATGGGCGAGCACCGTGGAAGCATCGGCATGGCGGTGGCCGCGCTGTACGTGCTCGGCGTGCTGGGCCAATGGCTGCTCAGCCTGCTGACCACGCGGGGCTTCGCCTGGCAGGTGATGTCGGCCGTGCTGTTCGACATGCTGGCCTACACGCTGCTGCAGTGGCTGGCCGGGCCCACCGCGCACGAGCTGGTGCTGAGCTACACGCTGCCGGTGCTGGCCGCCGGAGTGTGGGGCACGCTGCGATTCACGCTGGCCACCGCCGCCGCGGTCAGCCTGCTGCTGCTGGGCCAGGCGCTGGCGGGTCTGCAGGGATGGAACACCGGAGGCGAACTGCAGCTGTTCGCGGCCGGATTCGTCGGCGCCGCGTATTTCGCCATGGGCACGCTGGCCTGGCAGCTCTCGCGCCGCCTGGTGCGCCAGGAGCAGCGAGCGCGCAGCAGCGAGATCCGCGCCGGGCGCCAACTGGCCATCAACCGCCACGTGCTGCTGGAACACCCGGACGGCGTGCTGGTGGTCGACGCCCGCATGCGGGTGGAGGCCGCCAACCCGGCCGCGGCGAACCTGCTGGGCATGCCGGGCACGCCGGAGGAGCTGGCGCCCGGCGCCTGGGACTTCGCCGATCCGGCGCTGGCGGCGCTGGGCGAGCGCCTGCGCGAGATCGCCGGAAGCGGCCGCGCGCTCGCGCCGCTGCAGTTCGAGAGCGTCGACGGAGTGCGTCTGCGCGCACGCGTGCAACCTCTGCGCCACCTGCCGGGCGGGCCGGCCTATGTCGTGTTCGTGCAGGACATGCGCGACATCGGCAACCAGATCCAGCAGGACAAGCTGGCCGCGCTGGGGCGCCTGGTGGCGGCCATGGCGCACGAGATCCGCAATCCGCTGGGGGCCATCGCCCACGCCAACGAACTGGCTGCCGAGCATGGGCTGAGCGAGACCCAGCGCATGCGCATGTCGGAACTGATCTCGCAGAACGTCGACCGCCTCAATCGCATCGTCGAGGACGTGCTCGACCTGGGACGCTCGGGCGCGCGCTCGCCCGTGCTGCTGCAGCCCATGCGCATGTTGCGCGAACTGGTGGCGGAGTTCGATGCCGACACGCCGGGGCGCATCGTGGTGGACGCGCAGGACCCCCAGGCCACGCTCGAATTCGACCCTCAGCAGTTGCGTAGGGTCATCGTCAATCTGCTCAACAACGCCCAGCGCTTCGCCAGCGGGGCGCCGGGTTCGATCCGCATCGCCCTGCGCGGCGGGCCGCGGCTGCGCGAACTGGCGGTGGCCAACGACGGGCCGGTGGTGGCTCCCACGCTGCGCACCCAGATCTTCGAACCCTTTTTCACCACGGACAGCCGCGGCACGGGCCTGGGGCTCTATATTTGTCAAGAGCTCTGCTCGCGCTACGGTACCCGGCTGTTCTACCGCGTGGTGCACGAGGGCGGCACGCGGGGCGAATTCGTCATTGGCGTCACGACACCCGCCCCCGGAGCCTGAGCCAGCCCGTCGCCGAATTCTCACGATGTCCGACACCGCCTCCCCGATCCGCATGCTCGTCGTGGACGACGAGCCCGACCTGCGCGAACTCTACGTGCTCACGCTGCTGCGCGAAGGCTGGCAGGCCGACGAGGCAGGCAGCGTCGCGCAGGCCCTGGAATGCCTGAGGCGCCGCGAATACGAGGTGGCGATCGTGGACATGCGTCTGCCCGACGGCGAGGGCACGGACATCCTGGCCTGGGCGCAGACCCAGCGGCGCACCGAGCGCATCATCGTGGCCACCGCCTACGGCAGCGCGGCCAGCGCCGTGCAGGCCCTGAAGATGGGCGCCTTCGATTACCTGACCAAGCCGGTGGAACTGTCGCAACTGCGCCAGGTGGTGCGCTCCGCGCTGGGCCATCGGGATAGCCCGGCGCCGCTGCCCACCACGGCTGCGTTGCAGGCCATGGTGGGTGAATCCGCGCCGATGGCGGCGGTCAAGCAGACACTGCGGCGTTGCGCGCGGGGCATGGCGCCGGTGTTGATCCAGGGAGAGTCCGGAACCGGCAAGGAGCTGGCCGCGCGCGCGCTGCACGAGCTGAGCAGCCGCGCCGCCGGCCCTCTCGTCGCCGTCAACTGCAGCGCGATCCCCGAACACCTGCTGGAGGCCGAGTTCTTCGGCTACCGCAAGGGCGCGTTCACGGGCGCCACCAGCGCGCACGACGGTTTCTTCGCCGCGGCCGCGGGCGGCACCCTGTTCCTCGACGAGATCGGCGAACTTCCGTTGTCCATGCAGGCCAAACTGCTGCGCGCGGTGCAGGAGCGCAAGATCCGGGCCATCGGGGAGACTACCGAGATCCCGGTGGACGTGCGCCTGGTCAGCGCCACGCATCGGGATCTGCAGCGCTGCGTCTCCGACGGCAGCTTTCGCCAGGACCTGTATTACCGGCTGAACGTGATCGCGGTGACCATGCCGCCGCTGCGTGAACGCCTGGACGACCTGCCCTTGCTGGTGGAAGCGCTGCTGGCGCGCATCCGCCATGAGCACGAGCGACCGGGATTGCGCCTGGATGCGGCTGCGCTGGAGCGCCTGCGCGACTTCGGCTTCGCCGGCAATGTGCGTGAACTGGAGAACCTGCTGCACCGCGCCGCGGCCATGGCAGCCAGCGACCTGATCGGCGCGGCGGACCTGGAGCCCGACGGCGACCGCCCGGCGCCGCCGTCGCGGCCGCCGCAGCCTCCGGCGCCGTCCGCCCAGGAGCGCGAAGCGGCGACCGCTTCCGCCGCCGCGCAGACCCCGCGTGTCGAGGCCGCTGCGTCGCCGACCGACGACGATCGGGAGATCGAGCGCCTGGCGGGCTGCCTGGACGACATCGAGCGCGACGCGCTGCGCCAGGCGCTGCTCGACAGCGGCAGCGACCTGGAGGCCGCGGCGCGAAAACTGGGCCTGCTGCCGCGCCAGTTGCAATGGCGCCTGCGGCGCCTGCGGCTCGATGCGCGCTGAGCCGCCGCGCCCGGGCGCCGCCGCGCTGTTCGAGGCCGGCTGGTACCGCCATGCCCTGCGCCGCGACTCGCCGCACTTCGATCCTCGGCCCGCCGGCTCGGCGATCGAACTCATCGTGCTGCACGGCATCTCGTTGCCCGAGGGCGAATTCGGCGCCGGGCACGTCGACGCGCTGTTCATGGGCCGGCTCGATCCCGGCGCGCATGCGGACTTCGAGACGCTGCGCGGCCTGAGGGTGTCCTCGCACTTTTTCATTCGCCGCGACGGCAAACTGGCACAGTACGTCTCCTGCGAGCAGCGTGCCTGGCACGCCGGAGTGTCGAGCCTGTGGGGGCGCGAGCGCTGCAACGACTACAGCGTGGGCATCGAACTCGAGGGCTGCGACGCCATGGCCTATGCGGCGCCCCAATACGAGAGCCTGGGCGCGCTGCTGGGCGCACTGCTCGAGGCCTACCCCGTACGCGCGATCGCCGGGCACAGCGACATCGCACCCGGACGCAAGACCGACCCGGGGCCGCATTTCGACTGGGACTTCGTGCGCCGCGCGAGCGCCCTGCCCGACGCGGCGCTTCCGCCCTTCGCCTGAATCCGGCGCGCGCCGGCGTTCCCCGCGCGCAACAGCGCCCGAACGGCGCCCAGGGATGCATCAAGGCACGCGCGGGAGCCGCGGCGCGGCGCGCGGTCGCACGGCGGCCTGTGGAAAAGCCTGTGCATAGCCGGTGTCCAGCCTGTGCGGGAGCCTGGCGCTAGCTATAGGGTATTGCGCCGGGGTCCAACGCTAGATATAGTGCCCACACGATCGCTTTCGGCACCACGGGCATGTGCCGCGAGCACCCGATCCCAGCCACATCGGCGCGGCGCCTCGAAGAGGCCGCGGCCGACACCGCCCATCCCCCCGGACGCACGCGCGTGAGCGTCCGCGGCGGGCACCGCATCCGTGCCGCGCGCCGTGGAACCCGAGGCTGCGCGGCCCGTTTTTCAGGAGACCCTGCGTGAATCTGAGCACCGACATTCCCAAGACCCAGGCCGCCATGCCCGCGCCGCACAGTCCCGCCGAGGACGCCGCGGGCCAGGCCTACAGCGACTACAAGATCATCCGGCGCAACGGCGCGGTCGTCGGTTTCGAACCGGCGAAGATCCAGATCGCGCTGACCAAGGCCTTTCTCGCCGTGCAGGGCGGCTCGAGCGCGGCCTCCGCCAGCATGCGCGAACAGGTCGAGGAGCTGACCCAATCGGTGCTGCGCGCGCTGATGCGCAGCCGGCCCGGCGGCGGCACCTTCCACATCGAGGACATCCAGGACCATGCCGAGCTGGCGCTGATGCGCGCCGGCCACCACGAAGTGGCGCGCGCCTACGTGCTGTACCGCGAGCGTCGCGCGCAGGAGCGGGCGCGCAACCGCGAGGAGTCGGCCCCGCAGCAACAGGAGTTGCAGGTCACCGACGGCGGCGTGCGCCGCCCGCTGGACCTGGCGGCGCTGCAGGACCTGATCCGCTCGGCCTGCGCCGAGCTCGGGGCCGACGTGCGCCCCGACCCCATCCTGGCCGAGACCCAGCGCAACCTGTACGACGGCGTGCCGATGGACGAGGTGTACAAGGCCGCGATCCTGGCCGCGCGCACCCTCATCGAGAGCGACCCCGGCTACGCCACGGCCACCGCTCGCCTGCTGCTGCACACCATCCGCAGGGACGTGCTGGGCGAGGAGGCGACCCAGGCGCAGATGGGTCAGCGCTACGCCGAGTACTTCCCCCTCTTCGTGCGCGAGGGCATCGAACTGGAACTGCTCGACGAGCGCCTGGGCCAGTTCGACCTGGCCCGCCTGGGCGCGGCCTTGAAGCCCGAGCGCGACCTGGAATTCGACTATCTGGGCCTGCAGACCCTGTACGACCGCTATTTCCTGACCAACCGCGCCGACACCCGCCACAACAAGGACGGCCGGCGCATCGAGCTGCCGCAGGCCTTCTTCATGCGCGTGGCCATGGGGCTGTCGCTGAATGAAATCGATCGCGAGGCGCGTGCCATCGAGTTCTACGAAGTGCTGTCGCGCTTCGATTTCATGGCCAGCACGCCCACGCTGTTCAATTCCGGCACCCGGCGCTCGCAGCTTTCGAGCTGCTACCTGACCACGGTGGCCGACGACCTGGACGGCATCTACGAGGCGATCAAGGAAAACGCGCTGCTGTCCAAGTTCGCCGGCGGCCTGGGCAACGACTGGACCCGCGTGCGCGCTTTGGGCAGCCACATCAAGGGCACCAACGGCAGGTCGCAGGGCGTGGTGCCGTTCCTGAAGGTGGTCAACGACACCGCGGTGGCGGTCAACCAGGGCGGCAAGCGCAAGGGCGCGGTATGCGCGTACCTGGAGGCCTGGCACCTGGACATCGAGGAATTCCTGGAGCTGCGCAAGAACACCGGCGACGATCGTCGGCGCACCCATGACATGAACACCGCCAACTGGATCCCCGACCTGTTCATGAAGCGGGTCATGGAAGGCGGCAACTGGACCCTGTTCTCGCCCTCGGACGTGCCCGACCTGCACGACCGCTTCGGCCAGGACTTCGAGCAGGCCTACCTGCGTTACGAGCAGCGAGCCGCCAGCGGCGAGCTCAAGCTGCACAAGACCATCCCGGCCACGCAGCTGTGGCGCAAGATGCTCAGCATGCTGTTCGAGACCGGGCATCCCTGGATCACCTTCAAGGACGCCTGCAACGTGCGCAGCCCGCAGCAGCACGCCGGCGTGGTGCATTCGAGCAACCTGTGCACCGAGATCACCCTGAACACCAGCGGCAGCGAGATCGCGGTGTGCAACCTGGGCTCGGTCAACCTGGTGGCGCACCTCCACCAGGACGCGCAGGGCCAGTGGAGTCTCGACCACGCCAAGCTCAAGCGCACCGTCTCCACGGCGATGCGCATGCTCGACAACGTGATCGACATCAATTACTACGCGGTGGGCAAGGCCCGCAACTCCAACCTGCGCCATCGCCCGGTGGGGTTGGGCATCATGGGCTTCCAGGACTGCCTGCATCTGGCGCGCATCCCCTACGGATCGCAACAGGCCGTGGAGTTCGCCGATCGCTCGATGGAAGCGGTGTGCTATCAGGCCTACTGGGCCTCCACGGAACTGGCCGCCGAACGCGGACGCTACAGCAGCTACACCGGCTCGCTGTGGGACCGCGGCATCCTGCCCCACGACACGCTCAAGCTGCTGGCCGAGCAACGCGGCGGCTACGTGGAGGTGGACGATTCCGCCAGCCTGGACTGGGACGCGCTGCGTCTGCGCGTGCGCGAGCACGGCATGCGCAATTCCAATTGCGTGGCCATCGCGCCGACCGCGACCATCTCCAACATCATCGGGGTCGACGCCTGCATCGAGCCGACCTTCCAGAACCTGTACGTGAAGTCCAACCTGTCGGGCGAATTCACGGTGATCAACCAGTACCTGGTGCGTGACCTGAAGGCGCGCGGGCTGTGGGATCAGGTCATGGTGGCCGACCTGAAGTACTTCGACGGCAGCGTGCAGCCCATCGACCGCATCCCCGCCGACCTGAAGGCGCTGTACGCGACGGCCTTCGAGATCGACACCGCATGGATCATCGAAGCCGCGGCGCGGCGCAGCAAGTGGATCGACCAGGCGCAGTCGCTGAACATCTACATGGCCGGCGCGTCGGGCAAGAAGCTCGACGAGACCTACAAGCTGGCATGGCTGCGCGGCCTGAAGACCACGTACTACCTGCGCACCACCAGCGCCACGCATGTGGAGAAGTCCACCGTGCGCGGGGGACGCCTCAACGCGGTGCCGCAGGTCGAGACCGCGCCGACGCAAGCCGCGCAAGCCGAGGCCGTGTTGCCGCCGACCGCCGGCAGCGACATCAAGTTCTGCGCCATCGACGATCCGACCTGCGAGGCCTGCCAGTGATCCTTCGTTGGATTTTGGCATCAAAGTAATGTGTGCAATCGATGTGTTTGGATTGCATGAGACCCTATCGTGTTGATGCTTTGTCATGAACACCTGATAATTGAACGAAGGGAAAGACATGCTCCATTGGGACGACAACACCGCAAACACCAGCGGACCTTCAGCCGGCCGCATGCCGGACGTTTCGCCCCCGGTTTCGCCGGCGGTTTCGCCATCCGCGCGAACCGCGGCTCCCGCGTCCACGATGTCCTCCTCCGCGCCGACTTCGCTGTCGGCGCGGCCCGATGAGTCCTACAGCCAGCGTGCCGCATCCGAGGCGCGCGTGCGCGCCGAGGACAAGCGCATCATCAACTGCCGCGCCGACGTCAACCAGCTCGTGCCCTTCAAGTACAAGTGGGCGTGGGACAAGTACCTCTCTTCCTGCGCGAATCACTGGATGCCGCAGGAAGTGAACATGTCGCGCGACATCGCGTTGTGGAAGGATCCGCATGCGCTGAGCGACGACGAGCGCCGCATCGTCACGCGCAATCTGGGATTTTTCGTCACCGCCGACTCGCTGGCGGCGAACAACATCGTGCTGGGCACGTACCGCCACATCACGAACCCCGAATGCCGCCAGTTCCTGCTGCGCCAGGCATTCGAGGAAGCCATCCACACCCACGCCTACCAGTACATCGTCGAATCCCTCGGGCTGGACGAGGGCGAGATCTTCAACGCCTACCACGAGGTCAAGTCGATCCGCGACAAGGATGAGTTCCTCATCCCGTTCATCGACATCCTGACCGATCCGTCCTTCCGCACCTCGGCCTTCGGCGGCACCGAGCGCAACGATCAGGAGTTGCTGCGCTCGATCATCGTGTTCGCCTGCCTGATGGAGGGTCTGTTCTTCTACGTGGGCTTCACCCAGATCCTGGCCATGGGACGGCAGAACAAGATGACCGGTGCTGCCGAGCAGTACCAGTACATCCTGCGCGACGAGTCGATGCACTGCAATTTCGGCATCGACCTGGTGAACCAGATCAAGCTCGAGAATCCGCATCTGTGGACTCGCGAGTTCAAGGAGGAAATCACCGCGCTGTTCCAACGCGCGGTGCAGCTCGAGTACGCCTACGCCGAGGACACGATGCCTCGCGGCGTGCTGGGACTGAACGCCTCGATGTTCAAGGGGTACCTGCGTTTCATCGCCAACCGGCGGGCACAGCAGATCGGTCTCGATCCGATGTTCCCGAACGAGGAGAACCCCTTCCCGTGGATGAGTGAAATGATCGACCTGAAGAAGGAACGGAATTTCTTCGAAACCCGGGTCATCGAGTACCAATCGGGCGGAGCCCTGTCCTGGGAATGATGCGCCCGTCGCCCATCCCAGCCTGCGCTGCCGCCGTGGCCGTGTGGTTGCCGGCCCTCGTTCGTTTTTCAGGATCACCTCGTTGAAGTTTCGCCGCTCGTCCCGCCTCGCAGTACCCGCCCAGCATGGCCGCGCCCCCGCGCGAACGCCTGCCGGCCGCCGTACCGCCGGCGCGACGCAGCCGCGAGTCGCCGATCGCGCGCAGGGCCCCGTCGCCCGCGCGACACGCGACCACCCCACATTCACGGTGCCGGCCGCATGGCCCGCCGCGGATGGCCCTGTCCGTGCCAGCGCTGGTGCGGCCGGGGTTTTGCCCATCGGCGCATTTGCAAATGACCCGTATCGGAGACCGCCGGGAGGCGGGGCCATGAGGAGCTTTGGATGCGACCGATGAGGTTGGACCTCTAAAACACGTGAACTAGGAGAATCAACATGGCAACTGCAACCAAGAAACCGGCCGCCAAGAAGGCCGCCGCGAAGAAGGCCCCGGCGAAGAAGGTCGTCGCCAAGAAGGCCGTGGCGAAGAAGGCCGCGCCGGCGAAGAAGGTCGTCGCCAAGAAGGCCCCGGCGAAGAAGGTCGTCGCCAAGAAGGCCGCGCCGGCCAAGAAGGCCGTCGCCAAGAAGGCCCCGGCGAAGAAGGTCGTCGCCAAGAAGGCCGCGCCGGCCAAGAAGGCCGTCGCCAAGAAGGCTCCGGCGAAGAAGGTCGTCGCCAAGAAGGCCGCGCCGGCCAAGAAGGCCGTCGCCAAGAAGGCGGCCCCGGCGAAGAAGGCCGCCGCCAAGAAGGCCCCGGCGAAGAAGGCCGCGGCGAAGAAGGCTCCGGCGAAGAAGGCCGCGGCGAAGAAGCCCGCGCCCGCCAAGAAGCCTGCCCCCGCGCCCAAGGAAGCCGCGCCCGCCGCGAAGACCGCGCTGAGCCCGGCCGCCGCGTGGCCGTTCCCGACTGGCGACCGTCCCTGAGACGAGCTGATCGTGCGTGACCGAGCCTGGGCCGCGAGGCCCAGGCTTTTTTGTGCATGACAGGCACGCCGCTCCCCCCTTGGCTGCTGGCGCATCGCGACGGCTGCGTCGTGCTGGTCAGCGTGCAGCCCGGCGCCAGACGCAGCGAGCTGGCTGGCCTGCACGACGGCACCCTGCGTGTGCGCGTGGCCGCACCGGCGCTGGAGGGCCGTGCCAACGAGGCGCTGCGCGTCTGGCTGGCCGAAGGCCTGCGGTGTGCGCCCAGCCGCGTGCGGCTGCTGCGCGGCGACAAGTCGCGACGCAAGCAGTTGCTGGTGGATCTGGCGCCGGAACAGGTCCTCGCGCGCATCGAGCCCTTGCTCCTGCAGGCACAATGATCCCCCGTCACCCAACCGACCGAACACCATGAGCATCAAATCCGACCGCTGGATCCGGCGCATGGCGCAGGAGCACGGCATGATCGAGCCCTTCGAGCCGGGGCAGGTGCGCCAGGCTCCCGACGGGCACCGCATCGTCAGCTACGGCACCAGCAGCTACGGCTACGACATCCGCTGCGCGAACGAGTTCAAGGTCTTCACCAACGTGCACAGCACGGTGGTCGACCCGAAGAACTTCGACCCCCGCAGTTTCGTCGACATCCAGGCGGACGTGTGCATCATTCCGCCCAACAGTTTCGCGCTGGCGCGTACCGTCGAGTACTTCCGCATTCCACGCAACGTGCTCACGATCTGCCTGGGCAAGAGCACCTATGCGCGTTGCGGCATCATCGTCAACGTCACGCCCTTCGAACCCGAGTGGGAAGGCTACGTGACCCTCGAATTCAGCAACACCACTCCGTTGCCGGCGAAGATCTACGCCGGCGAGGGCTGCGCCCAGGTGCTGTTCTTCGAGAGCGACGAGGTCTGCGAGACCAGCTACCTGGACCGCGGCGGCAAGTACCAGGGCCAGCGCGGAGTCACGCTGCCGCGCACCTGAGAGACGGCGGCAGCGCGCGCGCCCGGATCAGCCGAGTTCGGCGCGCAGGCGCGCCACCTGCTCGCGCACCTGGCGCGGCGCGGTGCCCCCGGGCAGGTCGCGCGACGCCACCGAGCCCTCCAGGCGCAGCACCTCGGCCACGTCGGCCTGCACCGCGGGATGCATGCGCTGCAACTCGGGCAGCGACAACTCGCCGAGGTCGCGCCCACTGGCCGCGCATTCGCGCACGGCCAGCGCCACCGCCTCGTGCGCGTCGCGGAACGGCAGGCCTTTTTTCACCAGGTAATCGGCCAGATCGGTGGCCGTGGCGTGCCCCTTGAGCGCGCTACGCCGCATGGCCTGCGCGTCCACCTCGAGTCCGGCCATCATGTCGGCGAACAGGCTCAGGGTGTCCAGCAGCGTGTCTGCCGTGTCGAACAGGGGCTCCTTGTCTTCCTGGTTGTCCTTGTTGTAGGCCAGGGGCTGGCCCTTCATGAGCACCAGCAGCGCGCTCAGATGCCCGATCACCCGCCCCGACTTGCCCCGCGCCAGTTCCGGCACGTCCGGGTTCTTCTTCTGGGGCATGATGCTCGATCCGGTGCAGTAGCGGTCGGGCAGCCGGATGAACCCGAAGGCCTGGCTCATCCACAACACCAGTTCCTCGCTCAGGCGCGACACATGCACCATGATCAGGCTGGCGGCGGCGCAGAACTCGATGGCGAAGTCGCGGTCGCTGACCGCGTCCAGCGAGTTGTGGCTGATCGCCTCGAAGCCCAGTTCGCGCGCCACCATCTCGCGATCCAGCGGATAGCTGGTGCCGGCCAGCGCGGCGGCGCCCAGCGGCAGCCGGTTGATGCGCCGGCGCGCGTCGGCCAGGCGCTCGGCGTCGCGCCCGAACATTTCCACGTAGGCCAGCAAGTGGTGGCCGAAGCTCACCGGCTGCGCCACCTGCAGGTGGGTGAACCCGGGCATGATGGTGTCGGCGTGGCGCTCGGCCAGATCCACCAGCGCCAGACGCAGCGCGCGAAGCGCCATCTGGATGCGGTCGAGCGCGTCGCGCAGCCAAAGGCGGATGTCGGTGGCGACCTGGTCGTTGCGGCTGCGCCCGGTATGCAGGCGCTTGCCGGCGTCGCCCACGAGCTGGGTCAGGCGCGCCTCGACGTTCAGGTGCACGTCCTCCAGCTCCAGCTTCCATTCGAAGCGCCCCTGCTCGACTTCCTCGCGCACCTGCGCCATCCCGCGTTCGATGTCGGCCAGATCCTGCGCGCCGATGATGCCGCGCGAGGCGAGCATGCGCGCATGCGCCAGCGAGGCCTGGATGTCGAAGGGGGCCAGACGCTTGTCAAAACCGACCGAGGCCGTGTAGCGTTGCACCACGGCGTCGACCGGTTCGGAAAATAGCGCCGACCAGGCCTGGCTCTTGCGGTCGAGGGAGGAACTCATGGGATCACGGGAATCGAACTATCGGGAAGGCACGGCCGGCACGACATGCCGCGCCGCCAACGCATGGATCAAGCTGGCATTGTATTGACCCCTTCCCGCGGCGACGCGCGGGCCGCGGCGGACCTGTGCAGCGCGGGCGCGGCGCTGCGCGCCTTCGCGCTGGCCAACCTGAGCGCGCTGGCACTGGGCCTGGCGGCCGGCGCCTCGCCGACCGCCTGGTCGCCCCCCCTGCTGCATGAACTCGCGGTGGCCCAGCCGGCCGTCGCGCTGTGGCTGTTGCTGCTGTGCGGAGGCGCACGTCTGTGGCGCGACGCGCGCCTCCAGGCGGTGGTCGCCGTGACCTGGGGAGCCGCCGCGCCCTGGCTGGTGGAGGCGGCGCTGGCATGGGCGCTGGGGGGCTTGCCGCACGCGAGGCCCCTGCCCGACTGGCGCGGTGCGGCGCTGGGCGCGCTGCTCGCCGCGCTGCTGGTGCAGCACCAGCGGCTGCGCGCGCAGGCACTCGACCCCGCGCACATGCGGGCGCGCCTGGATGAACTGCAGGCCCGCATCCGCCCCCACTTCCTGTACAACGCGCTCAACGCGGCTTCCGCCCTGGTGCACGAACAACCCGAGCGCGCCGAACAGGTGCTGGACGACCTGGCAACGCTGTTCCGCGCCAGTGTCGGGCGGGGAGGCCAGCTCAGCAGCGTGCGCGAGGAAATCGAACTGGCGCGACGCTACCTGGATATCGAGGACGTGCGCTTCGGTCCACGCATGCGCCTGGCCTGGGACGTCGACGACGCCTGCCTGGAACTGCGCATGCCCACGCTGACCCTGCAGCCGTTGCTGGAGAATGCGGTGCGTCACGGGGTGGAGTCGAGTTCGCGCCCCTGCGGCATCGACGTGGCCATTCGGCGCCGCGGCGCCCACCTGGAGATCGACGTGCGCAACGATTACACGCCGCGCGCGACCCCGGCGCGCCACAGCGGCACCGGCGTGGCGCTGGCCAACATCGGCCAGCGGCTGCGCCTGCTGTACGACCTGGAGGCGGAGATCCGTCACGGGCCGCTGCGCGGCAGCGAGCCGGGCGGCGAACGCTGGCGCGTCCGCCTGCGCCTGCCCCTGGGCACCCACACGCCATGAACGTTCTGCTGGTCGACGACGAAGCCCTCGCGCGCGCGCGCTTGCGACGCCTGCTGGCGCGGCTGGAGCAGCCGGCGGTCGCGCGCATCGACGAGGCGCCCGATGCCGCCGGAGCGCGCGCGCTGATGGCGGGCCGGCGCTACGACGTGGTGCTGCTGGACATCCAGATGCCGGGCGACAGCGGCCTGCAGCTCGCCGCGGAGCTGGAAAGCCGGTCCGGCGCGCCCGCGGTGGTGTTCGTCACGGCACACGACGAGCACGCGTTGAGCGCCTTCGAGCACGGCGCCTACGACTACCTGACCAAGCCCGTCGGGCTCGAGCGTCTGCGGCAGGCGCTGTCGCGCGTGACGCAACGGCGAGCCTCGCCGACTCCCGTCGAATCCGCGCCGGATGACGGCCTGGCCATCGTCGAGCGCGGCGCGTTGCTGCGAGTGCCCCTGGCGGAAGTGCTGTATTTTCGCGCCCAGGACAAATACACCGTCGTGCGCACCGCCTCGCGCAGCTACCTGGCCGACGTTGCGCTGGGCGAACTCGAGCAGCGCCACGGCGCACGCTTCGTGCGCGCCCACCGCAGCGTGCTGGTGGCCGTGCAGGCCATCGCCAGCCTGGAGCGCGCCGACGGCTTCGAACTCGCCGAGGGCGCCGACTGGCTGCTTCGCCTGCGCGCGGTGCCCGAGTTCCTGCCGGTCAGCCGGCGCCAGCTGCCCTTGCTGCGCGCGCTGCTGCGCCAGCACTGAGCCGGCACGGGCGGGTCAGCGCCCCAGCAGCAGCGCCAGCGCGCCGAACAGCAGGCAATACACGCCGAAGGGGCGCAGGGCGCGGATTTCATGACCGCGGAACCAGCGCATCAGGAACCAGGTCGACAGCCAGGCGCACACCCCCGACAACACGCCGGCGAGCAGCACCACGCCGAGCATGCCGGGAGGCATCTGGGCGTGCAGCAGCTTGGGCACCTCCAGCACTCCGGCGGCGGCGATGATCGGCGTGGCCAGCAGGAAGGACATGCGCGCGGCGGCCTCGTACTCCAGGCCCGCGCCCAGACCGGCCACCAGGGTCGCCCCGGAACGCGAGAAGCCGGGAATCAGGGCCAGCGCCTGCGCGGCGCCGATGAACAGTGCGCGCCCGAACCCCAGGCTGGCCAGGCTGCCGCTGGCGTTGCGGTTCTTCAGGCGATCGCCGACGATGAGCAGCACGCCGTTGAGCATCAGCGCGACGGCGGCGAAGGCGAAGCCCCCGAACAGGTCGCGGATGCGGTGCGCCAGCAACAGGCCGAGGATGCCGGCCGGGATCGTGCCCACGACCAGCAGCCACAGCGTGCGCGCCTGTTCGTTGCCGGTGCCGCCGCGCGCGCGCAGCCAGCCGCCGATCAGGCGCGTCCAGTCGCGATGGAAATACAGCAGCAGCGCCAGTGCCGTGCCCAGGTGCAGCACGACCACGAAAGGCAGGAACCAGTCGGCCTCGCGGTCGATGGGCCAGTGCGCCAGCGCCGGCACCAGAATGCTGTGGCCCAGGCTGGAGATGGGAAACAGCTCGGTCACGCCCTGCAGCGCCGCCATGGCCAGCAGGTAGAAGTGGGAATGCATTCGGACTCCGTCGAGAATCGCGCCGGCGCCGGAACCGCCCGGGCGCGCGCATGACGCATTCTTGCAGCTTTGCCGCGACACCTGGGAACCCGGGCCGGCTGCGCGGCGTCAAAATGCGATGCGATCCGGCCCCACAGGCAGCCCGCCGCCCGCCGCCCCCTGGGGCGGCTCCCTATAATCCGGAAGATTCGGTCGCCCGCGGCCCGCCGCCGGGCTGCCGCCTTCGTCCAACCATAACCGAGCCAAGCCCGCGATGAAACAGCTCATCTTTGCCGTCACGCTCCTGCTTGCTGCCGGTGCCCAAGCCCAGACCATCCAGGGCAATGCGGCCGCCGGCAAGCAGGACGTGTTCATGTGTGAGGGTTGCCACAACTCCACCGGCTACCGCGTAGCGTTCCCCGAGGTCTACGAGGTGCCGATGCTCAACGGCCAGAGCGCCGGCTACATCGCGCAGGCCCTGCAGGATTACCGCAGCGGGCAGCGCCGCAACCAGACCATGCGCGCGATCGCCAGCTCGCTGACCGATCAGGAAATCGCCGACATCGCGGCCTACTACTCCCAGCCCAAGGCTGGCGGCACCCATTGAGGAAACCCCGATGAACCAACTGTTCGCTCGAATGTCCCTGCTGGGCGTGGCCGCCGCGCTGGCCGCGCTGGGCACCGCGCACGCCGCCGACCTGAAGAAGGGCGAGGACCTGGTGAACCAGGGCGGTTGCATCGCCTGCCACGGCGCGGGCCTGGACAAGCCGGTGTCCCCGACCTACCCGATCATCGCCGGTCAGCCGGAGTCGTACCTGTTCCACGCGATGCAGCAGTACCAGGCCAAGCACCAGACGCCGCTGTACGGCCGGGACAACCCGATCATGGCCGGCATGGTGGCCCGCTTCGACGCGCAGCAACTGCACGACATCGCGGCCTACGTATCCAGCCTGAAGAGCCCGCTGTACGAGCCGGACAAGGCGCGCGATCCGCGCCCCTGAAGGCCTCGCCCGCGACGAACCGCCCCGAGGGGCGGTTTTTTGTTTCCGCAAGACCCGTGGAACAAAGGGGGGTTTGGCACGTAGGGATGATTTCCCCGCGTCCCATGGACGACGCCTGCCGATGATCGAATGAGGAGCTCACGATCCCCTCGACCAACGATCACGGAGACAAGCATGGAACAAGCGGAAATCGGGATGAGACGCAGCATCGGACCCTGGGCCCTGATGCTGACGGGCCTGGGCTCGATGATCGGATCGGGCTGGTTGTTCGGGGCGTGGCACGCCGCCGCGCTGTCGGGTCCGGCCGCGATCTTCTCCTGGGTGATCGGCGCCGGCATCATCCTCGCGATCGCGCTGACCTACGTGGAACTGGGCGCGCTGTTTCCCGAGTCGGGCGGCATGGTGCGTTACGCGCGCTATTCCCACGGATCGCTGGTGGGATTCATCAGCGCCTGGGCCAACTGGATCTCCATCGTCTCGGTGATCCCCATCGAGGCGATCGCCTCGGTGCAATACATGGCCTCCTGGCCCTACCCCTGGGCCCAGGCGATGTATTCGGGCTCGGAGCTGACGCACTCGGGACTCGTCGCCGCCGGCGCGCTCGTGGTCGTGTACTTCCTGCTCAACTACTGGGGAGTGAAGCTGTTCGTGCGCAGCAACACGGCGATCACCCTGTTCAAGTTCGCCATTCCGTCGCTGACCATCGCGGGCCTGCTGCTCAGCGACTTCCACGTCGGCAATCTGGCGCTGGACCGGCCCGGCGGCTTCGCGCCCTACGGCTGGTCGGCCGTGTTCACCGCGGTCGCGACCAGCGGCATCGTGTTCAGCTACAACGGGTTCCAGAGCCCCGTCAGCCTGGCCGGCGAGGCGCGCCACCCGGCACGCAGCATTCCCGTCGCGGTGATCGGCGCGGTGCTCATCGCACTGGTCCTGTACGTGCTGCTGCAGGTCGCCTTCGTCGGCGCCGTCAACCCGCGGGACATCGCGGGCGGCTGGCATGCGCTGAATTTCACCTCGCCGTTCGCGGAACTCGCGCTGGCGGTGAACCTGAACTGGCTTGCCGTGGTGCTGTACATCGACGCCTTCGTCAGCCCTTCGGGCACCGGCTCCATCTACACCGCGACCACGGCGCGCATGATCCACGCGATGGTGCGCAACAACACCATGCCGGAGATGTTCGGGCGCATCCACCCGCTGTTCGGCGTACCGCGCCAGGCCATGTGGCTGAACCTGGCGGTGTCCTTCATCTTCATGCTGCTGTTCCGCGGATGGGGCGCACTGGTGGGCGTCATCTCGGTGGCCACCATCATCTCCTACCTGACCGGCCCGATCAGCGTCATGGCGCTGCGACTGAAGGCTCCGGAATACCACCGGCCGGTGCGCATCGCGGGCATGGGCCTGGTGGCGCCTCTGGCCTTCTTGCTGGGCTCGCTGGTGCTGTACTGGGCCCGCTGGCCCCTCACCGGGCAGCTGATGCTGCTGATGCTCGCCTCGCTTCCCATCTTTTTCTATTACCAGGCCAAGGCCGGATGGCACGACTTCGCGGCGGAACTGGCTTCGGCCTGGTGGTTCATGCTGTACCTTCCGACCATGGCCTTGTTGTCCTACCTGGGAAGCTCGAATTTCGGCGGCCGGGGAGTCATCCCCAGCGGCTGGGACAATGGGATCGTCGCACTGGCGGCGCTGGGCTTCTACGTCTGGGGCGTGCGCAGCGGTCGCCGCACGCGCTACCTCGACGAGGCGGCGGTCGCCGCGCCGGCGACGACCGGCTGAGCGGCGTGCGGGGATAATGGTTCCAACAGTCGTTTTTGCACAACCGAGGACGAGCTCCATGCCATCCATTCGCGTCGATATGTTCGAGGGGCGCACCCCCGAGATGAAGAAGCAACTGGTCGAGGCCATCACGCAAGCGGTCGTCGACACCCTCCAATGCTCCCCGGAGGCGGTCGACATCATCCTCAACGAGGTCTCGCGCTCGCACTGGGCCACCGGTGGCAGGTTGTGGAGCGAGCGATGAAACCGCGCGCCCGCCCGGGCACAGTCCGCGCCGCGTCGACGGCCGGCCTGCTGGCGCTGGCCCTCGCGCAGGCGCAGGCGGCACCGACGAGCGCGCGGCAGCCGCTGGCCGTCGCCGTGCAGCGCCTGAGCCTGGACGCGGCGCTGAAGGCGGCGCAGGCGGCCATGGCCAGGTGCCGCTCCGAGGGTCTGCAGGTCGGCGTCACCGTGGTCGACCGCGACGGACTGCCGCAGGTGATGCTGCGCGACGTGCTGGCGCCCGAACTGAGCCTGCGCGTGAGCCGGCTCAAGGCCTACACCGCGGCATCCTTCGACGCCCCCACGTCGAGCCTGCAGGCGCGCGGCAACAGCGGCCTGGCCCATGTGCCGGGCCTGTTGTTCGAGGCCGGCGCGGTGCCCATCAGCGCGGCCGGCACCTTGTACGGTGCCATCGGCGTCAGCGGCGCGCCATCCGGGGCGAGCGACGAGGCCTGCGCCCGCGCGGGCGCCGAATCCTTGCAGGAGGATCTGGAAATGCGCCAGCCATGAGCCCCGGGATTTCGGGCTCATCCCGCGGCAAAATGGGGAGTTCTTGCGATCCTGCGACATAATTTGAGGAATCGATCCACTGGAGGAGTGGCCGGATTTACAAGCCGCGCGCCAGCCAGCATCATGTGAGGGTCGCCCCTACTGCGCCATGTCCACCGTACTTCAAGCCTCGCCTCCCAGCAGCCGATCGCCCCTGCAACTGTCGGGGCTGGCCAATGCCCTGGTGCAATCCGGGCATCTGGCGCGTGCCGGAGCCGAGCAGATCCAGAAGCGCGCGGTCGAGAACCGCAGCAGTTTCATCGCCGAATTGATCGGCAGCGGGGGCATGGGAGCCTCGGAGCTGGCCCACTGGATCAGCCGGACCTTCGCGCTTCCGCTGCTCGACCTCGATGCCTTCGATCCGGCGCGGGTTCCCGCCGGGTTGATCGACGCCAAGATCGTCAAGGCCTACAAGGTGATGCCGCTGATCAAGCGCGGCAACAAGCTGGTCGTGGCCACCGCCGATCCGGCCGACCACGAGGCCGAGGACAAGATCAAGTTCCAGTCGCAGTCGGCGGTCGACCTGGTGGTGGTCGAGTACGACAAGCTGCAGCGCTGGATCGACCAGAACACGCAGAGCGCCAGTTCGCAGATCGCGGCGCTGGCCGGCGACGACTTCGACCTCGCCGACCTGGACGACGGCACGGAATCGGCGGCCGAGAAGGAAAATGCGGCCGACGTCGACGACGCCCCGGTCGTGCGCTTCCTGCAGAAGATGCTGGTGGACGCGGTGAACATGCGCGCATCCGACCTGCATTTCGAGCCCTTCGAGGGCTTCTACCGCATCCGCTTCCGCGTCGACGGGGAACTGCGCGAAATCGCCCAGCCGCCGGTGGCCATCAAGGAGAAGCTGGCTTCGCGCATCAAGGTGATCTCCCGCCTGGACATCGCCGAGCGCCGCGTGCCGCAGGACGGGCGCATGAAGCTGCGTTTCGGTCCCGAGCGGGCGATCGACTTCCGGGTCAGCACGCTGCCGACCCTGCACGGCGAGAAGATCGTGATCCGTATCCTGGATTCCTCGCTGGCCAAGATGGGCATCGACAGCCTGGGCTACGAGGCGGAGGAAAAGGAGCGGGTGATGCACGCCATCCGCCGCCCCTATGGCATGGTGCTGGTCACCGGCCCCACCGGCAGCGGCAAGACCGTGTCGCTGTATTCGTACCTGAACCTGCTGAACCAGCCGGGCGTGAACATCTCCACCGCCGAGGATCCGGCGGAAATCAACCTGCCGGGCATCAACCAGGTCAACGTGAACGAGAAGGCGGGGCTGAACTTCGCCACCGCGCTGCGCGCCTTCCTGCGCCAGGATCCGGACATCATCATGGTGGGCGAAATCCGTGACCTGGAAACCGCCGACATCGCGATCAAGGCCGCGCAGACCGGCCACATGGTGTTCTCCACGCTGCACACCAACGATGCGCCGACCACGCTGACCCGGCTGATGAACATGGGCGTGCCCGCGTTCAACATCGCCTCCAGCGTGATCCTGATCACCGCGCAGCGCCTGGCGCGCAAGCTGTGCCAGCAGTGCCGGACTCCGGCCGACATCCCGGCGGCGGCGCTGATCGAGGCCGGTTTCGCCGAGTCGGAGCTGGATGGCAGCTGGAAGCCCTACAAGCCGGGCAAGTGCAGCGCCTGCGGGGGCAGCGGCTACAAGGGGCGCCTGGGCATCTACCAGGCCATGCCGATCAGCGAGGAGATCCAGCGCATCATCCTGAACCACGGAACCGCGCTGGACATCGCCGCGCAGGCCAGGACCGAGGGGGTACGCACCCTGCGCGAATCGGGGCTGGTGAAGGTGCGCATGGGCCTGACCTCCCTGGAGGAGGTGCTCGCGGTGACCAATGAATAACAGGACGCGCGCCACGCGCCGCTGGGGGGAACGATGAGCACGACTGCTGCGGTGCGTAGCGCCAAGGAATTCCTCTACGTCTGGGAGGGCAAGGACCGCCAGGGCCGCATCCAGCGCGGCGAGATGCGCGCCGGCAGCGAGAACATCGTCAACGCCTCGCTGCGCCGCCAGGGCATCCTGGTGACCAAGCTCAAGAAGCGCAAGGTCGGCGGCGGGCGCTCGATCAAATCCAAGGACCTGACCACCTTCACGCGCCAGCTGGCCACGATGCTGCGCGCCGGTGTGCCGCTGCTGCAGTCCTTCGACATCGTCGCGCGCAGCCACCCCAACCCCTCGATGGCGCGCCTGGTCACCGACATCCGCAACGACGTGGAGACCGGCACCAGCCTGTCGGCGGCCTTCCGCAAGTACCCCAAGTATTTCGACCACCTGTACTGCAACCTGGTCGAGGCCGGCGAGGAAGCGGGCATGCTGGAGCTGATCCTCGACCGCCTGGCCACCTACCAGGAAAAGACCCTGGCGATCAAAGGGAAGATCAAGTCGGCGCTGACCTACCCGATCGCGGTGATGATCGTGGCCATGATCGTGGTCACCATCATCATGCTGTTCGTGGTGCCGACCTTCAAGGACGTGTTCGCGCAGTTCGGCGCCCAGTTGCCGGGCCCGACGCTGATCGTCATCGCGATGTCGAACTTCTTCGTGCACTACTGGTACGTGATGGGGGCCATCCTGATCCTGGGAGGCTATTTCGGCTACCAGTCATGGAGACGCTCGGAGCGGGTGCAGGAATTCGTCGACCGCGCACTGCTGCGCCTGCCGGTGTTCGGCCAACTGGTGCTCAAGGGGGCGCTGGCGCGATGGACGCGCACGCTGTCGACCATGTTCGGCGCCGGCGTGCCCCTGGTCGAGGCGCTGGACTCGGTGGCCGGAGCCTCGGGCAATATCGTTTTCCAACGCGCCACCGAGAAGATCCAGCAGGAGGTGTCCACCGGCACCAGCCTGACCCTGTCGATGCAGAACAGCCGCGTATTCCCTCCGCTGGTGCTGCAGATGGCCTCTATCGGCGAGGAGTCGGGCTCGCTGGACTCGATGCTCGGCAAGGTCGCCGACATCTACGAGGCGGAGGTCGACGAGCTGGTCAAGGCGCTGTCCAGCCTGCTCGAGCCGATCATCATCGTCGTGCTGGGCATCCTGATCGGCGGCCTGGTGATCGCCATGTACCTCCCGATCTTCAACCTCGGCAAGGTGGTGGGGTGAGCGCGGGCTTCGCGATCTTCGTCGCCGCGCTGCTGGGGCTGCTGGTCGGCTCCTTCCTGAACGTCCTGATCCTTCGTCTGCCCGTGATGCTCGAGCGCGGCTGGCGCGACGAGGCGCGGGCCACGCTGGAACTGCCGCCCGAGGAGTCCGAAGCCTTCGATCTGGTGCGCCCGCGCTCGCGCTGCGGCGCCTGCGGGCATGCCATCGCCTGGTGGGAGAACATCCCGGTGCTCAGCTGGCTGCTGCTGCGTGGGCGTTGTTCGGCCTGCGGCACGCGCATCTCGCCGCGCTATCCGATGGTGGAAATCGCCGGTGCCGTGCTGGCCGCGGCGCTGGTCGCGCAACACGGCGTGTCGGCGTGGACCGCCGGCACCGTGGTGCTGGCCTGGGGACTGCTGGCGCTGGCACTGATCGATTTCGACACCACGCTGCTGCCCGACGGCATCACGCTGCCGCTGCTCTGGCTCGGGCTGCTGCTGCACGCCTGGCTGCATCCGTGGTTCCTGCCCCAGGCGGTGGCCGGCGCGGCCATCGGCTACGGCAGCCTGTGGTGCGTGTACCAGGGCTTTCGCCTGCTGACCGGCAAGGAAGGCATGGGCTTCGGGGATTTCAAGTTGTTCGCGGTGCTGGGAGCCTGGTTCGGCGCGATGGCCCTGCTTCCCATCATCCTGCTGTCGGCGATCTGCGGGGCCGTGATCGGGCTCGCGCTGCAAGCCACGGGAGCCCTGCAGCGCGGGCGCCCGATGCCCTTCGGCCCCTTTCTGGCAGCCGCCGGGTTGCTGGCCCTGTTCCTCGGCCCGCAGCGTCTGGTGGGCTGGGTACTCGGCGGTGTCTGAGCCCGGCACGCGCACGCTCCCGCCGCGGCGCCCCTGCATCGGCCTGACCGGCGGCATCGGATCGGGCAAGTCCGCGGTGGCGGACATGTTGCGCGACTGGGGTGCGGCGGTGATCGACGCCGACGCCGTCGCGCATGCGCTGACGGCGCCCGGAGGCGAGGCGATCGACGCCATCCGGGAGGCCTTCGGCGAGACGGTGATCGGCCCCGACGGCGCGCTTGATCGTTCGCGCATGCGCGAACTGGCTTTCGCCGACCCCGCACAACGCGCGCGCCTGGAATCCATCCTGCATCCGCTGATCGGCGCGCGTCTGCGCGAGCTGGCCGACACCTTGCCCGGCCCCTACGTGGTGCTGGTGGTGCCGCTGCTGGTGGAATCCCTGCAGCGCTGGCGCGAACGCGTGGACCGCATCGTGGTGGTCGATTGCGCGCCCGAACTGCAGGTGCGGCGCGTGATGCAGCGTTCCGGGCTCACCGCCGAACAGGTGGGGCGCATCATGCAGGCGCAGGCGACGCGCGAGCAGCGTCTGGCCGCCGCCGACGACCTGCTCGACAACTCGACGGACCTCGAGGCGCTGCGCCGCCATGCGCTGGAACTGCACCGCAATATGCTGGAACGGGCGCAGGGCATTTGAAATCCCGCGGCACATGCGTGACAATGGCCCGCGGCGGGGCTGCCCGCGCCGCAGCCCGTGCTCGCCGAGCCGGCGTCCGCAGGGCGTCACGGCGGCGCGATTCGCCACTATCCTCACAGCTGCCTTCGCCGCCCCCTGCCCGGCCCCATGCCGGGCCCCAACTCGTCCTGGCCCGTGATCCTGTACGAATATCCGCTGAACGAGCGTGTTCGCACCCTGCTCAGGCTCGAATACCTGCTGCGCCGAAATGCCTTCCTGATGCAAAGGGGCCACCCCTTCGATCACCACCATGCGCTGCTGTCCATGTTCGAGATCATGGACGTCACGTCGCGCCAGGATCTCAAGAGCGACATCCTCAAGGACCTCGAGCGCCAGCGGCAGCAATACCTGAGCTACCGCGGCAATCCGGCGGTGTCCGAGGTCACTCTGGAAGAGGTTCTGGCCGAGATCGACGCGTCCTTCCAGCGCCTCAGCCAGCAACTGGGCAAGCCGGGCCAGACCTTGCTGGACAACGAATGGCTGATGTCCATTCGCAGCCGCGCGGGGATTCCCGGCGGCACCTGCGAATTCGACCTGCCCGCCTACTACGCCTGGCAACATCTGCCCGAGGAGCAGCGCCGCGAGGACCTGATGCGCTGGATGGAGGTGTTCGGTCCGGTGTCCATGGCCGTTGAGGTGCTGTTGCGCATGCTGCGCGACGGCGGCATGCCCCACAAGAGCGTGGCCCAGAGCGGCACCTACCAGCAGAACCTGGGCGGACGCAGCTACCAGTTGATGCGCCTGCGCGTGGACGGGAATCTGGGCGTGATCCCGGAAATCACCGGCCACCGCTTGATGGTCTCGGTGCGCTTCATGCGCCCGGACTCGGAGTGGAAGCTCAAGCCGGTCGACGGCGACGTGCAGTTCGAGCTGGCGCTATGTCCGTGAATTCGCGGCCTCCGGGCCCCGCCGCGCGCATCGTGTCCTGCCCCGGCTGCGGCGCGCCGACGCCCTACTCCGCCGACAACCCCTGGCGCCCCTTCTGCTCCGAGCGCTGCAGGAACGGAGACCTCGGTGCCTGGTCCAGCGAGAGCTACCGGGTGGTCGCCAAGCCCACCGAGGCCGACGACGACATCCCCGAGGAAGCGGCGGCGCGCCAGGGCGCTCCCCGGCACTGACGGCCGGCCGCGGCGCCGGGCCCGCGGGCTCACTCGCGGTGCGTCGGCCCCGTGTGGCCCCGTTCCTCGGCCAGCCAGCGCAGTACCGGAATGGTGCCCGGCAGCACCGGCTCCACCTGCACCGGCAGGTCCTGCCAGGCCAATTGCTGGCCCTCGCAGGCACGCGGCTCGCCGCTCCAGCGCCGCACCTTGCAGAAGCGCAGGTCCACCCGCGCATGCGGGTAGTCGACGATGCAGGACTTCCAGAACTCGGCATCGGCGACCTCGATGGCGAGTTCCTCGCGCAATTCGCGACGCAGCGCCTGCACCAGGGTCTCGCCCGCCTCGATCTTGCCCCCCGGGAATTCCCAATAGCCGGCCCAGGGCTTGCCTTCGGGGCGACTGCCCAGCAGGAAGCTGCCGTCCTCGCGCAGCAACACCCCCACGGCGACCGGCACCAGCGCGCGCTCGGCCTCGGCGTCGTGCGGCGTGTTCACTTGCGGCGCCGCCCGCAGTAGTCGCGCGCGAACTGCCAGGCGATGCGCCCCGAGCGCGAGCCCCGCTCCAGCGCCCACAGCAAGGCCTCGGCGTGCGCCGCCCGTGCCTGCTGCTCGCTCAGCCCGAACACCTGCAGCCAGTGCTCGGCGATGCGCAGGTAGTGTTCCTGGTCGAAGGGATAGAAACTGAGCCACAGGCCGAATCGGTCCGACAGCGAAACCTTCTCCTCCGTGCCCTCGCCCGGATGCACCTCGCCGCTTTCGCTGTGCGTGGCCTCGAGGTTCTCGTGCATGTACTCGGGCAGCAGATGGCGCCGGTTGGAGGTGGCGTAGATCAGGAGGTTGTCCGCGGTCCCCGCCACCGAGCCGTCGAGCACCGACTTCAGCGCCTTGTAGCCCGGCTCGCCCTGGTCGAAGGACAGGTCGTCGGAAAACACGATGAAACGCTCGCGGCGCCCGCGCACCATGTCGACCAGTTCCGGCAGATCCACCAGATCGGCCTTGTCCATCTCGATCAGGCGCAGCCCCTTGGGCGCGAAGGCATGCAGGCAGGCCTTCACCAGGGAACTCTTGCCGGTTCCGCGCGCCCCGGTGAGCAGCACGTTGTTGGCCGGGCGTCCGGCGACGAACTGACGGGTATTGCGCTCCAGGCGCGCCTTCTGTTCGTCGATGCCCTGCAGGTCGGTGAAACGCATCACCGCCGGCTGCGGCACCGGCTGCAACCAGGCCTGGGAGCCCCGGCGGCGCCAGCGGAAGGCGCTGGCAGCCTCCCAGTCCGGCGTGGCGAGGCCGGGCGCCAGGGTCTGTTCCAGGCGGCCCAGCACGCGCTCGGCCTGGTCCAGCAGGCCGCCCAGCCGGGCCATCGGATCCACGGGGGGCGCGGCGGGCAACGCCGCCGCGGCAGCCTTGCGCGCCATGCTCAGCTCCGGTAGTCGGCGTTGATGGACACGTAGTCGTGCGACAGGTCGCAGGTCCACAGCGTGGCCGCATGCTCCCCGCGGCCCAGCACGATGCGCACCAGGATCTCCGGCTTGGCCATCACGCGCTGTCCGTCGGCTTCCCGGTAGTCCGGGTGGCGCCCGCCACGCGTGGCCACGTGCACCGCGTCGAGGAACAACTCCACGCCGTCGACATCCAGATCGTCCACGCCGGCATAACCCACCGCCGCCAGGATGCGCCCCAGGTTGGGGTCGCTGGCGAAAAAGGCCGTCTTCACCAGCGGCGAATGGGCCACCGCGTAGCCCACGCGGCGCGCCTCGGCCACGCTGCGCGCGCCCTGCACTTCGATGGTGATGAACTTGGTGGCGCCCTCGCCGTCGCGCACGATGGCCTGCGCAAGGCGCTGCGCCACGCGCAGCAGCGCGGCGTGCAGCGCGCGCGCCTGGGGCGACGCCCCGTCGACGATCTCGGGCAGGCCGCACGCTCCCGTCGCGGCGAGCACCAGCGAATCGTTGGTGGAGGTGTCGCCGTCCACCGTGACGCAGTTGAAGGAGCCGTCGGCCACCTCGCGCACCAGGCGCGCCAGCAGTTGCGGCGCCACTGCCGCGTCGGTGGCGATGAATCCGAGCATGGTGGCCATGTCGGGGCGGATCATGCCCGCGCCCTTGGCGATGCCGGTGACGTGCACCGCCACGCCGTCGATCACCACGCGCTCGCTGGCGGCCTTGGGCACCGTGTCGGTGGTCATGATGGCCGCGGCCGCGTCGGCCCAGGCGTCGGCGCGCAGATCGGCCTGCGCGCGCGGCAGTCCGTCGCGCAGGCGCTCAAGCGGCAGCGGCTCGAGGATCACACCGGTGGAGAACGGCAGCACCTGGCGCGCGGACACGCCCAGCAGTCGGGCCACCGCCTCGCAACTCTCACGCGCATCGGCCAGTCCCTGCGCGCCGGTGCCGGCGTTCGCGCATCCGGTGTTGACCACCATCGCGCGCACCTCGGCGCAACGCGCCTCGCCCAGGTGCTCGCGGCACACCTGCACCGGGGCCGCGCAGAAGCGGTTGCGCGTGAACACCCCGGCCACGCGGGTGCCGGCGTCGAAGGCCAGCAAGGTCAGGTCGCGCCGCCCGGCCTTGCGGATGCCGGCCTCGGCGACGCCGATACGCACACCGGCCACCGCGTGCAGCGAGGCCGGATCGGGTGCCTGCAGATTCACGGCCATCGCCGTCCCTCCGTGCAAATCTGGATGATGGGCACGCTCACGACAACCTGCCGTGGCATTGCTTGTACTTCTTGCCGCTGCCGCAGGGACAGGGGTCGTTGCGCCCCACCTTGGGCAGCGCGTTCACCACCTGCTGCACCCCGGGCGCGGCCGCCGCGGCGATCACCGCCTCGGCCCGGGCCTGGGCGTCGGCGTCGTCGGCCTCCAGCATGCCGCCCATCGCCTCCGGGTGCTGGAAGGCCAGGTTGTGCAGGCTCTGAGCGCGCTGCTCGATGGTCTCGGCGGCGCTTTGCGCCTGCTCCTGGGTCTGCACCTGCACGGTCATCAGGGTGCGCGTGACCTCGTTCTTCACCGCGTCGAGCATCTGCCCGAACAGTTCGAAGGCTTCGCGCTTGTACTCCTGCTTGGGCTGCTTTTGCGCGTAGCCCCGCAGATGGATGCCCTGGCGCAGGTAGTCCAGCGCGGCCAGATGCTCGCGCCAGTGCTGGTCCAGCGACTGCAGCAGCACCATGCGCTCGAAACCGGCGAAATTGGGGACGCCCACCAGATCCACCTTGGCCTGGTAGCGCGTGTTCACCTCGCCCAGCACCCGCTCCAGCACGTTTTCGTCGGTGACCGTCTGGTCGGCCTCGATCCACGCCTTGAGCTCGATGTCGATCTGCAGTTCCTCGCGCAGCGCGCGCTCCAGCGCCGGCACGTCCCACTGCTCCTCCATGCTCTGCTCGGGCACGTAGGTGTGGACCAGATCGGTCACGCTGCCCGCGCGCAGGTCGGCGACCTGCTCGGCGACCTCCTGGCTGTCCAGGATGGCATTGCGCTGCTGGTACAGGATCTTGCGCTGCTCGTTGGACACGTCGTCGTATTCCAGCAGCTGCTTGCGAATGTCGAAATTGCGCGCCTCCACCTTCCGCTGCGCGGACTCGATGGCGCGCGTGACCATGCCGGCTTCGATCGCCTCGCCCTCGGGCATCTTCAGGCGCTCCATGATGCCGCGCACGCGGTCGCCCGCGAAAATGCGCATCAACGGGTCGTCCAGCGACAGGTAAAAGCGCGAGGAACCCGGGTCGCCCTGGCGCCCGGATCGGCCGCGCAACTGGTTGTCCACGCGGCGCGACTCGCTGCGCTCGGTACCGACGATGTGCAGCCCGCCCTGCGCGATCGCATGGTCGTGCAGCGACTGCCATTCGGAGCGCAGCGCGGTCACGCGGCGCTGCTTCTCCTCGTCGTCCAGGTTCTCGTCGGCGACGATGAACTCGCACTGCTTCTCGACGTTGCCGCCGAGCACGATGTCGGTGCCGCGGCCCGCCATGTTGGTGGCGATGGTGATCATGCCCGGGCGCCCCGCCTGCGCGACGATCTCGGCCTCGCGTGCGTGCTGCTTGGCGTTGAGCACCTGGTGCGGAAGCTTCTCGTCGGTCAGCATCTGCGCCAGGTGCTCGCTGGCCTCGATGGAGCCGGTACCCACCAGCACCGGCTGGCCGCGGGAATAGCAGTCCTTGATGTCCTCGACCACCGCGCGGTCGCGCTCGGCGGCGCTCTTGTACACCTTGTCCTGGTGGTCCTTGCGCTGGCTCGGGCGGTTGGTCGGGATGACCACGGTCTCCAGGTTGTAGATCTCCTGGAATTCGTAGGCCTCGGTGTCGGCCGTGCCGGTCATGCCCGCCAGCTTGGCGTACATGCGGAAATAGTTCTGGAAGGTGATCGACGCCAGCGTCTGGTTCTCGCTCTGCACCGCCACGCCTTCCTTGGCCTCCACCGCCTGGTGCAGGCCGTCGGACCAGCGCCGCCCGGCCATGATGCGCCCGGTGAACTCGTCGACGATCACCACCTCGCCGCCTTGCACCACGTAGTGCTGGTCGCGGTGGTACAGGTTGTGGGCACGCAGCGCCGCGTAGAGGTGGTGCACCAGCGCGATGTTGGCCGCGTCGTACAGGGTGCTTCCCGGCGGGATCAGGCCCATGCGGCCGAGAATCTCCTCGGCCTTCTCGTGGCCCGACTCGGTCAGGTAGACCTGGTGGCTCTTTTCGTCCACCGTGAAATCGCCGGGCTTTTCCACGCCCTGGCCGGTGATCGGGTCTTCCTCGCCGATCTGGCGGTCCAGCAGCGGCACCACCCCGTTGAGCTTCGCGTACAGCTCGGTGTTGTCCTCGGCCTGGCCGGAGATGATCAGCGGGGTGCGCGCCTCGTCGATGAGAATCGAGTCGACCTCGTCGATCAGCGCGTAATTCAGCCCGCGCTGCACGCGCTCGACCGGCTCGAACACCATGTTGTCGCGCAGGTAGTCGAAGCCGTATTCGTTGTTCGTGCCGTAGGTGACGTCGGCCGCGTAGGCGGCCTGCTTGTCCTCGCGGGACAGGTTGGGCAGGTTGATGCCCACGCTCAACCCGAGAAAGCGGTACAGCCGCCCCATCCACTCGGCGTCGCGCTGCGCCAGGTAGTCGTTCACCGTCACCACGTGCACGCCCTTGGCGGACAGCGCGTTCAGGTACACCGCCAGGGTTCCCACCAGCGTCTTGCCCTCGCCGGTGCGCATCTCGGCGATCTTGCCCGCATGCAGCGCCATGCCGCCGATCATCTGCACGTCGAAGTGGCGCATCTTCAGCGCGCGCTTGCCGCCCTCGCGCACCACGGCGAAGGCTTCGCACAGGATCTCGTCCAGGGTGGTGCCGGCGGCCACGCGCTCGCGGAACTCGACCGTCTTGGCGCGCAACTGCTCGTCGCTGAGCTTCTCGAATTGCGGCTCCAGCGCATTGATGCGCTGCACGTTGCGCCGATACTGGCGCAGCAGGCGTTCATTGCGGCTGCCGAACAGGCGGGTCAGGAAGGTGGCGGGCATGGATCTGGGCATGGGCGGCCACGCAGGGCGGCGACCGCCTCGCGCCAGGGGCTCGGACCCCTACGGCCTGGACGCAAAACAGCCATTCTAGTCGCCAGCGCCGGATGCCCGTCGCCACGCCCGATCGAGCGACAATACCGCCTAACAGGCTGTTGAAATACCGGAGGGGGTTGCGTTGGCGCAGAATCGGGATGATGGGCGTGCGCCGGATCGCAGCGCGGGCTGGGCGCCCGCGCAAGATCCGGGGTGCGGCCAGCGCCCGATTCTGCGCCAACCCTTCGGGCGCAGGCGCTGCGGGC
>JAKBNS010000214.1 GCA_021830925.1 Pseudomonadota bacterium | reverse complement strand
CTGATGGTCCCAGAACGTCTCGGCGCCGGGCTCGTTGAGCAGGCGCGCGAGCACGAACAACAGGTCCGACAGGCGATTCAGCAGGCGCAGCGCCAGCGCCAGACCTTCCGCGCCGTCGGGCTCGTGTTCGCGCAGGCGCACCAGGCTGCGCTCGGCCCGGCGCGCCACGGTGCGGCACACGTGGGCCTGCGCGGCGGCCCGGCTCCCGCCGGGGAGGATGAATTCGCGCAGCGGGGGCAGCGCCGCGTTGTGCGCGGCGATGGCCTGGTCCAGACGCTCCAGCGCGGCCTGGTCCAGCAGGCTCATGCCCGGCACGGCCAGTTCGCCGCCCAGGTTGAACAGATCCTGCTGCACGCGCAGCAACAGGCCGCGCAGTTCCTCGGGCACCGGCTCGCACAACAGCAGCCCGAGGTGGGCATTGAGCTCGTCGACCTCGCCCAGCGCGTCGACGCGCGGCGCGGCCTTGGAGCAACGCGAGCCGTCGCCCAGCCCGGTGGTGCCGGAGTCGCCGGTGCGGGTGGTGATGGCGCTGAGTCGGTGTCCCATGATCCCTGCCCAAATGCCCATTGTGGCGCAAACGCAGGGGCTGCGTCAGGAAGTCCCTTCGTCGTGCTTGGCCACCAGGGTCAGGATGTCGTAGCTGGCCACCAGTTCGTCCTCCTGGTTGCGCACCTCCACGTCCCAGGCCACCACGCCCTGGCCGCGGCCTTGCGCATCGGTCTTGCGACGGTCGATCTTGCGCTTGCAGGTCAGGCGCGCCTGGA
Organism: Pseudomonadota bacterium; assembly: GCA_021830925.1. Lineage (GTDB taxonomy): Bacteria > Pseudomonadota > Gammaproteobacteria > Burkholderiales > Burkholderiaceae_C > Thiomonas_A. The sequence continues at coordinate 17,458 of JAKBNS010000214.1, read as the reverse complement.
TGGTGTCGCCGATGCGCACCGGCTTGACGAAGCGCAGGGTGTCCAGCCCGTAGTTGGCCAGCACCGGCCCGGGCGCCGGAGACACGAACAGGCCAGCCGCCGCCGACAGCACGAAATAGCCGTGCGCGATGCGTTGTCCGAAGGGCGACTGGCGCGCGGCGATGTCGTCGAAGTGCATGTAGAAATGATCCCCCGACAGGCAGCCGAAATTCACGATGTCGGCCTCGGTGACCGTGCGCCGGTGCGTGAGCAGCGACTCGCCCACCTGCAACTCCTCGAAATGGCGTCGGAAGGGGTGCACCTCGGTCTCGATGCGCCGCGCTCCGCGCACGTATTCGCCGACCACCGCGGCCAGCATGGTGGGCGAGCCCTGCACGGCGGCGCGCTGCAGGTAGTGCTTCACCGCGCGCATGCCGCCGAGTTCCTCGCCGCCGCCGGCACGTCCGGGCCCGCCGTGCTTGAGAGCGGGCAGCGGCGAGCCGTGGCCGGTGGATTCCTTCGCCGCCTGCTCGTCGAGCACCAGGATGCGTCCGTGATGCACGGCGGCCCGACGCACGGCGAACGCCGCGGTCTGCGGGTCGCGCGTGGCCAGCGTGGCCACCAGGCTGCCCTGGCCGCGCGCGGCCAGCGCCAGCGCCTGGTCCAGGTCGTCGTAGGGCATCAGGGTGCTGACCGGACCGAACACCTCGACGTCGTGCACCGCGGCGACATCGGCCGGACGCGCGCAGGACAGCAAGGTCGGCGCGAAGAAGGCGCCCTGCTCCGCCCCCACGCCGGCCCAGGAGGTCTGGACGCTGCCGTCGAACACGGTGTCGCAGCAGGCGCGCAGCCTGGCCAGCGCCTCGCCCACGTCGCGCTGCTGGTCCTTGCTGGCCAGCGGCCCCATCTGCACCTCGGGCAGGCGCGGATCGCCGATGCGCAGCGCGCCGAGCTTGGCGCCCAGGTTGGCGGTCAGCGCGTCCAGGTGGCGCCGCGGCACCAGGATGCGTCGGATGGCCGTGCACTTCTGGCCCGCCTTGACCCGCATCTCCCGCACCACCTCGCGCGCGAACAGCTCGAACTCGGCGTCGCCCTGCTCCACGTCGGGCGCCAGGATGGCACTGTTGAGCGAGTCGGCCTCGGCGTTGAAGGGCACGCCGCGCGCCAGCAGCGCCGGGTTGGCGCGCAGCTTGGCCGCGGTGGCCGCAGAGCCGGTGAAGGTCACCGCATCCTGGCCCTGCAGCCGGTCCAGCAGGTCGCCGGTGGAACCGACCACCAGTTGCAGGCAGCCCTCGGGCAGCAGCCCGGAGTCGAGCATCAGGCGCACCAGGGCCCAGGTCAGGTAACTGGTGGCGGTGGCCGGCTTGGCGATGCAGGGCATGCCGGCGAGGAAGCTGGGGGCGAACTTCTCCAGCAGGCCCCAGACGGGGAAGTTGAAGGCGTCGATATGCACCGCGACGCCCTCGCGCGGCACCAGGATGTGGCTGCCCGCGAAATGCCCCTGCTTGCCCAGCGGCACCACCGGGCCCTCGTGCACCACGTTGCCGGCAGGCAGTTCCTGCGCGGCCATGCTGGCGTAGGCGAACAGGGTGCCGATGCCCCCCTCGATGTCGATCCAGCCGTCGTTGCGGGTGGCGCCCGTGTACAGCGACCACTCGTACAGCGTTTCCTTGTGCTCGGACAAATACTTCGCCAGCGCCTTGAGCGCGCCCGCTCGCTGCTGGAAGTCGAGCGCCAGCAGGCCGCGCACCCCGGTGGTGCGGGCATGGTGCAGCGCGGCCTCGAAGTCGCCCTGGCCGGCGTGGGTATGGGCGATCACCGCGCCGCTGGATGCGTCGAGCAGGGCCTGCGCCGGCTCGGAGCCGAACCACTGGCCGGCGAGGTAGCTTTGCAGGATGGGAGCGTTCATCGTGGATTCACCTGGTTGGATCGGGTTCATGCCCGCGGCGCGCCATCGCGCCGCGACGTTCGGGGGATCGGATGCGCTCAGGCACGCTCCAGCGCCAGCGCGGCGCCCTGCCCCACGCCCACGCACATGGTGGCCAGCGCGCGGCGCCCGCCGTTGCGTTCCAGCTGGCGCAGCGCGGTCAGCACCAGGCGCGCGCCGGAGGCGCCCAGCGGATGCCCGAGGGCGATGGCGCCGCCGTTGGGATTGACCCGCGGCTCGTCGTCCGCCAGGCCCAGTTCGCGCAAGACCGCCAGCGACTGCGACGCGAAGGCCTCGTTGAGCTCGATGGCGTCGACGCCGCCGAGCTCCCAGCCGGTGCGCTGCAGCAGCTTGCGCACCGCCGGCACCGGACCGATGCCCATGACCCGCGGCTCCACCCCGGCCGCGGCCGCGCCGACCACGCGCGCACGCGGCACCAGGCCCCAGCGACGCACCGCCGCGTCGGAGGCCAGCAGCAGCGCGCAGGCGCCGTCGTTGACTCCCGAGGCGTTGCCGGCGGTGACCGTGCCACCCTCGCGTACCACGGGCTTGAGCCGCGCCAGTTGCTCGGCGGTGGTGTCGGCACGCGGATGCTCGTCCTGCGACACCTCGACGCTCTCGCCGCGCCCGCGCGGCACGCTCACCGGGATGATCTCTCCGGCGAAGAAGCCCGCGTCCTGCGCCGCCTTGCAGCGCTGCTGCGAACGCAGCGCGAAGGCATCCTGGTCGGCGCGCGAGATGCGATAGTCCTCGGCCACGTTCTCCGCCGTCTCCGGCATGGAGTCGATGCCGTGGCGGGCCTTCATGCGCGGGTTCACGAAGCGCCAGCCGATGGTCGTGTCCTCGATGCGCGCGCTGCGCGAGAAGGCGCTCTCGGCCTTGCCCATGACGAAGGGAGCGCGCGACATGCTCTCCACGCCGCCGGCCAGCACCAGGTCGGCCTCGCCGCAGCGGATCGCCCGCGCCGCCTGCGCCACCGCGTCCAGCCCGGAGGCGCACAGCCGGTTCACCGTATGCCCGGCCACCTGCACCGGCAGTCCGGCGAGCAGCGCCACCATGCGGGCCACGTTGCGGTTGTCCTCGCCGGCCTGGTTGGCGCACCCGTACACCACCTCGTCGAGCGCGCCCCAGTCGAGCTGGGCGTTGCGCTGCATCAGCGCGACGATGGGCGCGGCGCCGAGGTCGTCGGTGCGCACCGCCGACAGCGCGCCGCCGTAGCGTCCGAAGGGCGTGCGGCAGGCGTCGATGATCCAGGCCTGGGGAGTGGTGCTCATGTCGGGGTCCTCGTCGGTTCGGTGGATCGGGAGTCGCGGCGCGGCGCGGCAGCGCCCGTCGCGGGGGCCGGCAGCCCCATGTCGAGCATGCCGTGCAGGAACAGGTCGGCGACCATGGGCGCGAGCTGCTCGTAGTCCAGGCCCTGCCGGGGCTTGAACCAGGTGAACAGCCAGTTGATCATGCCGAACAGCAGCATGGCCAGCGGTTTGTCCAGCTCGCGCCCGGCCAGTTCGGGGCGCAGCGCTTGCATGGCCTGCGCGAAGCGTGCCACGACCTCGCGCTCGACGTCGAGAATGCGCCGGCGGTCCTCGTCGGCCAGGAAGCGCACGTCCTCGGTGAGCACGCGGTGCGCGTCCTGCGCGCTGGCGTACTCGCGCACGAAACGCTGGATCAGCAGCGCCAGCAGCGCGCGCGGCTCCTCGCAATCGGCCTGCGCCCGCATCACCACCTCGAGCAACTGCCGCACGTGGGTCTCGGCGATGTGCGCGACCAGCGCGTACTTGTCGCGGAAATAGTGATACAGCGCGGCCTTGGACAGGCCGCAGGCCTCGGCGACCTGGTTCATCGAGGTCGCCATGAAGCCTTGCTGCGCGAACAGGCGCGCGGCCTGGCTCAGGATCAGCGCGCGCTGCTCGTCGTACTGGGGGGCTCGTCCTCGCGCCATCGGCTTGTCCGGGCTGGCTCAGGCGCTGCGCGGGCGGTGGTCGAACACGCGCCGCGCCTTGCCGGTGAGGGTGCGCTCGATGGAGTCCGGCGGCAGCACGACCACGCGCGTGCTGATGCCCACCAGGGTCTTGATGCGGTGCGCCACCCACTGCGCCACCTGCTCGCGCTGGGCCTCGCTGGCCTGCGCGTGCTCGGGCTGCACCTCGCAGTGCACCTCCACCTTGTCCAGGTGTCCGTCGCGGCTGAGGTGGATCTGGTACTGGCCCGACAGCATCTCGTGCTGCAGCACGATCTCCTCCACCTGCGTGGGGAACATGTTCACGCCGCGCACGATGAGCATGTCGTCGCTGCGCCCGACGATCTTGCCCATGCGCCGGAAGGCACGCGCGCTGGGCGGCAGCAATCGCGTCAGGTCGCGCGTGCGGTAACGCACGATGGGCATGGCCTGCTTGCTCAGCGAGGTGAACACCAGCTCGCCCTCGCTGCCCTCGGGCAGCACCTCGCCGGTGACCGGATCGATGATCTCGGGGTAGAAGTGATCCTCCCAGATCACCGGGCCGTCCTGGGTCTCCACGCACTCGCTGGCCACGCCGGGACCCATGACCTCGCTGAGCCCGTAGATGTCCACCGCGCGGATGCCCGCCTTGTGCTCGATCTCCGAGCGCATCGCCTCGGTCCAGGGTTCGGCGCCGAAGATACCCACGCGCAGCGAGCACTCGCGCGCGTCCAGTCCCTGGCGCGCGAATTCCTCGACGATCACCTGCATGTAGCTGGGCGTGACCATGATGATGTCGGGGCGGAAGTCGCGGATCAGCTGCACCTGCTTCTCGGTCTGGCCGCCCGACATGGGAATCACCGTGCAACCCAGGCGCTCGGCGCCGTAATGCGCGCCCAGCCCACCGGTGAACAGGCCGTAGCCGTAGGCCACGTGCACGATGTCTCCCCGCTTGCCGCCGGCGGCGCGGATGGAGCGCGCCACCAGATCGGCCCAGGTGTCGATGTCCGCCTTCGTGTAGCCCACCACGGTGGGCTTGCCGGTGGTGCCCGACGAGGCGTGCACGCGCACCACCTGCTCGCGCGGCACGGCGAACATGCCGAAGGGGTAGTTGTCGCGCAGATCGGACTTTCCGGTGAAGGGAAAGCGGGCCAGATCCTCCAGGCTTTTCAGGTCCTGCGGATGCACGCCCCTGGCGTCGAAGGCGCGGCGATAGTGCGCCACGTTGTCGTAGGCATGTTGCAGGGTCCAGCGCAGGCGCTGCAACTGCAGCGCCGAGATCTCGTCGCGGCTGGCGGTCTCGATGGCTTCGAGTTCTGCGCCTGCGGCGCTTCGGGCCTGGGTCATGGATGTCTCCTCGTTCTGGAATTCTCAGCCCAGCGCGGCGTCGCCGTCGACGAACACCTGACGCCCCTTCAGGCGGTGCGAGCGGCCGCGCATCAGCGCCACGGTGTGCCCGTGCTGGTTGCGCACGACCACGTCGTACACCCCGGTGCGCGCCTGCTGGGTGCGCTGCTCGCAGGCGGCGCTGAGCTCGTCGCCCTCGTGCGCCGGGGCGACGAAGTCCACGCTGACCCCGGCGGCCACGGTGACGTGGTTGGCCGAGTTGCAGGCATAGGCGAAGGCGGTGTCGGCCAGCGTGGTGATCAGCCCGCCGTGGCAGATGCCGAAGCCGTTGAGCATGTCGCGGCGCACCCGCATGCGCGCCAGTGCCCTGCCGGGCGCCACCTCGGCGATGTCGATGCCCAGCGATCGCGACGCGTGGTCGTCGGCCAGCATGGTCTCGCGCACACGCAGCGCCACGCGCGTGGCGGTGGCATCATCGGCGGTTTCGGAGGGGTGCAATTCGGAACTCCTGTCGGCGGGGAAGGAATGAATCGGGCATTTCCGCGCGGCGCGCCCGGCCCTCGCGGCGGCGCACCATGCGGCCGGGCAACCTGCTAGCGGTCGGTGAAACGCGGCGGACGCTTTTGCGCGAAGCCGGCCACGCCCTCGGCGTAGTCGGCCGCGAAGCCCAGGTCGCGCTGGGCCTGCGCCTCGGCATCCAGCGCCTGCTCCAGCGCGCTGGACGCCCCGGCGTCGAGCAGCGCGCGGGTGCGGGCCAGCGCGCGCGAGGGCTGGGCCGCCAGGCGCCCCGCCAGCGCCGCCGTCTCGGCCTCGAAGTCCTCATCGTCCACGCATCGCCAGATCAGGCCCCAGGCCTCGGCCTGCGCGGCCGGCAGCTTGTCGCCCAGCATGGCCAGGCCCAGCGCGCGCGCGCGGCCCACGAGACGCGGCAACAACCAGGTGCTGCCGCTGTCGGGAATCAAGGCGATCGCCGCGAAGGCCTGCACGAAGGAGGCGCTGCGCCGCGCCAGCACCAGGTCGCACAGGAGGGCCAGCGCGGCGCCGGCACCGGCGGCCACGCCCCCCACGGCAGCCAGCGTGGGCACGGGCATCGAGCGCAGGCGCAGCACCAGCGGACGATAGCGCGAGGCCACCACTTCGCCGAGGTCCTTGGGCGCGCCATCCGGCGCCACCGCCGGATCGCGAAGGTCCTGCCCGGCGCAAAAAGCCCGCCCGGCGCCGGCCAGCACGACGCAGCGCACCTGCGCATCGGCGGCGGCGGCGTCGAGTTCGCGCAGCAGCGCCTCGCACAGCGCGCCATTCAACGCATTCATCGCCTGCGGGCGGTTCAGACGCAGCGTGAGCACGCCGCCGTCACGCTCGCGAAGCAGTACGGGAAGCTCGGAAGCAGTCATCAGGCACCATCGTTGAACTCGGGCGCGCGGCACGGACCGGGCGCCCCTTGGAAGCCGGGGTCGGATTCCGATTCGGCGAGCGGCCCGCAGGGCCGGAGCTCGCGGCGCCGGGCGCTGCCAGAGCATCGCAATATTGACCAACCGGTCGGTCAATATTAGGCTCGAAGCTTTCCCCGCGGCAAGTGCCGAGGCCTGCCGCGCGCCCCCCGGAAAACCCTGAATCGAGGTCCTGCCCATGCCCTGCTATGCGATCGACGGCGTCGTCCCGGTGGTGGACCCGTCCGCCTACGTGCACCCCAGCGCGGTCCTGATCGGCGACGTGATCGTGGGCCCGGGCTGCTACGTCGGCCCCTGCGCGAGCCTGCGCGGCGACTTCGGGCGCATCGTGCTGCACCGGGGCAGCAACGTGCAGGACTCCTGCGTGATGCACGGATTCCCCGGGCACGACACCGTGGTCCACGCGGACGGGCACATCGGCCACGGCGCGGTGCTGCACAGTTGCATCGTGCAGCGCGGCGCGCTGGTGGGCATGAACGCGGTGGTGATGGACGACGCCGTGGTGGGCGAGTTCTCCATCGTCGCCGCCTGTGCCTTCGTGCCGGCGGCCATGGTGATTCCGCCCCGCACCCTGGTGGCGGGCATGCCGGCGCGGGTCAAGCGCGCGCTCAGCGACGAGGAAATCGCCTGGAAGGCCGAGGGCACGCGTACCTACCAGGAACTCGCGGTGCGCAGCCTGCGCAGCCTGCGCGAGGTCGATCCGCTGCCTGCCGAACCGGCGCAGCGCGCCAGGCTCGACGCCCCGCGTGTCGAACCCCTGGTGGCGCTGCGCGCACGGGAATCGGGCAAGGAGTCCTGAGACCGCGCGGACACGCGGTATCGCCGCTCATGCGCGGGGCCGGCCGCAGCGCCATGCGCCGGCCGCCGCGCGCGACACCGCCGATCAGTCGGCGGGAGCGGCCAGCGCCATCTCGATGTCGCCGCGCAACGCGTCGGGCTGGGTCTGCGGCGCGTAGCGCCGGATCACCTGGCCGTCGCGACCGACCAGGAACTTGGTGAAGTTCCATTTGATCGCCTCGGTGCCCAGCACCCCGCTGGCCTGCTCCTTCAGCCAGCGCCACAGCGGGTGGGTGTGGGCCCCGTTGACGTCGATCTTGTCGAACAGGGGAAATTCCACGCCATAGTTGGTCTCGCAGAAGGCTGCGATCTGCGCCGCGCTGCCCGGCTCCTGCGCGCCGAACTGGTTGCAGGGAAAGGCCAGCACCGTGAAGCCGCGCGGCCCGTAGGCGTGATGCAGGGCCTGCAGCCCGGCGTACTGGGGCGTGAAGCCGCAGGCGCTGGCGGTGTTGACGATCAGCAGCACCTGGCCGCGCCAGGCCTGCAGCGACTGCTCGCGCCCCTGGATGTCGCGGGCGCTGAACGCGAAGGCGGTCGCGGCGGGCCCCGTGTCCGCGGCGGCGGCAGGGTCGGAACTCGGAATCGAGGTAGTCATCGGTGGCTCCCACGCGCCGCGGTCGCGCCCGCAGCATGATCGACATTGTGCCTCGCGCCGGGCGCGCCGTCCCGCGCGGCGGCGCGGCGTTCGGCCGCTGCCTCGGCCAGGGCGCCCAGCAGCACCCCCGCGCCGATCAAGCCGCCGCCGATCCACGCCCGCGCGTCCAGGCGGCCGGCTCCGAACCAGGCCGAGCTGAGACTGGCGAACACCACCTCCAGCATCATGATCACCGCGGTCAGCGCCGCCGGCAGCCGCGCCGCACCGTATTGCAGGCCGTAGCTGCCAGCCACCACCGCCAGGCCCAGCAGCAGCACCGGCAAGCCCCAGGCGGCACGCCACGGCGGCAGCGCGGGCGCCGCGCCCAGGCCCTGCAGCAACCACGCCAGCAAGGCCCCGCACAGCAACCCGCCGCCGAACATGGCCAGCATGCGTGCCGACTCGGACGCGTGCGCGCAGCGCCGCAGCATCACGTTGTCCAGCGCGAAGAACATGCCGCCGACCAGGCCCAGCCAGTCGGCACCCTGGCGCGGCAGCGGCAGGCCCGCGCCGGCGGGCCACAGCACGATCAAGGCGCCGGCCAGCGCCAGCGCCAGGCGCAGCCAGCCGGCCGCGCCGATGCGCTCGTCGAGCAGCCAGCGCGCCAGCAGCGTGGCCCACACCGGCATCAGGTAGAACAGCAGCACCACGCGGACCACGTCGCCGTTCGCCACCCCCAGGTTGAAGCAGGCATTGGCGCAGCCGGCCGCCAGCGCCACCAGCAGCAGCCCGGGGCTGCGCAGCCACTGCCTCAGCGCGCCGGGGCGCAGCACGAGCACCAGCAGCGCCCCCGGTGCGTACACCAGCGCGGTGGTCCACAGGGGCTGTACGCCGAGCGCCTGCGCATGGCGCACCGGCCACCACGAGACGCCCCACACCAGCGCGCTCAGCCCCAGCCCGCCCACCGAGAGCCAGGCGGCACGCGCCCCCGGCGGCGCGGGTGCGCGCCGCGTCAAGGCTTCGCTCCGCGCAGGCTCTGGATGCCCTGGTGCAGCGTGGCCGCGGACATCTCGCCCACGTACATGCGCTGCAGGCTGCCGTCGGCCCGGATGAACAGCGTGGTGGGATAGCCCGGCACCTCGTAATGGGCGGCCAGCGCGCGCGTGCCGTCCAGCAGCACGCCGGGAGCACCGGCATGGCCCAGCGATTGCAGCAGCGCCCGCACCGCCTGCGGCGAATCGCCCTGGTCGGCCAGCACGATGCGCGCGCCCGGATGCATCGAGGCCTGCTCCAGCAGCATGGGCAGTTCGCGCCGGCACGGGGGACACCAGGTAGCCCACAGATTGATCACCAGGGGCTGGCCGCGCAGGCTTCGCAGATCCACCGTGTGTCCGCGCAGATCGCGCAGGCTCAGCTGCGGCAGCATGCGCGGCGCCGGCTGCAGGGCGCTCAGCAAGGCCTGCCCGCCCAGCACGACCAGCGCGGCCGTGGCCAGGCCGCCGGCCAGGGCGCGGCGCAGCGCCGCTCGCCGCCAGCCCCAGGCCAGCAGCACCAGCGCCGCCGCCGGCCATCCCGCCCAGGGCTCGAAGCCCAGATCGCGCACGTCCAGCACCGCACCCAGCGTGGGGTACTGGGAACGCCAGCGCAGGACGAAGACGACGCGCGCCACCAGCAGCCCGGCGAGCGCGGCGCCCAGCAGCGCCGGCCCGGGCCGCGGCCCCGAGCCGCGCGCCAGACGGCGCGCCACCAGGTCGGCGATCCACCAGCCGAGCAGCAGCAACAGCGGCGCGCTCGGCAGCAGCAAGGGCCCAAGGCGCAGGGGCATCATGGCGGCGGACTCCCGGCGGTGGCCGTCAGGGGGCTGGGTGGCGCGGTTCGCCGATCAGCCTGGTCCAGTCGCGCTGACGCATGTTGCGCGCGTTCCAGCGAATGACCAGCCACATGGTGAGCACGATGAACACCCCGAACAGCAACATCGTTGCGCGCACCGGGAGATTCACGCTGATCAGCAACGAATACATGCCCAGCATGATCAGCACGCTGACGTTCTCGTTGAAATTCTGCACCGCGATCGAATGCCCGGCCGACAGCAGCACGTAGCCGCGGTGCTGCAGCAGCGCGTTCATGGGCACGACGAAATAGCCGGCCATGGCGCCGATCATCACCATGAACACGCCGGCCAGCAACAGATACAGCGGCACCTGCAGCCGGCCCACGGCGAACTCCAGGTCCGGCACCACGGCGCGGCTGTACAACGCCACCACCATGCACACCACGCCCATGCCCAGCCCGACCGGGAGCACGCGCAGGCTGTTCCTCAGCGGCACGCGCGTGGCGGCCAGCACCGCGCCCAGCGCGACCCCGAAGGCCACGGTGGCCTGCAGCGCCGCGGCGTTGCTCAGGTTCAGCCCCAGCGCGGCCTCGGCCCACTTGATGACGATGAATTGAAGGGTCGCGCCGGCCCCCCAGAACAGCGTGGTCACCGCCAGCGAGATCTGCCCCAGCTTGTCGGTCCACAGCACACGCATGCAGTGCACGAACTCGACCAGCTGGCGCGCCGGGTTGGCGGTCTGGTGCGGATAACGCGCGCCGGTGTCGGGAATGCGCAGGTTGCACAGCGCGGCCACCACGTACACCAGCGAGATCATCGCCAGCGCCGCTCCCGCGGGACCCTGCACGTGCAGCCATTGCAGCGGAGCCGTGGCCAACAGCCAGCCGGCGGCCTCGCGACTGACCAGGAAGCCGCCGAGCACCGTGCCGAAGATGATCGAGCTCACCGTGGTGCCCTCGATCCAGCCATTGGCCGCCACCAGTTGCTGCGGCGGCAGCAACTCGGTGAGGATGCCGTACTTGGCGGGCGAATAGGCCGCGGCTCCGAGGCCCACCACCGCGTAGGCCAGCAGCGGGTGCGCGCCGAACAGCATGGTCAGCAGACCGGCCAGCTTGACCAGGTTGGTGATCAGCATCACCTGGCCCTTTTGCAGCGAATCCGCGAAGGCTCCCACGAAGGGAGCCAGCATCACGTAGGAGACCGTGAAGAAGAATTTCAGCAGCGGGGTCATCCACCCCGGAGCCTTCAACTGGACCAGCAGCGCGATGGCGGCGATGAGCAGCGCGTTGTCGGCCAGCGACGAGAAGAACTGCGCGGCCATGATCCAGTAGAAGCCTTTTTTCATTCCGTCCCGCGATTCCCGCCGCGCGCGGTGTGCCCGCGCAAATCGTCCGTTTATAGCACAGGGCCCATGGCCTGGACCTGCGCGCGGGTGCGGCTGCGCGCGCGGTCCCAGGCACTACACTGAGGCCCGCCATGCCCCGCCCGATCCAGGCCACGATCACCCTCGAAGCCCTGCGCCACAACCTGGCGCGAGCGCGCTCGGCCGCCGACGGCGCGCGCGTTTGGGCCGTGGTCAAGGCCAACGCCTACGGCCACGGCGTGGAGCGGGTATTCCCGGCGCTGCGCGCGGCCGACGGCTTCGCCCTGCTCGACCTGGCCGAGGCGGAAACCCTGCGCGCGCTGGGCTGGGGCGGTCCCATCCTGCTGCTCGAGGGGTGCTTCGGACTCGAGGACCTCGCCACCTGCGAACGCCTGAACCTGTGGCACGTGGTGCACGATACCGCGCAGATCCACTGGCTGGCGTCGCGAAGCAAGCCGCGTGCGCATCGCGTGTTCCTCAAGCTCAACAGCGGCATGAACCGCCTGGGTTTCACACCCGCGCAGTACCGCGCGGCCTGGCAGCGCCTGCAGGATCTGCCGGCCGTGGGCGCGGTGTCGCACATGACCCATTTCGCCACGGCCGACGGCGAGCCGGGCATCGCCCACGCGGTGGAGCGCTTCGATTCGGCGGTGGATGGTCTGCCCGGGGAACGCAGCCTGTGCAATTCGGCGGCGCTGTTGCGCTACGGCGTGCAGCCGGGTGGCCGGCGCGAGGACGTCGCCGCCGGCGTACTCGGCGACTGGGTACGCCCGGGTATCGCTCTGTACGGCGGCTCGCCGACCGGCGTGCATGCCGACACCCGACGCTGGGAGCTGCGCCCGGCGATGAGCCTGCTCACCCGCATCATCGGCGTGCAGACCGTCGAAGCCGGTGCGGTGGTCGGCTACGGCGCGACCTTCCGCGCCGAGCGCCCGATGCGCATCGGCGTGGCCGCGGTGGGTTATGCCGACGGCTACCCGCGGCACGCGCCCACCGGCACGCCGATCGTGGTCGACGGCGTGCGCACGCGTCTGATCGGGCGCGTATCCATGGACATGGTGATGGTGGACCTCGATCCGGTGCGCGCCGCCGGGCGCGCCGCCGACGTCGGCAGCCCCGTGCTTTGCTGGGGACGCCACCTGGATGCCGAACTGGGCATCGACGAAGTCGCCGAGCCCAGCGGCACGCTGGGCTACGAACTGATGTGCGCGCTGGCGCGCCGGGTGCCGGTGCAGGTCGCCTGATGGCCCGTTCGGGCACCACCTTCGTGTGCAGCGACTGCGGCGGGCAGTCCGCCCAGTGGCTGGGCCGCTGTCCGCACTGCGGGGCCTGGAACAGCCTGGTGGAGACGCGCACGGCAGCGCCATCGCGCGCCGGCGCGCTGAGCGCCGCGCGCTCCGCGCCGGCCCCGCTGGCGCCGGGCTCGGCGGTGCAGGACCTGGCCCAGGTGCCGGCGGCCGACCAGCAGCACATGCCCAGCGGCATCGGCGAACTCGACCGCGTGCTGGGCGGCGGCCTGGTGGCCGGCAGCGTGGTGCTGCTCGGCGGCGACCCCGGCATCGGCAAGTCGACCCTGCTGCTGCAGGTGCTGGCCGCGCTGGCCGGCCACACCCGCGTGCTGTACGTCAGCGGCGAGGAATCGGCGGCGCAGGTCGGGCTGCGCGCGCAGCGCCTGGGCCTGCAGGGCGCGCAGGTGCGCCTGATGGCGGAAATCCAGCTCGAGCGCGTCGGCGAGGCCCTGGCCGCCGAACAGCCGGCGGTGTGCGTGATCGACTCCATCCAGACCGTCTACACCGAGCAGTTGTCCTCGGCCCCCGGCTCGGTGGCCCAGGTGCGCGAATGCGCGGCGCAGCTCACGCGCCACGCCAAGACCGCCGGCACCTGCATCGTGCTGGTCGGACACGTCACCAAGGAAGGCGCGCTGGCCGGTCCCCGGGTGCTGGAGCACATGGTGGACACCGTGCTGTACTTCGAGGGCGACGCCCACAGCAACTACCGCCTGATCCGCGCCATCAAGAACCGCTACGGCGGGGTCGGCGAGCTCGGCGTGTTCGCGATGACCGAGCGCGGTCTCAAGGGCGTGGCCAATCCGTCGGCGATCTTCCTGTCCCACCACGGCGCGCCGGTGCCGGGCTCGTGCGTGCTGGCCACGCTCGAAGGCAGCCGCCCGCTGCTGGTGGAAATCCAGGCGCTGGCCGACAACGCGGCGTCGCCCAGTCCGCGCCGTCTCAGCGTGGGCCTGGACCCGGCGCGCCTGGCCATGCTGCTGGCCGTACTGCACCGCCACGCCGGAGTTTCCTGCGCCGACCAGGACGTGTTCGTCAACGCGGTGGGCGGCGTGCGCATCGCCGAGCCGGCGGCCGACCTTGCGGTGCTGCTGGCCATCCAGTCCTCGCTGCGCAACCGCGCGCTGCCGCGCGGACTGGTGGCCTTCGGCGAGGTCGGACTGGCCGGCGAGATCCGCCCCGCCCCGCGCGGCCAGGAGCGCCTGCGCGAGGCGGCCAAGCTGGGCTTCTCGGCCGCCATCATCCCGGCCGCCAACGCGCCGCGCCACAACCCCGAGCAGCTCGACGGCATGACCCTGTACCCGGTGCAGCGCATCGACCAGGCGCTGGAACTGCTGCGCACGCTGCAGGACCCCGGCGCCTGAACCCCGGCCGGCGCGCGCCGGCTCAGGCCGGCACCTGCTCCAGCTCCTCCGGGCGGCGCACCAGCAGGCGCGCGGGCTGCCCCGCCTCGCCCGCGCGCAGTTCGAACACCTGGCGGTGGAAGGCCGCCACGCCCACGCGGTGCGCAACGCTGACCAGCGTGGTGCGCGGCAGCTCGCGCAGCAGCAACTGGTACATCTCGGTCTCCAGCGGCGCGTCCAGCGCGCTGGTGGCCTCGTCCAGGAACAGCCAGTCGGGCGCGGCCAGCAGCGCGCGGGCCACCGCCAGGCGCTGCTGCTCGCCGGGGGACAGGCGCTGCATCCAGCCGTCCTCCAGGTCCAGCGCGCCGACCAGCTGCGGCAGGTGCACCAGCAGCAGCACCTCGCGCAGACGCGCCTCGTCGAAGGCCGCGGCCGGCATCGGATAGCTCAGCGCCTCGCGCAGGGTGCCGAGGGGCAGATAGGGCTTTTGCGGCAGGAACAGCGCACGCCCGGCGGGCAGACGCCAGCCGCGGCCTTCGGCGTAGGGCCAGATGCCGGCCAGCCAGCGCATCAGCGTGCTCTTGCCCAGGCCGGAAGCTCCGATGATCAGCGTGTGCTGCCCGGCTTCGATGCGCTCGCCGGCCGCCTGCACCAGCGCCCGGCCGTCCGGCGCGTCGATGCGCAGATCGCCCAGGTCGACACCGCCCGGCGCCTGCCGGGATGCCTGCTCGGTCTCCTGCACCGGAGCCGGCGCGGGCTCCGGCAGGCGGACCTGCGCCTTGGCCAGGTCGATGGACTCGACGAAGGTCGCCAGACGCTGCAGCGTGGCCAGCCAGCCGACGATGCTGGTGTAGGAGGAGATGAAAAAGGACAGCGAGCCCTGCACCTGCCCGAAGGCGGTCGCCGTCTGGGTCAGTCCGCCGAGCTTGATCTGGCCGGCGAAGTAGCGCGGCGCCGCGACCAGGATGGGGAAGATGATGGCCAGCTGGCCGTAGAAGGAGCTGTACCAGGTGAACAGCTTCTGGCGCTTCATGATGCCCCACCAGTTGTCCCAGACGTTGGCGAAGCGCGCGCGATGGCCGTCGAGTTCACGCGCCTCGCCGCGGTACAGCGCGATGCCTTCGTTGTGCTCGCGCGTGCGCGCCAGGCCGAAGCGGAAATCCGCCTCGTAGCGCTGCTGGTCGAAACTCAGGCGGATCAGCGGCTTGCCCACCTTGTGCGCCAGCCAGCTGCCGACCCCCGCGTACAGCAGGGCCGCCCACACCATGTAGCCGGGAATGCTCACGCCCCACAAGGTGAAGGCGCCCGACAGCCCCCACAGCACGAACAGGAAGGAGAACAGAGTCACCACCGAGGAGATCACCCCGAAGAACAGGTTGAGGGTGCCGCTGACGAAACTGTTGATGTCGTCGGCGATACGCTGGTCGGGGTTGTCCTCCTGGCCGCGGCGCAGCGCGATGCGGTAATGCGTGCCCCCGTCGAGCCAGTCGCGCAGGAACACCTCGGTGACCCAGCGCCGCCAGCGGATCTGCAGCATCTGCTGCAGGTACTGCGAATACACGGCGAGCACGATGAACAGGAAGGCCAGGAAGGTGAACACCAGCAGCAGGTGCTTGAACGTCGGGTAGTTGTGCGCCTGCAGCGCGTTGTAGAAGTCGCGGTTCCAGAAGTTCAGGCGCACGTTGATCCACACGATCGCCAGATTCATGGCCAGCACGCTGAGCAGCAGCAGCCAACCCATGCGCCTGTCCTCGGATACCCAGTAGGGCCTGGCGATGGCCATGAACTGGCGCATCGAGAAGCGATAGGGGCGGCTGACGGGACTCGGGCTGGACATGGCGACGGGAGCGTCCTGGACGGATAACCGCATCATTGTGCCCGCAACCAGAGGCGCGAACCATTGCGCGAGTCTTAAAATGAGCGTTTCAATCCCGATCCTGGAGACTTTCATGGCCTTGCCGACGCCCACGTCCATGTCCGACCGCGACGGAAAAATCTGGATGGACGGTCAGCTCGTCGAATGGCGCGACGCCAAGATCCATGTCCTGACCCACACGCTGCACTACGGCTGCGGCGCCTTCGAGGGCGTGCGCGCCTACGAGACCAGCCAGGGCACGGCGATCTTCCGCCTGCGCGAGCACACCCAGCGCCTGTTCGACAGCGCCAAGATCCTGCGCATGGAGATTCCCTACACCCCCGAGCAGGTGATGCAGGCCCAGCTGGACGTGGTTCGCGCCAACGGTTTTTCCTCCTGCTACATCCGTCCGCTGGTGTGGATCGGGGACAAGAAACTGGGCGTTTCCCCGCGCGGCAACACCATCCACCTGATGGTGGCGGCCTGGCCCTGGGGCGCCTATCTGGGCGAGGAAGGCCTGGCCAAGGGCATCCGCGTGAAGACCAGCAGCTACACCCGGCACCACGTGAACATCACCATGTGCAACGCCAAGGCGGTGAGCAACTACACCAACAGCATCCTGGCCAACCTGGAGGTCACGGCCGACGGCTACGACGAGGCGCTGCTGCTGGACCCGCAGGGCTTCGTGAGCGAGGGCGCCGGCGAGAACGTGTTCGTGGTGCGTGACGGCGTGGTCTACACCCCCGATGCCTCGTCGGGCGCGCTCAACGGGATCACCCGGCGCACCGTGTTCTCGATCTGCGAGGACCTGGGCGTGCAGGTGGTGAGCAAGCGCATCCTGCGCGACGAGGTGTACATCGCCGACGAAGCCTTCTTCAGCGGCACCGCGGCGGAGATCACGCCGATCCGCGAACTCGACGGCGTGCGCATCGGCGCCGGCAGCCGCGGCCCGGTGACCGAGCGCATCCAGAAGGCCTTCTTCGACATCGTCGGCGGCCGCAATCCCAAGTACTCCGACTGGCTGGCCCGGGTCTGAGCCCGCGTTTGCCGAGCCCTCGATTCCCGAGCCCCATCCGAACCCGCGTGGAGAACCCCTGCCCATGAGCGCCATTCCCAAACCCGACATGCCGGTGGTCGAACTCAAGGCCGCCGACCTGCCCGCCTACTGCCCCAACCCGGCGATGCCGGTGTGGAGCGCGCACCCGCGCGTGTTCCTGGAGATCAGCCACGGCGAGACCGCCTGCCCCTATTGCGGCACGCGCTATCGCCTGGCCGAAGGCGAAGTGGCGCACGGACATTGATGCGCGAACACGCCGCCCAGGCGGCCGCGCCCAGCCTGCTGGTGGCGCCGCAGTGGATCGGTGATGCGGTCATGGCGCAGCCCCTGGTGGGGCTGCTGGCCGCGCGCGGCGAGCGCGTGGTCGCGCTGGGGCTGCCCGGCGTGGCCGCGGTGCTGCGCGCGATGCCCGGCATCGAACGCGTGGTGGAAACACCCTTCGCGCATGGCCGGCTGGACCTGCGCGCGCGCCACGACCTGGCGCGCGAGCTGCGCCGCGAGCACTTCGCCCGAGCCTACGTGCTTGGCAACAACCTGAAGGCACGTCTGGTGCCGTGGCTGGCGCGCATCCCGCTACGCGTGGGCTGGCGCGGCGAGGCCGCCGGCGCACTGCTGACCCACGCGCTGCGGGCCCCCCCGTCGTCGAGACGAGGAGATGTGCGCGAACACTAC
>JAKBNS010000129.1 GCA_021830925.1 Pseudomonadota bacterium | reverse complement strand
GGCCGTCACCGGAGACGTGGTCGACGGGCAGGTCGAGCGCCTGCGCGAACACACCGCGCCACTGGGCGAACTCAAGGCGCGCCATGGCGCATGGCTGGTCACCGGCAACCATGAGTACTACTCGGGTGCCGCCGAATGGGTGGCCGAGTTCGAGCGCCTGGGCCTGCGCTGCCTGCTCAACGAGCATGCCGTGCTCGCCCACGAGGGCGCGCGCCTCGTGCTGGCCGGGGTGACCGACCCGCAGGGGCAGTCCTTCGACCCCGCCCATCGCAGCGACCCCTTCAAGGCCCTGCGGGCCAGTCCCGAGGGCCTGCCGCGCATCCTGCTCGCGCACCAGCCGCGCAGTTCCGCCGAGGCCGCGCGCGCCGGCTTCGATCTGCAACTCAGCGGGCATACCCATGGCGGGCAGTTCTGGCCCTGGAACCATTTCGTGGGTCTGCAGCAGCCCTTCACCGCCGGGTTGCACCGGGTCGGCGGATTGCAGGTCTACGTCAGCCGCGGAACCGGTTACTGGGGTCCGCCCAAGCGCTTCGGCGCGCCCTCCGAGATCACCCGCATCCGTCTGGCCTCGGCGCCGGCCTGAGCCCGCGGTCCTCTGTGCCCCTGAAAGCTCCACGCAACCGTCCATGTACGCCGTCATCCTGCACTACAAGGCCCCGCCGTCCGAGATGGACCGCCACGTCGACGCCCACCGCGCCTGGCTGCGCGAGCAGTACGCGGCGGGACATTTCCTTCTTTCCGGCCCGCAACGCCCGCGCGTCGGCGGCCTGATCCTGGCCGCGCCCATGGAGCGCGCCGAACTCGATGCCATCCTGGCCGCGGACGCCTTCGCCCAGGCCCGGCTCGCCGACTACGAGGTGATCGAGTTCGCCCCCACCATGACCGCCCCCGCGCTGGCGTCCCTGGCCGAGAAGCCTTAGCCGGCGCGGCGGGCCCGGCGATCGACCGTCGATACTGCGCCCGGTCAAGGTAATTTTTTCCCCGCGGTGCTCGCATAGCCTCCACGCCCTTCGGGCGAGGAGATGAAGCCATGCGAAATGCATTACGCGAACGAGTAGCGATCTCGGGTGTCGGCTGCTCGCGTTTCGGCGACTTGCTCGCCACACCCGAACTGCGGGGCCTGAGCCTCCAGGAACTGCTCGCGGGCGCCGTCCGCGAGGCGCTGGAAGATGCAGGCGTGGGCGGCCAGGACGTGGACGCCGTGTTCGCCGGCAATGCCATGGCGCACAGCTCGCAACTGCCGGGCACGTACACGCAGTTGTCCAAATGGACCGGCACGCAGTTCAAGGCCGGGGTCCATTTCGAGGCGCAGTGCTCGACCACCAACGTCGGCGCGGCCATGGCCGCGATGGCCATCGCGGCGGGCGTCTACGACACGGTGCTGGTCTACGGGCTGGAGACCACGCGGACCAAGGTCAAGGACTTCAGTCCCTACGAGCGCGAAGCCATCTCCCACCAGCAGACCTGGCTGTGGACCGACATGGCGGTCAACCAGGCCTACGGCGTACCCCAGGGCTACGACATCTTCTCCACCTACAACGGCCTGGTCGCGCTCGGCTACTGTCGCAAGTACGGCCTGTCCATCGAGGAGTTCGACCGCGGCATGTTCGAACTGTGCCGCACGCGGCGTCTGCACGGCTCGATGAACCCGAAGGCCAACATCCAGGAAACGCTCGAGGATCGCGCGGCCCGCGAGGGCTTTTCCGACCCGTACGGGTACTGGCGATCGGCCCAGCACAACCCCTTCGTGGCCTGGCCCTCGCGTCTGCTCAGCCTGGTGACCACAGCGGACGGGGCCTCCGCCATGGTGCTCACGCGCGCCGACCTCGCGGGGCGCGGCAAGTCCGCTCCGGTCGAGCTCAAGGGCTTCGGCATCAGCTACAGCGACCTGCCCTGGTACGGGGAGGACCCCACCTACTGGGAATTCGACAAACGCGCCACCGACGCCGCCTTCGCGATGGCCGGCATCGGCGCCGCCGACATCGACTACCTGCACACCCACGACTGCTCGCACATCTCGAGCATCTGCACGGCCGAGATGATGGGCTACCTGGAATCCGGCAAGGGACTCGCCGCGGCCCGGGACGGGCGCCTGCGTTTCGATGGCGACCGTCCCATGTCCACGCATGGCGGGCGCCATGCCTTCGGGCACGCCTGGGCCGCGAGCGCGGGCTCGGACACCTACGAGGCCGTGCAGCAGATGCGCGGCCATGCGGGGGCTCGACAGATTCCCAGGCCCCCGCGCACCAGCGTCATCCACACCCACGGCTACGCCATGATCGGCACCGTGGTCGTTCTCGGGAGCATGTGACATGCAAGACCTTGCCCAACGACCCGGCGCCATCCGCGCCTACTACGAAGGCCTCGCCGCCGGCACCTTTCTCGGCAGCGCCTGCGGCGCCTGCGGGCGCGTGAGCTTTCCTCCCACCACCTGCTGCGAGCACTGCGGCAGCTGGGACGTGCAGCCGCGTGAACTCAGCGGCCGCGCGACCTTGCTGTTCGCCTCGCACAACATCGCCCCGGCCTGTCATCCCCGCTTCGCCGCCATCGCCCCCTACGTCTACGGGCACCTGCGCCTGCAGGAGGGACCGATCGTGCAGGCCATCGTGCTCGGTGTCCTGCCCACGCCCGAGGACCTGCAGCGGCTGTTCGACCGCGGCCCCGTCCCGGTGCGAGCCGAGGTGCTGCGCATGGACGACCTGCCGGTGCTGGCCTTTCGCGTCGCGGCCTGAACGCCGCCCGGCGACGCCGCGCTCCCGGGCGTCGCCGGCTGGGGCTCGGGTACACTGGGCCGAGGTCCACCGCATACTCCCCCCGTGCCCCGACGCCTGCTCTGGCTGCTGCCCCTCGCCTTCGCGCTGGCCCTGCTGGCGTGGTGGGGGCTGCAGCACTGGCAAGGCCCGCGCGTGAGCGCGTATCGCGTGCACGCGCAGCCGCTGGTGCAGGACGTGGTGGCCACGGGGCGCGTGATCACGCCTTCGCGGGTGAACGTGGCCAGCGAGGTCACCGGCACCGTGCTGCAACGCCTGGTGGAACGCGGCCAGCACGTGGAGCCGGGCCAGCTGCTGCTGCGCCTGCGCAGCGACCAGGCGCAAGCCCAGCTGGAGCAGGCGCGCGCCGCGCTGCGTCAACTGCTGCAACAGACCCGCCCGCAAGCCCTCGCCGCGCTGCGCAGCGCCGATTCCGCGCTGCGCCTGGCACAAGCCCAGGCCCGGCGTGCGCGCGCGCAGGCGCCCAGCGGCGCCCTTTCGCAACAGGCCCTGGAACAGGCCGAGCAGGCCGAACAGGCGGCGCAGCAACAACAAGCCGCGGCGCGCGCCGCGTGGGACGCGGCGCGCCCGGGAGGCGCCGTGCAACTGCAGCTACAGGCGGCGCAGGCCGCCGCGCAGGCGGTCGCTCGGCGCTCCGAGATCCGCGCCGAGGTGGCGGGCCAGGTGCTCACGCGCAACGTCGAGGTGGGCGACACCATCACGCCCGGCCAGGTGCTGTTCACGCTGGCGCGCGCCGGCGACACCGAGGTGTCGCTTCCCGTGGATGAGCAGAACCTGCACGACCTGGCCGTCGGACAGCAGGCCCGCTGCATCACCGACGGCTACCCCGACCGCGTGCTCGACGCAAGCCTGGTGTTCATCGCCCCCGCGGTCGACACCAGCAGCGGCACCATCGAGCTGCGCCTGCGCGTGTCCGATCCGCCGGCCTGGCTGCGCCAGGACATGACCATCTCCTGCGACCTGCGCACGGCCCAGCTGCGCGACGCGCTGGTGGTGCCGGACGACGCGCTGCGCGAGCCCGAGGGCCGGCAAGCCCGCGTGCTGGTGCTGCGCGGGGGCGAGGCCCGCGCGCAGGAGGTGCGCCTTGGGCTGCGCGGACTGGTGGCCAGCCAGGTGGTGCAGGGACTGCGCAACGGAGACGTGGTGATCGCGGACCGCTCGGTGCGCGCCGGCCAGCGCGTGCGTGCGCGCCTGCAGGGCCTGCCGGCCGCGCCGGCCTCCGCTGCGGCGACCGGCGCGGCGACCGGCGGATCCCGCTGAGACGCCGCGGCCCGAGCGCTTCCCACCCCAGGCGAGAAGCCACACCATGGGACTGTCCTGGCGCATCGCCTACCACTTCCTGCGCGACGGCAAGGCGCAGACCCTGCTGATCATCGGCGGGGTTGCGGTGGGCGCGGCGGTCATCGTGTTCATCACCGCGCTGGTCGACGGCCTGCAGGGCAACATCGTGCAGCGCACCCTCGGCACCCAGGCCCACATCGTCGTGGCGTCCCCCGACCTGCTGCCCCTGGCGCCGCCACCGCCCCGCGGCGCGATCGACCTGCGCTCGGTGGATGCGCGTCCCCAGCGCCTGCGCTCCATCAACAACTGGGCCGGCGTGCTGCGCGTGCTGCAGGGCCTGCCGGGGGTCCGCGCGGCGTCTCCGGTGGTCAGCGGCCCCGCCTTCGCGCAGCGCGGCGCGGCCGTGCGCGCGGTCGCGGTGCTG
>JAKBNS010000032.1 GCA_021830925.1 Pseudomonadota bacterium | reverse complement strand
GCGCCCGCCGCCCGCACCCCGGTCTGGGGTTCGGGGGGCTGGCGCACCTTCAGGTGCACGCTCTTGCCGCCCCAGATGTCCTCGAGCTTGTAATAGGCGCGGATGGCCGGCTGCATCAGGTGCACCACCGCGTCGCCGCAGTCCACGAGCACCCACTCGCCGCTCTCGGCGCCTTCCGGGTTCTTCACCGTGCCGCCGGCTTCGCGCACCTTGTCGCGCACGCTCGCCGCCAGCGCGCGGGTCTGGCGGTTGGAGCTGCCGCTGGCGACGATCACGCGGTCGAACAGGCTGGTCAGTGTCTCCGTGTTGAAAACCTGGATGTCCTGGGCCTTCACGTCTTCCAGGGCGTCGACGATGATGCGTTGCAGTTTACGGATGTCCATGCGGGGCGGGGTGGGTTCGGTAGAGGTGATGTCGTTCAATATAGTCTGCCACGGCCGGCGGCACGAGCCCGCGCAGGTCGAGGCCCTGCGCCGCATGTTCGCGCACCAGGGTGGCGGACACGGCCAGCGGGGGCATGTGCAGGTGCAGCAGACGATGCCCGCCGGCCTCCAGCGCCTGCAGCAGCTCGGGGGCGGGGCGGAGTTCGTGCTCGGGGCGCGGGGCCGCGGCCAGGTCCGCCGCCGTCGCGATCTGGCGCCAGTCCTTCCAGGTGCAGAAATTCTCCAGCTGGTCGGCCCCGAGAAGCAGCACGAAGCGAGATCCGGGATGCGCCGCGCACACTTCGCGCAGGGTGTCGACCGTGTAGCTGGGTCCGCTGCGCCGTAGTTCCAGGTCGAGCACGCGCAGGCGCGGCTCACCCTGCGCGGCCAGACGCACCATCTCCTCGCGCTGCCCGGCGTCGGCGCCGAGCGTACCGCGTTGCCAGGGACGCCCGGCCGGGATCAGCCAGACTTCGTCCAGCTCGAGCTGGCGCGCGGCGCAGCGCGCCAGTTCCAGGTGCGCGAGATGGATGGGGTCGAAGCTGCCGCCGAGCAGCCCGATGGTGGAGGACACGTCGGATCAGACCCAGTCGCGCGGTGGCAGGAAGTGCTCGGTCAGGCGCGCTTCCGGCGAGCCCGGTTCCGGCGTCCAGTCGTAGCGCCAGCGCACTTGCGGAGGCATGGACATGAGGATGGATTCGGTGCGCCCGCCCGATTGCAGGCCGAACAGGGTGCCGCGGTCCCACACCAGGTTGAACTCCACGTAGCGCCCGCGCCGCAGCGCCTGGAACTCGCGCTCACGCTCCCCGTAGGCCATGTCGCGCCGCCGCTGCACGATGGGCAGGTAGGCGTCGAGGAAGGCGTCCCCGGTGGCGCGCATCAGCGCGAAGCCGGCCTCGAAGCCGCCGGCGTGGAAATCGTCGAAAAAGATCCCGCCGATGCCTCGGGCCTCGGCTCGGTGCTTGAGAAAGAAGTACTCGTCGCACCAGGCCTTGAACCGCGGGTAGTAGCCGGGGTCCAGGGCATCCAGCGCCTGCTTGCAGCTGCGGTGGAAGTGCGCCGCGTCTTCCTCGAAACCGTAATAGGGGGTCAGGTCCATGCCGCCGCCGAACCAGCTCAGCGGCTCCTTGCCCGGCCGCTGCACGCTGAGCAGGCGCACGTTCAGGTGCACGGTGGGCACGTAGGGGTTGCGCGGATGCAGCACCAGCGACACGCCCATGGCGGTGAAGGGTGCGCCCGCCAGATCCGCGCGCTGCTGGGTCGCCGAAGGCGGCAGGCTGGCGCCGCGCACGGCCGAGAAATTGCAGCCCGCGCGTTCGAACAGGGCGCCTTCCTCGAGCACGCTGCTCAGGCCGTCGCCTTCCAGACGGCCGCCCGCCGGGCGGCTCCAGGCGTCGCGGCGAAAGGCGTGTCCGTCGGCGCGCTCGAGCGCGGCGAGGATGCGCGACTGCAGGTCGAGAAGGTATTCGCGGACGGATTCGGACATGGAGGGCGACAGCGGGGCGCGAGGCGCGCCCCTTCAGGCGTTCAGCGCTCGGCGACGCGGATCAGGCGGTGCGGCGAACGGGTGGCCACGCGCACGGTGTTGCCGGCGCCACGCCGGTGTTGCGCCACGCGCACCGCGCGCTGGCGCCGCTGCTCGGCCAGGCGCAGTTCGCGCGCGTGGTCGCGGCGGGCCTCGGCCAGGCGCAGTTCGCGGTGCGGATGCAGCTCGTGGGTGTAGACGATCACCATCGAGTGGGGACGGAAACGCGCGTTCTCGCGCACGTGGTTCCAGCGCGCGACCTCGGCGACGCTGATGCCGTAGCGTCGCGCCACCGTGGTCGGCGTGTCGAAGCGCCCCGCGTACAGGCGCAGGCGTCGCAGCGGCGGCACCACCGGGGCCAGGGTGAGCACGGCGTTCTCGGCCACGTGCTTGCTGACGTTGGCATCATCCTGGGGCGGGCGCGGCACCAGCACGGTGGAGCCCGCCTTGATCAGGGTGCGGCTGGGAATGTCGTTGACCTCGCGCAGCGTGGCCACGGCCAGATGCAGGTGCTCGGCCAGCGCGGCGGGCGAGGAGGTGCGCTCGACGCGGTAGGCCGTCCAGCGGGCCAGCGGGCCCTGGTGCGCCGCCAGCGCCTGCTCGAACTCGGTGGCGTTGTCGTAGGGCAGCAGGATCTGCGGGTGGGTGGCCGCCAGGATCACCGGTTTCTTGAATGCCGGGTTGAGGGAGCGGAAATCCGCCACCGAGATGCCGGCCAGGCGGGCGGCCTTCGACACGTCGATGTCCTGGGTGATGGTCACCGGCTTGAAATAGGGGTGGTCGGGCACCGACGGCAGCGTGATGCCGTATTGGTCCGGGTGCTCGATGATGTCCTTCACCGCCTGCAGCTTGGGGTAGTAGTTGCGCGTTTCCTGGGGCATCCGCAGGTGGGAATAGTCCACCGGGAGGCCGTGCGCCTGGTTGTACGCGATGGCGCGCTGCACTCCGCCTTCACCCCAGTTGTAGGCGGCCAGCGCCAGTTGCCAGTTGCCGAACATGGCGTGCAGCTTGGTCAGGTAGTCCAGCGCGGCCCGGGTGGAGGCCATGACGTCGCGCCGCCCGTCCTGGAACATGGTCTGGCGCAGGTTGTAGTGCTTGCCGGTGCTGGGGATGAACTGCCACATGCCCGAGGCTTTCGCGCTGGACAGCGCGTCGGGGTTGAAGGCGCTCTCGATGAAGGGCAGCAGCGCGAGTTCGGTGGGCATGTTGCGGCGCTGCACTTCCTGCACGATGTAGTACAGGTACTTGCGCGAGCGCTCGGTCATGCGCGCCACGTAGTCGGGGCGCGTGGTGTACCACTGCACGGCTTGCTGGACGTAGGGCTGCATGTGCGGCCCGTCCATGTCGGGGATGCCGAAACCGGCGCGGATGCGCTGCCAGATGTCGGTGTACTGGGGCTCGGCGGCGGCCACGGCGGCACTCGCGGCGGGCGTGGGAGCGATGGCGGCGGCGGCGCTGGCGCCTGCCAGGGGGGCCGCAGAGCTGGCGGCCGCCGCCAGCATCGGCGCGGAGGCGCCCGCCTGCGGGGCGACCAGCGAGGCCGACACCGGGGAGCGAGGGGGGGCGGCGCAACCGGCGGCCATCAAGACGACCGCGGCCAGGGCCCAGAACCTCACTCCTCGCAAACGCTGCATCCCGTGTCCCTCGTTGCGACCCCTCCGGGGGTCGGCTTCGCATTGATCAAAAATCGTTCTTCCACTGCCGCAGCATCGCGAAGGCGTCGACCCGGTCGACGGGGTCGCGCCCGAAATGCTCCCGCAACTGCGCTCGGATGCCCGGTTGGTCCGAACGCAGGAAGGGGTTCACCCGCCGCTCCCGCGCGATACTACTGGGTAGGGTCGGCAAAAGCTCGCTGCGCTGCCGCAGACACCAGCGCTCGTATTCCTCGGTGTCGGCATTGCCCGGCTCCACGCGGCGTGCGAATTGTAAGTTGCTCACGGTGTATTCATGCGCACAAAGCACCTGGGTGTTGTCGGGCAACGACCCCAGGCGCTCCAGCGATTCCAGCATCTGGCCCGGCGTGCCCTCGAAAAGACGCCCGCATCCGGCCGAGAACAGGGTGTCGCCGCACAGCACGACGGCCAGGGAAGGGCAGTGGTAGGCGATGTGTCCCAGGGTGTGTCCGGGAACGTCCAGAACGTCGAAGCGCAGGCGCGGCGCGTCCAGCTCGAAGCTGTCGCCGCCGCCCACCTGGCGCGACACACCGCCGATGTCCTCGCCGGCCGGCCCCCAGACGGGCACCGCCCGGTGTCGCAGCAGCTCGGCGATGCCGCCGGTGTGATCGGGATGATGATGGGTGACTAGAATGCCCGCGAGTTGCAGACCCTGCGGCGCGCGGCCGTCCGCGGCGGGCAGACCGCCGGGAGCACAGGCGGCGAGCACGGGGCCGGCGTCGCCCGGATCCACCACCACCGCGCTGCGCGAGTCGTGGATCATCCAGATGTAGTTGTCCCGAAAGGCTTGCAGCGCGACGATATGCATGAGTCCCCCGAAGTGCGCCCGAGTATAAATCTCGACCGCTGGATGCAAAGCCCGG
>JAKBNS010000268.1 GCA_021830925.1 Pseudomonadota bacterium | reverse complement strand
GCGAGCTCATCGCGCATTACCGCGAGCTCGGCCAGGCGCAGGGCGCGAGTTGCGACCACGTGCTGGTCTACACCCACAGCATGGGCGGACTGGTGGCGCGCGCGCTGATGCACCCGGACATGGGCGCGCTGAGCCCGGCGGAACTCGGCGGCGTGAGCTTCGGGGCCATGCCCACGCACGGCGCCGGCACCACCTACAAACGCATGCGCGCGGGCATGGCCGGCGAAGGAGGGTTCTTCACCGGGTGGCTGGTCAATCCCATCCTGGGCGCTACAGCCGAAGAAATGGTCCCGGTGGTGGCCAACGCCAGCGGCCCGCTGGAGCTGTTCCCGGCGGGGGCCTACGGCGACGACTGGCTGCGCGTGCGCTGGATCGACGCGCAGGGCCGCGAGCAGCTGAAGGTGCTGGACGTGCAGCGCGCCATCAGCGACCCGGACTGCTGGTGGCGGGTGGTGAATCCGGAGTGGGTGAATCCGGCGAAGCAGCGCCTCAATCGGGCATCCTTTGACGCCACGTCCAGACGGATCGCCGCAGCAGCGCGTGTGCACGCGCAACTGGTTTCGGTAAGTCCACCGCAGAACAGCCATGCTTCTTACGTGAATGATGGGGAGCACAAGACTTGGGGCAATGTCACGTGGTTTTGCGACAAGCCGATACCCTCGTCTGCGGATCCGGATCCCTGCAACTGGACCCCGGTAAGCGACGATGCGAAGGGGACGATTCGCGTGCGCAGCGGCGACGCGGAGTTCGAGCTCAAGCTGGAGCCACCAAGCGACGCGGGAGACGGCACGGTACCCGCCGAGCGGTCGGGTGCCAAGGTGCAGGTACAGGGCCAACTGTGGGAACAGACAGGCTACGAGCATCAGGACTGCTACCAGATCGGCAACGTGTTGTCAGCGACGCTGTACGCGTTGGTCCGCATGGACCAGAAACTCCATCCTTGATTCCGACCTGCCATGGACGACTTCCGAAGGCGATTTCTATCCGGTGGCGCTGCCGGCGCCGCGCTCGCATGCCTTACCGCCTGCGCAAGGCCCCTCAACATGACCTCGACGACCAAAGTGCCAGCCCCACAACTGAATAACTTGTATGCCCGAACCAAGCACATGTGCTTTGGTCGCTACGCGGTGGAGCTCCCGGCGGAGACCGAGCAGATCATGGGATTTCAGGATATCGATGCAGGTTTCGATCTGTTTCCAAAGTCTCAGTTTGCGGGGGTAGGCCAGCTGCTCAATGCTCGGTGGAAAAAGGAACAGGATGAGAGTGCCGGAGGGGCCGAGAAGAGCTCGGAAATCCTGGAAGGGCCCGTCGCGGGTTCTCAGTACTTTTGGTTCTTTGGCGATTCTTTCGAGAGGAAGAAGGGCGTCATTCGACTCGATGGTGCTGCCCCGGTTGGCTCATTTCTCTACCTTTTCGAAGGGCTGGCATCACCATACGAAAAAATTGCCCCAGAAGATCTCTTCCAACGCATGACCGATCTCATGCGCGGCATGCGCGCCTGGGACGGCAAGTCGGTTCCGCGCGAGCCGGGGGTGTGCATCGAGGGCGCCTTCATCCACGAGCCCACATACCGCTTCCAGGAGATCATGAGCTCGGGCTTCGCCTTCCCCAGCATGCCCGACGTGCACTTCTCGGTGATGAGCAACAAGAACGCCAGCATCAAGGGAGCGAACGGCATCGGTCTGCTCGAGAGCGTGCGGCTGGCGCAGCGCGACGCGGGGGTGTTGGGCCTGCTCGGCGGCTATCCCTACACCTTCCTGCGCCGGGGCAAGCGCACGCTGCACGGTCTGTGGGAAGGCGAGGAGGTGCTGAGCCGGTCCACCCGGGACCAGGCGTTGCGCTTCGAGTGGCAACTGGTGGGCCAGACCGGCAACGTGGCGCGCCCGGCGCATCTGGACATCAGCCTGTCCACGCGGGTGCGGAACAACCGGGTCGGGGCAGCGCGTACCAGCGCGATCAGCGAGGAGCAGGCGGTGGCGTTGTGGGACCGGCTGCTCGAGGGGGTGAAGTTCCGCGTTGCGGTGCCGGGGGCGACGGCGGCTTCGGTGGCGCTGGGCTGACCCCCGCACCGGGCCCCGCGCCCTCCGCCGCCCGCGGCCTACTCGTGCAGCAGCGCCATCGCGGCGCCGAAACCGACGAACAGGGTGCCGGTGACCCGCGCGAAGGCGCGGGCCACGCCGGCGCGGCGCAGCCAGCGTCCGAGCTGGGCGCCGCTGCCGGCATAGACCATGTACCAGCTCAACTCGATCACCGCGAAACTGCCGAGCAGCGCGCCGAACTGGGGCAGTGCGCGCGCGGTGGGGTCGATGAACTGGGGCAGCAGCGCGGCGGCGAACAGGATGGCCTTGGGGTTGCTGCTCGCCACCGCGAATCCGTTGCGGAACAGAGCCCAGCGGTTGCGCGGTCCGAACGCGAAGGGCGCCACGGCGGGCTCCGCGGCCGCATGGCCATCGGCTGGCGATTCGTCGGTCGAGGCGTCACCGGCATGCCGCGCGCTGCGCCATGTGCGCACGCCCAGCCACACCAGGTAGGCGGCGCCGGCCAGGCGCAGCGCGTCGAAAAGCGTGGGCCAGGCCTTGAGGAACACACCCAGGCCGGCGGCCGATACCCCCATCATCAGCAGCAGTGCGCACAGGCATCCGGCCATGGTGGCCGTGGATCGGCGCAGGCCGTGGCGCGCGCCGTGGCTCATCACCAGCAGCATGTTGGGACCGGGAATCGCGGAAATCACGCAAACGGTGAGGATGTAGAGCAGCCAGGTGTGCAGGGTCATGGGAGCAGGGCAAGGGTCCGGGGCGGGCTGAAGATCGCCGCCGACGAAGTATGCCATGCGGCCGAAAGGGATTTGCGCGAGGTCAAGGTTTAAACCTTACAACAGGCTGTAGACTTCGATCCATGCATGCGCAAAGCGACTTCACCATCGGACAACTGGCCCAGCGGGCCGAGCTGGCCACCGAGACCCTGCGCCATTACGAGCGTCTGGGGTTGATCGAACCCAGCCGGCGCAGTCCGTCCAACTACCGTCTGTACGACAACCAGGCCCTGCGGCGTCTTCGGTTCATCCGGCGTGCCCAGGCCCTGGGCTTTTCCTTGCCGGAGATCCGGCAATTGCTGGACCTGCATCGCCAGGGCGAGGGCGACATGGCGCAGGTGCGCCGCATCGCCGAGCAGCGTCTGCGCCAGATCGAGCAGCGCATGGCCGACCTGCAACGCCTGCGCGGAGGGCTGGAGCAGCTGATCGAGGCCTGCCCCGGGCACGGCGCGCTCGGCGAATGTCCCATTCTGGGCGCGCTGTGCTCCGAGGAGGATCCCACATGAACGCTCCCGTCGATGCGACTCGTCCGGCCGCCTCCGTCGTGCCTGACGCCGCCAACTGCGAACTCGCGCTGGACGTGGAGGGCATGACCTGCGCGTCCTGCAGCTCCCGTGTCGAGTCCGCGCTGAACGCACTGCCGGGAGTCCAGGCCAGCGTGAACCTGGCTACCGAACGCGCGCAAGTGCGCTTCGATGCTTCGCGCCTGGATGCCGCCGCGCTGGTCGACGCGGTGGATGCCAGCGGTTACCGTGCGCGCACTGCCGATCTGGTGCTGGACGTGCAGGGCATGACCTGCGCGTCCTGCGTGGGCCGGGTCGAGGCGGCGCTGCGCGCCTTGCCAGGCGTGCTGCGGGCGGACGTCAACCTGGCCGCCGAGACGGCCGCTGTGCGCTACCTTCCGGCCACCGCGCAGGCGCAGGCCATGCTCGACGCGGTAGCCGCGGCCGGCTACGCCGCGCGGGTGCGCGACGCCGACGCCGCGCGTGCCGCGGCCGATGCCGACGCGCACAAGCAGGCGCAGGTGCATTCCATGCGGCGCGATGCCTGGCTGGCGGCCGCGCTCGCCGTCGTGGTGGCGGTGGTCTCGATGGGCGGCATGCTGTTCCCGGCCTTCGCGCGGGCACTGGACGGCCTGGTCCCGCCAGCATGGGGGTTTTCGCTCGGGGACTGGTTGCAGGCGGTGCTGGCCACGGTCGTGGTGGTGGGCCCCGGGCGCAGGTTCTTCCGCAGCGGCTGGATCGCATGGCGCCACCTGGCGCCGGACATGAATTCCCTGGTAGCCACCGGGGCGGGCGTCTCGTGGCTGTACAGCATGGTGGTGCTGCTGATGCCTGGCTGGTTCCCGGCACAGTCCCGGCATGTGTATTTCGACTCCGCGGCGGTGGTCATCGCCGCGGTGCTGTTCGGCAAGTACCTGGAGGAACTCGCCAAGGGGCGCGCGTCGCAGGCCATCCGCTCCCTGGCGCGCCTGCAGGCGCGCGATGCGCGGGTGCGCGTGGACGGCGAGCAGCGCGACGTGCCCATCGGCCAGGTGCGCCCGGGCGACGAGGTGGTCGTGCGTCCCGGCGAGCGCCTTCCGGTGGACGGCGAGGTGATCGAGGGCGCCTCGCACGTGGACGAATCCATGCTCAGCGGCGAGCCCATGCCGGTGGACAAGCAGCCGGGCAGCCAGATGCGCGCGGGCACCGT
>JAKBNS010000008.1 GCA_021830925.1 Pseudomonadota bacterium | reverse complement strand
AGCGGCGGCTATTGCGACAGCTCCCCATTGTCGAGAGCACACCCGCCGCAGGGCCGCCCCAAGGCGGGGTGCGTCCCCCTCGGGGGGACGGAGCCGGGCTCGCGCCCGGCGACGGAGGGGGCCCTCACCCCCCCCGCCAGCCGTCGTTGAGGGTCTTCAGGAAGGCGATGATGTCGCGCATGTCGCGCGCGCTCATCGCCGGGCGTTGCCCCGCCTTGCGGTCGAAGGGCGGATCGGTGTGATCGACGTTGGCGCGGTAGCGCGCGGGCAGGTCGTCGTACTTGTCGACCTTGCCGTCGACCACCGGGTAGATGCGGGCCGGCCGCGTGTCGCGGAAGTCGTAGAAATCCAGCACCCGGGCCAGCGAGTGGTACACGCCGTTGTGGAAGAACACGTGGCGCGTGGCGGCATTGCGCAGCGTGGGGGTGAGGAACATGCCGCAGTACTGGGTCTGCCGGGCCAGGTCGGTGCGGTAGGGGCCGCATAGCCCCATGTCGTGGTAGTGCGGATCGCGGTTGGCCGGGATCGCCGGATTGCGGGGCACGCCGAGCGCCTCGTACTGGGTGTCGCTGAACAGCGGCGGCTGGCCATCGGCGCCCGGCCGGTCCAGATGGCAGGCGGCGCAATCGCCCTTGCGCGGATCGTTGAACGCGACGTAGCCGCGCGCCTGCGTGGGGGTGAATCGGGCCTTGCCCTGCAGCCATGCGTCGTACTTGCTGGTGAAGGGGTGGAAGCTCGGGTCCTCGATCTGGAACCGCGCCAGCGCGAACAGCGCCTCGCTCACCAGGAACTGCGCATTGTCCATCATGCCGGGGCCGAACAATTGCTGGAACTCCCGGGCATAGCCCCCGCTGCGCAACTTGGCGGCCACCGTGGCCACGCTGCCGGCGTCCATTTCCAGCGGGTTGAACAGCGGGCCGTCGGCCTGCTGCTGCAGGGTGTTCACGCGCCCGTCCCAGAACAGCCCTCCCTGGGGCACCAGGTTGGCGGCCGTGGCCGCGGTGTCGTGCGCGGTCTTGCGCACCCGCGTGGCCTGCTTGCCCAGTTGCACCAGCTGTTGCAGCGTGATGGTCTCGTTTTCCTCGTTGTCGGGACCGATGCTGAAATTCTGCTGGCGATACAGGTATTCGAGCGAGGGCACCGCGCGCACGCCGAATCTGTTCATGCGCGAGCCGCCAATCTGCACCGGCAGCGCATTGGGCGGGCCGTAGGCATGCTCGGGGCTGTGGCAGGAGGCGCAGGACACGCGCCCCGAGCCGGAAAGCCGGCGATCGAAGAACAGTTCACGCCCGAGCCTGGCCACCGCGCTCAGCGGCTTGCGCGGCGGCAGCACGAGGTGGACCGGGTGGGGGTTGGCGCCGTCCGGCAGCACCAGCGCAGGCGCGGGCCGCGAAGCGGCTCCAACCGGGGCCCGGGGCGCGGAGGCGGCGGGCGTCGCGCCCGCCGCCTCCGCGGTCCAGGCCGCGCCCGTCAGGAACGCGGCTGTCGCCGCGATCAGCAAGGCGCGACGGACCATCAGCTCGAGCTCGGCGAGTTGCTGCCGGCAGGCGCGCCACGCAGCACGGCGCCGGTGGTCGGATCCAGGAACAGCGGCGGGTTCAGACGGCCTCCGAAGCCATGGTCGTGCCAGCGATGGTCATGCCCGTGGTGGTCGTGCCAGCGATGGTCGTCGCCATCGTGGTCGCCGGCGAACTTGAACATGTCCATGATGCTGCCGGTGGTGGCGTCGAAGGAGCCTCCGCCCAGGCGCTCGCCATGCAGCCAGTTGTCCTCGATGAAACGGGTCACCGAGGCCAGCGAGATGCGCGTGTGGCTCACGTAGTTGGTCTTCGCCCACGGCGAGATCACCATCAGCGGAATGCGCGTGCCGGGGCCGCAGCGACCGTTGACCGGCTTGCCCTTCAGGCCGGGCATCGGCGTGCCGCTGCCGCACACGCCGGCGCCGTCGAGCTGGTCGGCCTGCGCGTCGAAGGACGGGTTGGTCGGCGTGGCGAAGGCATGGTCGTACCAGCCGTCCGAATCGTCATAGGTGACGATCACCGCGGTGTCCTTCCATTGCGGCTGCTGC
The DNA here is from genome assembly GCA_021830925.1 of Pseudomonadota bacterium. Taxonomy (GTDB): domain Bacteria; phylum Pseudomonadota; class Gammaproteobacteria; order Burkholderiales; family Burkholderiaceae_C; genus Thiomonas_A. The sequence continues at coordinate 16,327 of JAKBNS010000008.1, read as the reverse complement.
TGCAGGAAGTTGACCACCTTGGTCACGAAGGCCTGCTCGTCCAGCGGATCGGAGTAACCGGCATGCGCGTCCTGGAAGGCCGGGGCCTTCAGGAAGCTGACCGCCGGGAAGTTGCCCGCCTTGACCGCCGCGAAGAAGTCGTTCAGGCCGTACTCGTGGTTGGCCGGATCGGGCGTGCGCGTGCCCGGCTCGTCGGTATGGCCGATGGCCCGCAGCGACGACGGACGCGCGTGGGTCGGGTTGGCGGTGGACGGGAAGTACTGGAACCAGTTGTGGTGCGGGATGTAGTCGGCCGTCGTTCCGGTGTAGCTCGAGGTCGAGCTGCGCTTGCAGCCGGTGGTGCCGTTGGTGTTGACCGTGCTCAGGTTGAAGCCGCCCATGAAGCCGCCCCAGGAGATGTCGCGAGCGTTGAGCAGGTCGCCGATGTTGCGGCCCTGCATCAGGATCTGGTCGGTGGGGCTGGAGCACACGTCGTAGGCGGGATCGACGTCGCTGATCAGCGCGTAGCCGCCGGCGCCGTCCTGGATGTAGTAGGAGCCCGCCGCCAGCGTGAACGGCTGCTTGGTGGTCTTCACCAGGGTCACGCCGTCGGTCTGGCCCGAGACGACTTCCAGCGCGCCCGGGGTGGACGGGCCGTAGGTGTCGGTGTAGGCGTCGTCGCTCATCGCGAAGTGCTGGGCGTAGTTCCACAGCGCCGTCACGGTGTTGCCGTCGTAGTAGCCCATGACCTGCCCGTTGGTGCCGAAGGCTCCCACAGCGCCCGTGGTGCCGCGGCCGGTGTACTTGGGAAACAGGTCGGCCTTGCCGCCGTCGTAGGCGAACTGCTCGGGCGTGTAGGCGTGGTTCTGGTCGGCGGTCGCGGCCTGGCTGGGGTCGAGCCGGAAGGGGTTGGCCGCGCCGCTGCCGTTGGCGGTGTTGGTGTCGTTGGGGTTGTCGGTGAGCAGCGCGCCGCTCAGGCCGTTGACCGGGGGGGTTCCGCGGCGCGCGTGGAAGGCCGTCTCGCCGCTCGGGTTCGTCGCCTGCGGATAGGTGGCGAAGTAGTGGTCGAAGGAAACGTTCTCGTTGAACAGCACCACGATGTGCTTGATCGGCGTGGCCGTCGGATAGGCCTCGGCGCGCAGGCCGAAGTGGTGATGGTCGTGGTCGTGGTCGTGGTCGTAGCCGTGGAACGGCGAGGCGCTGGCCGTGGAGGCGGAGGCGCCGACCGCGATCGCGGCAGCGATCACGGACGTGGCGAGCAAGGTCTTGCGCAACATGTGGAGGGCTCCCTGAAGCGAAACGAGGCAAGGAATCTCGCCGGCGGCCTTGTGCATCCGGGCCACCGGGCGAGGGCCGGGGCGATTGTTCGGGGACAACATGCAAGGCTCGTGACAACGAGGCATTCGTCACCTCCCGTTTCGTTTGTTGCATTTAGCCTCGTTCGCCGGGGCCGCCGGCCGGTCTCGCCCGGCAGCCCACAGGGGAATCCGCTAGATTTTGGCCCATGACTTCATCGACCCCACGCATCACCGTCGTAGGCGCCGGATCGGTCGGCAGCTATTTCGGCGCCATGCTCGCCCGGGCGGGCCATTCGGTCACGCTGATCGGGCGTCCGGACCACGTGCGAGCCATCGAGGCCTCCGGGCTGAAGGTGTACCGATCCGACGCGGAATTCACCCTGAGGATTCCCGCCAGCACCGAGCTCGACGCGGTACGTGGCGCCGACCTGGTGCTGCTGTGCGTGAAGTCCCGCGACACCGAGGAACTCGCGCGGCGCATGGCTCCGCTGCTCGCGCCCGGCGCCGTGGTGATGAGCCTGCAGAACGGCGTGGAGAACCCGGCGGCGATCGCCCGCCACGTGCGCCAGCCGGTGGTGCCCACCGCGGTCTACGTGGCCACGGCGATGCCCGGCCCTGGCGAGGTGCGGCATTTCGGACGCGGCGAACTGGTGATCGGCCCGGCCACGCCCGGCGAGGCGGCCGACCCGGCGCTGCGCGCGCGCCTGCAGGACATCGCCGCGCTGTTCGCCACGGCCGGCGTGCCGGTGCAGGTCTCGGACGCCGTGATGGACGAACTGTGGGCCAAGCTGCTGGTCAACTGCGCCTACAACGCGATTTCCGCCTTGACCCAGCAGCCCTACGGACCGATGGCGGCACTGGCGCCCATCCGCGAGTTGCAGGAGCAGCTGGTGCGCGAAGTGCTGGAGGTGGCCCATGCCGACGGCCGCGCGCTGGACCCGCAGCGTGCGCGCGCATCGGTGGAACAGATCGCGCGCAGCATGCCCGGCCAGCTGTCGTCCACCGCGCAGGATCTGGCGCGCGGCAAGCCCACCGAGATCGACGACCTCAACGGTCTGATCGTGCGCCGCGGCGCCGCGCTGGGCATCGCCACGCCGGCCAACCAGAGCCTGTACGCACTGGTCAAGCTGGCCGAGACCGCGCGGCTGCAACCCGGCGTCAGCGCGACGCCAGCGTGAGGAACAGCGGCAGCGACAACGCGCCGAGCAAGGTCGACAAGGACACCAGGCCGGCCACGTAGGGCCCGTCGCCGCCCATGCGCATGGCCAGCACGTAGGCGCTGGACGCGGTGGGCACCGCGGTGAACACCAGCAACGCCAGCACGTGCGCGGAGTCCAGCCCCAGGGCCAGCGCCAGGCCCCACGCGGCCAGCGGGATCAACAGGTGGCGAATGGCCAGCAGCCAGCCCGACAGGGCCCAGTCGCGATGCAGGCCCTGCAGGCGCAGGCCGGCCCCCACCGTCAGCAGCCCCAGCGCGATGGACGCTCCGCCCAGGCGGTCGAACACCGGCTGCACCAATTGCGGCAGGTGCAGGCCCAGCGCGTGCACGACCAGGCCGGCCGCGGTGGACACCAGCAGGGGATTGCGCAGCAACTCGCGCCACAGGCTGCGCCCGCCGTGGCGCGATAGCGCCCACACCGCCGCGGCATTGCACAGGGGCACGCCGAAGGCGATCAGCACGCCGACCCGCGACACCATGGAAGCACCGCCGATGCTGGCGGCCACCGCGAGCACGATGTAGGAATTGAAGCGAAACGCGCACTGCATCGCGCTGGAGGTACGCACCGGGTCCGCACGCAGCCACTGCGCGGACCAGGCCAGCGCGATGCCCACCGACAGCGCGCCGACGCCCGCCAGCACCAGGGCCGAGGCCGAGGCCAGCGTGTAGGTGGCCCCGACACTGGTGGAGAACAGCAGCGCCGGGAAGAGCACGTAGTAGACAAGGCGCTCGACCCCGCTCCACACCTCGCGTCCGAGCGGCGTGAGGTGCATCAGCGCGTAGCCCAGCGCGATCAGCGCGAAATCGGGAAACAGCAGCAGCGCGTTGTGCATCGAGGCGGCGAAAGAGGCGGTTCGACAACCTTTCAGCGTAGCAGGCGGCGCGAGCATGCGCACGCTTGCGTCGCGCACCGCCCGGCGACTCCCGCGCGCATGCCCTAGGATGCTTTCCAGCCCGGTGCGTACCGGGACCGAACAGGAGGGCATGCATGAGGATCTGCATCATCGGCGCCGGCGCGATCGGCGGACTGATCGGCGCGCGGCTGGCCGCCCGCGCCGGCTGCCAGCCCGCGGTGCTGGCGCGCGGGGCGACGCTGCGCGCGCTGCGCGAACACGGCTGGCGCGCCGACACCGCCGGCGAAGTCCTGCAGGCGCCGGCGCGGGTGGTCGAACACGCCGAGGAACTCGGCGAGCAGGATCTGGTGATCCTGGCCGTCAAGGGCCCCGCGCTGCGCGAAGTGGCCAGTGGCCTGGCGCCGCTGCTGGGCGAGAGCACCATCGTCATGCCGGCCATGAACGGCGTGCCGTGGTGGTTCTGCGCGGCGCGGCCGGGGCTGGACCCCACGCCGCTGCGCAGCGTCGACCCGGGAGGACGCATCGCCGCGGCGATCGAACTGCGCCGCGTGCTGGGCTGCGTGGTGCACGCCACCACCTCGGTGCCCGAACCCGGACTGTCGCTTCACCGCGGCCCGGCGCGCCTGATCATCGGCGAGCCCGGCGGAGGCCACAGCCAGCGCGCCGAGCAGGTGTGCGCGGTGTTGCAGCTGGCGGGCTTCGAGACCGTGCACTCGGAGGATGTGCGCCGCGACATCTGGTACAAGCTGTGGGGCAACCTGACCATGAACCCGGTGTCGGCGCTGACCGGCGCGACCATCGAGCAGATGCTCGGCGACCCGCTGGTACTGGCCTTCTGCAACAGCGCCATGCGCGAGGCCCGGGCGCTCGGCGAACGCCTGGGCTGCCCGATCGAACAGACACCCGAGGAACGCAATCAGATCACCATGCGCCTGGGTGCCTTCAAGACCTCGATGCTGCAGGATCTCGAAGCTGGTCGGGCGCTGGAACTCGACGCCATCGTCGGTGCCGTACAGGAACTCGCGGGCCGCATGGAGCTGCCCACGCCGACCATCGATGCGGTGCTCGGCCTGACGCGCCTGATGGCGCGCGTGCGCGGCCTGTACCCCTGGCCGGAGTCGGGCGCCGCCGCCTGAGCCGCGTCGGCGCCCGCGCCGCCTCAGGTGGCGGCCAGCAGGTGCTCGACCTCGGCGAAACTCTGCGGCTTGTCGCTGGCCTCGATGGCCACGCCGAGCAGGCGCCCGATGTGCGTGGCCGAGAAAATGCCGCACACCCGCGGCGGCTTGCCCTGCTCCAGCACCAGGGCGTGCTGGCGCCCGCTTTCGCGCAGCGTGTGCACCACGTCGCCGATGCTGGCATGCTGCACGTCGCTCCAGTCGAGTACCTGGATGCGCTCGCGCGGCACCATCACCCGGCGCACCGCCAGCTGGTCGCGCGCGACACCGTCCTCCACCGCCACGCGGATGGGGGTCTCGCCCATCAGGTCGCGCGCGGTGACCAGGCCCAGCAACTCGCCGCCCGAGTCGGTGACCAGCAGCATGCGCACCCGCGCATGCACCATGCGCTGCTGCGCCGCCTCCAGCGTGGCGTCGGGGTGGATGGCCACCGCCGCCACGCGCCGCAGGTCGGTCATGGCGTACGGCGCCGGCTGGTCCATGGTGATGCCCTCGGGCCGCTGGCTCTCGGGCTCGCCGACATGGGAATGTGCTGGCAGCGAATGCAGGCGCAGCGTGCGATACGAACTCATGTTGTTCGACTCCTTCGATGCCTGGGCGCGCCGCCCCGCAAGTGCGCGGGGCCGGCGACACACCAGCGTGGGGTCACTGTAGGACCAAGGCCCGACGGGGGTTGTAACCGTACATCGCAAATGGAGAATCTATGTTGCATCGCGACATGAATGGGCACATTCCGGCCATCCGCGCGGCCCAGGCTCGCGCGCGACGGTGGTCGCGCGGCGAGCCTTTACGCGGCGCTGCTAAAGTGCGGCGTAGCGAGGCGTAACCGGCCCGCACATGCCCCCCGGCGCGTGCGCCGGGTTCCACGGAGCCAAGGATGAGCGTCATCACCTGCGTCGAAGACCTGCGCCTGCTGGCGCGCAAACGCGTGCCGCGCATGTTCTACGACTACGCCGATTCGGGTTCGTGGACCGAAAGCACCTACCGCGCCAACGAACACGACTTCCAACGCATATTGTTGCGCCAGCGCGTGGCCGTGGACATCGAGCGCCGCAGCCTGCGCACGCGCATGCTGGGCGAGGACGTGGCCATGCCGGTGGCGCTGGCGCCCACTGGACTGACCGGCATGCAGCACGCCGACGGCGAGATCCTCGCCGCGCGTGCCGCCGAGGCCTTCGGCGTGCCGTTCACGCTGTCGACCATGAGCATCTGCTCCATCGAGGACATCGCCGCGCACACCCGCGCGCCCTTCTGGTTCCAGCTGTACGTGATGCGCGACCGCGGTTTCATCGAGCGCCTGATCGAGCGTGCCAAGGCGGCGCGCTGTTCGGCGCTGATGCTCACGCTGGACCTGCAGATCCTGGGCCAGCGCCACAAGGACCTGAAGAACGGCCTGTCGGCGCCGCCCAAGCCCACGTTGCGCAACCTGCTGAACCTGGCGACCAAGCCGCGCTGGGTGATGGGCATGGCGGGCACGCGCCGGCGCAGCTTCGGCAACATCGTCGGACATGCCACCGGCGTGACCGACCTCAGCTCCCTGTCGTCGTGGACCAGCCAGCAGTTCGACCCGACCCTGAGCTGGAAGGACGTGGAGTGGATCAAGCGCCAATGGGGCGGCAAGCTCATCGTCAAGGGCGTGCTGGACGCCGAGGACGCGCGCCTGGCGGCCGACAGCGGCGCCGATGCGCTCATCGTGTCCAACCACGGCGGGCGCCAGCTCGACGGCGCGCCCAGCTCGATCGCCGCGCTGCCGGCCATCGTGGACGCGGTGGGCTCGCGCATGGAAGTCTGGCTGGACGGCGGCATCCGCAGCGGACAGGACGTGTTCAAGGCGCTGGCGCTGGGAGCCAAGGGCACGCTGATCGGGCGCGCCTTCCTCTACGGCCTGGGCGCCATGGGCGAGGCCGGCGTGAGCCGCTGCCTGGAGCTGATCCGCAACGAACTCGACCTGACCATGGCTTTTTGCGGCCTGGACGACGTCTCGCGCATCGACCGGCGCGCGCTGGTGGAACCGTCGCAGCGGCCGCTCGCCTGAGCAGCCCACCCGTTTGGCGCTCCGGGGCGGACCGGGGCCGCACAATATCCGGCCATGCGCAGGGGTCACGCGATTGCCGTCAGGGCCCTTGGCTGCATACACTTGCGGGCGTGCAGTCCTGCACGCCCTTCCCGCCCGCCCCGCGCCATGCCCGACGACCAGCCCACGCCTGCCATCCAGGACCTCTATCCCGAGCACCTGGCGCACTGCTACGGCTGCGGCCGGCTCAACGAGCACGGGCACCACATCCGCACCTTCCAGGACGGAGAACAGACGGTGTCGGAGTTCCTGCCCGACCCCAGCCACATCGCGGTGCCCGGTTTCGTCTACGGCGGCGTGATCGCATCGTTGATCGACTGTCATTCCACCGCGACCGCGGCCGCGGCGATGGCCGAGGCCAGCCAGCAGCCGCTGTCCGGCCCCGGCGCCCGGACGCCGCCGCGCTTCGTCACCGGTTCGCTGCACGTGGACTACCTGCGCCCCACCCCGCTGGGCGAGCCCCTGGTGGTGCGCGGCAAGGCGCGCGAGATCCGCGGCCGCAAGGTCGTCGTGGAATCCACGGTCTACGCCGGCGGCGTGGCGACCGCGCGCGGCGAGGTGGTGGCCGTGCTGATGCCCGACAACTTCGGCCAGGGCTGAAGCCCGCGCATGGCCGGCCCCGCCGCCCCCGGTTCCGAGGAACCCGCGCAGGCCCCGGTTCCGGGCGCCTACGGACTGTTTCCCGCACGATCCGACGAGGACGCCTTCATCGGCGGAACCTGGGAGGAACTGGCGCCGCGCGCCCACGCCGTGGCGCTGTGGGGCGCCGTGATCTTCGGCGCCGGCACGCTGGCCGATTACCTGCTGGCCGACGCCACCGCATCGTGGACCGCCCTGCTGCTGGTGCGCGCGCTGGTGCTGGGCATCGGCCTGCGCCTGGCCTGGGTCACGCGCTCGGGCTCGCCGGCCGCCCCGGGGCGCCTGCGCAACTGGATGGCCCTGTTCCAGCTGGCCCTGTTGCTGGGCCAGCGCGCGGTCGTGCAGTTTCACGGCTCGGCCTCGTCCTACCAGGCCATCGCGGCGGTCATGGCCTGCCTGATCATCTATACCTATGCGCCCATGGTGCGCCCGCTGCAGCTGTGGATGATGCCGGCCTGGGTACTGCTTGCCATCGTGCAGATGCTGACCCTGGTGCCCACGCCGCCGCGCACGGTGCTGCTGTTCGTGATGATCCTGGGATTCGTGAACGTCGTCGGCTGGCGCCTGGCCACGCATGCCAACCGTTCCCAGCGCACCGCCTGGCTGGATCGCCGGCGCCTGCAGTGGGAAGTCGCCGAACGCATGAGCGCCGAGCAGAACCTGAGCAACCTGTTCGAGGCCAGCCCGGTTCCGCTGGTGCTGGCCGAACAGCGCCGCGGCCAGCTGCTGCACCTGAATCGCGCCGCGCTGGACCTCCTCGACCCCCGCAGATTGCTGCCCGATCCGTCGCAGGTATCGGCGCGCGACTTCTACGCCGACACGCAGACCGGTCACATGCTGACCCAGGCGCTGGCCCACCACGAGGCCTTCGGCCCCGTGGACATGCGCGTGCGCGACTCCTCCCGGCGCGTGCTGGACGTCATGGTCTCGGCGCGCAAGCTGCGTTACGACGGGCGCCGGGCGGTGCTGGCCAGTCTGGTGGAGATCACCCATCGCAAGCGCCAGGAACATGAGCTGAAGCGCCTGGCGCATACCGATCCGTTGACCGCGCTGCACAACCGGCGGGGCTTTTTCGTGCGCGCCGACCATGCGCGGCGCCAATGCGCGCCGGCCCCGCTGGCGCTGCTGGCGTTGGACGTGGATCTGTTCAAGGCCATCAACGACAACCACGGCCACGCGGTGGGTGACATCGTGCTGCAGCAGATCGCCGGACGCATGGCCGCGGTGTTGCGCGAGCAGGACCTGCTCGCGCGCATCGGCGGCGAGGAGTTCGCCGCGCTGCTGCCGGGCCTGAGCGGCGCCGAAGCGCTGGAGACGGCCGAACGGGTGCGCCGCGCCGTGTGCGACCATGCCGTGCGCTGCCAGGGGCTTCGCCTGCAGACCAGCGTGAGCGTGGGCGTGGCGCTGCTCGAAGCCGGGGACGACGACATCGACGGCGCGCTGGCCCGCGCCGACGAGGCCATGTACCGCGCCAAGCAGGCGGGTCGCAACTGCGTGGAACTGCAGGGCCGCTCGGCCAGGCCGGGCCTCGAAGGCGAGCTCGATGCGGGCATCGGGCCGGCCTCGCGGATCAGGCGCGCGAGCGCCCTGGCCGGTTGAGCCCGTCGCGTCGGCGCGGGATCGACGCGCTCAGCGCGCCAGTTCGCTGACCAGGCGCTCCAACGGGGGCCTTTGCCGCGGCTCGCGCCCGCGCGCCACCGTGCCCACCGCCACGAAACACACCGCGCGTTCATGCTTGGACAGCGCGCAGAACTCGCGCAGCGCGCGGCTTTCCATGGCCAGGCCGCTGACCAGCCCGGCCCCGAAGCCCTGCGCATGCGCCATCAGCAACAGGTTCTGCAAGGCGCAGCCCAGGCTCACCATGCGCTCGTGCACGCGGATGTGCTCCTGTGCGTCGCCGCCTTCGCGCACCACGGCCAGCGCCAGGAAAGGCGCGCGCGAGGCCTTTTCGCGCGCGCGGCCGCGCTCGTCGTCGCCAGCCTGCGCGTCGCGCTCGAGCAAGGCCTGCTCGAAGGCCATGCCCAGGCGCGCGCGCGCCTGGGCATGGATCAGCACGAAGCGCCACGGCAGGATCTGCCCGTGGTCCGGCGCGGTCGCTGCGGCCTCGAACAACTGGCGGCGCTGGACCTCGTCTGGGCCCGGCTCGACCAGGTGACGCGGCCCCGTCTGGCTGCGCCGACGCATCGACTCCAGCAGGCCCTCGGCGGCGCCGGGGGATGGACTTTGGCAAGGGTTCATGGGAGTTCGGCGTGGGTCTGCGCGGCGTGCGCCGGCATGCGCGAAGGGCATGGACGCAGCATAGCGCGATCGTCCGCGGCGGCGCCTCCATGCTGTATGCTTGAACAGTTTCACGCATCGTGCCCCGTGGGGCTGCCTCCATGTCCGCTGTCGCCGATTCCGTGGGTTGCTGCGCCGAGCTGTTCGGCCTCGACGAGGAGCAGCGAGCCGCCGTGGCGCACGGCGCGGCGGGCCAAGCCGCGCCCGCGCTGCTGCTGATCGCCGGCGCCGGCTCGGGCAAGACCACCACGCTGGCCGCGCGCGTGGCCCGCCTGGTGCTCGACGGCGCCGACGCGCAGCGCATGTTGCTGCTCAGCTTCTCGCGCCGCGCCGCGCAGGATCTGCAACGCCGCGTGGGCGCGGCGCTGCACCGCGCACTGGGCCTGCCGGCCGCGCAGGCTCCACCCCAGCTGCCCTGGGCCGGCACCTTCCATTCGGTGGCCGCCCGGCTGTTGCGCGAGTACGCGCCGCGCATCGGGCTGGCGGCCGATTTCAGCGTGCTCGACCGCGGCGACGCCGAGGACCTGCTGGGCCTGCAGCGCCACGCGCTGGGCCTGGGCGACCGCCGGGCGCGCTTTCCCCTCAAGGCCACCTGCCTGGCCATCCATTCGCGCTGCGTCAACAGCGGCGAGGCGCTGGGCGACGTGCTGCGCGCCCAGTTTCCCTGGTGCGCCGCGCATGAAGCCGAGTTGCGCCTGCTGTTCCAGTCCTACACCGCGGAAAAGCTGCGCCAGCATGTGCTGGATTTCGACGATCTGCTGCTGTGGTGGGCCCAGCTCATGGCGGAGCCGCTGCTGAGCGCCAGCGTGGGCAGCCGCTTCGACCACGTGCTGGTGGACGAATACCAGGACACCAACCGCCTGCAGGCGCGCATCGTGCGCGCGCTCAAGCCGGACGGCCGCGGCGTCACCGCGGTGGGCGACGACGCGCAGTCCATCTACTCCTTCCGCGCCGCCGAGGTGCGCAACATCCTGGACTTCCCGGCCCAGTACCCGGACGCCGCGAAGGTGCTCGGGCTGACCCGCAACTACCGCAGCACCCAGCCCATCCTGGACGCGGCCAACACCCTGATGGCGCAGGCCGCCGAGGGTTACGCGAAGCGTCTGTGGACCGATCGCGCATCGAGCCTGCTGCCCGGGCTGGTGCATGTGGCCGACGAGGCGGCGCAGGCCTCGCACGTGGCCGACGAGGTGCTGCGCCAGCGCGAGCGCGGACTGCGCCTGCGCCAGCAGGCAGTGCTGTTCCGCGCCTCCCAGCACAGCGCGCCGCTGGAACTGGAACTGGCCCGGCGCGGCATCCCCTTCGTGAAGTTCGGCGGCCTGCGCTTCATCGACACCGCGCACGTGAAGGACCTGCTCAGCCTGCTGCGCTGGGCCGGCAACCCGCGCCACCGCCTGGCCGCCTTCCGCGTGGCGCAACTCCTGCCGGGCATCGGCCCGGCGCAGGCGCGCCGCCTGCTCGACGCATTGCAGGCGGCCGCCGATCCGGTGCAGGCGCTGCGCGCATTCCGCCCCCCCGCGGCGGCACGCGAGGACTGGGACGCGCTGCTCGCGCTGTGGCTTCGCCTGCACGCCCAGCCCCCGTGGCCGGCTCCGGTCGAGCTGGCCTGCGCGTGGTACGAAGCGCAGCTGCCGCGCCTGCACGACGACGCGCCGGCCCGCGCGACCGACCTGCGCCAGCTGGCCCACATCGCCGCCTCCTACGGCAACGCGGAGCGATTCCTCACCGAGCTCACGCTGGACCCGCCGGAAATGGGCAGCGACCTGGCTGGGCCCGCGTATCGCGACGAGGACTACCTGATCTTGTCGACCATGCACTCGGCCAAGGGCCAGGAGTGGAAGGCCGTGTACGTGCTCAACGCGGTCGACGGCTGCATTCCCTCCGACCTGGCCTGCGACGACACGCGCCAGCTCGATGAGGAGCGGCGCCTGCTGTACGTGGCGATGACCCGCGCGCGGGAGCATCTCGAGCTCCTCGTTCCGCAGCGATTCTTCGTGGGTCAGCAGGCGCGCTACGGCGACGCCCACGTGTACGCGCTGCCCAGCCGTTTCCTCGACGCCTCGGTGCGCGCGCGCATGCACGAGAAGACCGTGCCCGCAGCGCCGACACCGCCCGAGCGGCCCCTCGCGGCGGGCGCGCCCGCCGTCGACCTGGCAGCACGCGTCGCCGAGCGCTGGGATTAGAAGAGCCCCCACGCTCGCCGCCCCCCGGGGGGGCGCAGCCGCCTTGGGGCGGGCCGGCCCTCCACGCTGGATTCAGGGGAAGAAGGCGCGCAGCGCCGGCTCGGGCAGGGTCTGACCGGTGGCGCGTGCGCGCTCCAGCAGCGACCAGTAATAGCGGTAGGAGGCGCGATCGTGCAGCCGGCCCGCGTGCTGGATGGGGCCCCACTGACGCGCCTGCGCGGCCAGCAGGATCTGCGCGGCCTGCTCCACCTCGTCGAACTCCGGGCGCATGGCCTCGACGATGGGGGCGATCTGCATCGGGTGGATGCTCCACATGCGCTGGAAACCGAACTCGCGCCGCGCGCGCAGCGCATCCGAACGCACGACCTCGGGGTCACGCAGCTCGGTGCACACGTTGTGCGCAGCCATGCGCCCGTTGGCCAGCGCCGCCGATGCGATCTCGGCCTTGGCGCGCACCACCAGCCGGTGCTCGAACTGGCCCGGGCTGTGCATGGCCCACGCATCGATGGCGCCGCGGTGCGCGCTGACCCAGTCCATGATGCCGAAATCCAGCGTTTCCACCTGCGCCAGCGCGGCGATCTCCCACACCCGGCGCAGCGCGCCGTGGGTCTCGATCAGCACATGCACCGGCAGCGCCGAGCGGCGCCCGCCCTGGCGCGCCGCCTCCTGCACCGCCTCGACCACTTCCAGCACCTCATGCTCGCTGGCGACCTTCGGGATGGTCACGTAGGCCAGGCGCGCGCCGGCCTCTCCGACGATGCGCCGCACGTCCTCGCGCCAGCAGGCATGCGAAGGCGCGTGGATGCGCACGCCCACGCGATCGAAGCGATTGGCCGGGGAGTTCACCACTTCGGCCACCATGCGTGCCTGCTCGGCCTCCTGCCCGCTGGCGGCGCCATCCTCGCAGTCGGCACTGAGATCGAACACCGGGCCCATCTCGGCCTGCAGGGCCAGCGCCTTGTCGAGCAGGCGTCGGCTGCCGGCGTAGTGTTCGCAGGCGGCCAACTGCGCCGGCGCCTCGCCGGCGGCGAAAAGGGCATCGCGCGGATGCTGCGCGCCGGCCGGCGCCGGCTCCAGGGATGGTTGGTTCACTTGTTGAGTTCGCGCATCGCGCGCGCGAGTCCGTCGAGGGTCATCGGGAACATGCGTGAGCCGAACATGCTACGGACGATCTCGATCGAATGGTGGTACTGCCACAGGTTGGGCGGGGTCGGGTTGAGCCACACCGCGTGGCGCCAGGTCTGCAGCAGGCGCTGCAGCCAGGTCGCGCCGGGCTCCTCGTTGGCATATTCCAGCGCGCCGCCGGGTTGCAGGATCTCGTAGGGGCTCATGGTCGCGTCGCCGACCACCACCACCTTGTAGTCCTCGCCGTACTTGTGCATCAGCTCGCGCAGGTCCAGGCGCTGGTCGTGGCGCCGCCGGTTGTCCTTCCACACATGCTCGTAGATGCAGTTGTGGAAATAGAAATGCTCCAGGTGCTTGAACTCGCCGCGCGCCGCCGAGAACAATTCCTCGCAGACGCGGATGTGCTCGTCCATCGACCCGCCGACGTCGAGGAAGAGCAACACCTTGACGCGGTTGTGGCGCTGCGCGCGCATGCGCAGGTCCAGCCAGCCGGCGTTGCGCGCGGTTCCCAGCACGGTGCCGTCGAGATCGAGTTCGTCGAGCGCGCCCTCGCGCGCGAAACGCCGCAGTCGGCGCAATGCGAGCTTGATGTTGCGCGTGCCCAGTTCGACCTGGTCGTCGAGATTGGCGTACTCGCGACGCTCCCACACCTTCACCGCGCTGCGGTTGCCGGCCGACGGGCCGCCCACGCGGATGCCTTCCGGGTGGTAGCCGCCGTGCCCGAAGGGACTGCTGCCACCGGTGCCGATCCAGCGGCTGCCCCCCGCATGACGCCCCTTCTGCTCTTCCAGGCGCTTGCGGAATTCCTCCATCAACCGATCCCAGCCGAGCTTTTCCAGGCGCGCCTTGTCCTCGGGCGACAGGTGCCTGCGCATCGACGCGCGCAACCAGTCCTCCGGGATCTCGGCCTGCAGGCCCGGCAGGTTCTGGATGCCGCGGAAGTATTGCCCGAAGGCGCGGTCGAACTTGTCGTAGTTCGACTCGTCCTTGACCAGCGCGGCGCGCGACAGCGCGTAGAACTCCTCGATCGAATGCCCGATCACCCGCGCGCGCAGCGCCTCCAGCAGCCCCAGGTACTCGCGCGTCGACACCGCCAGGCCGCTATCGCGCAGATGCAGGAAGAAATCGATCAGCATGGGGCGGAGCCGGCGAAGATCAGGCCTGAAGCTGGTTCGTCATCGATTGTGGCGGGCCATGAACACCAGGCGCTCGAACAGATGCACGTCCTGCTCGTTCTTCAGCAGGGCCCCGTGCAGCGGCGGCACCACCACCTTGTGGTCCCGGCTGCGCAGCGCCTCGGGGCCGATGTCCTCGGCCACCAGCAGCTTGAGCCAGTCGATCAGCTCCGAGGTGGAAGGCTTCTTCTTCAGGCCCTGCACCTCGCGCAGCCCGAAGAACACCTCCAGCGCCTCGGTCAGGAGCTCCTTGCGCAGCCCTGGAAAATGCACATCCACGATGCGCGCCATGGTCTCGCGATCGGGAAACTGGATGTAGTGGAAAAAACAGCGCCGCAGGAAGGCATCGGGCAGTTCCTTCTCGTTGTTCGAGGTGATGAACACCAACGGCCGATGGCGCGCCCGCACGGTCTCGCGGGTCTCGTAGCAGTGAAATTCCATGCGGTCGAGTTCGCGCAGCAGGTCGTTGGGGAACTCGATGTCGGCCTTGTCGATCTCGTCGATCAGGATCACGCAGGGGCCTTCATGCTCGAAGGCCTGCCACAGCACGCCCTGCACGATGTAGTTGCGGATGTCGTGCACCTTCGCGTCGCCCAGCTGCGAATCGCGCAGGCGCGACACCGCGTCGTACTCGTACAGCCCCTGCTGTGCCTTGGTGGTGGACTTGACGTGCCACTGCAGCAGCGGAAGGTCCAGCGCGCGCGCCACCTCCTCGGCCAGCATGGTCTTGCCGGTGCCCGGCTCGCCCTTGATGAGCAAGGGACGCTGCAGCGTGATGGCGGCGTTGACGGCGATCTTCAGATCCTCCGTCGCGACGTACTCGGAACTTCCTTCGAAACGCAAGGCCATGCAGGTCTCTCCCGGAATGTCAGCTTGCCAGCCGCGCACCGAAGGCCAGCAACACCAGCCCGGTGCAGCGGTCGAGCGCCCGCGCCACCCGCGGCCTGGACAACCAGCGCCCGATCGGCGCCGTGGCCGCGATCAACACGGCGAACCAGGCCAGCGAAAGCGCCACGTGCACGCAGGCCAGCAGGAACAGGAACCCGCCCACCCACACTCCATGGGGCACGAACTGGGGCAGGAAACTCACATAGAACACCCCGACCTTGGGGTTGAGCAGGTTGGTCAGCAGTCCGCGCAGCCAGTCTCCCGCCAGGCCCGGCGAGACTGCGTCGCCGGGCACGCGCGGCGCGAAGGAGCGGCCCGGCCGCAGCAGCAGCCGCAGGCCCAGCCAGGCCAGGTAGGCGGCACCGAGCAGGCGCAGCGCATCGTAGGCGCGCGACGAGGCCGCCAGCAGCGCGGCCAGGCCGACCGCGGCGAGCAGGCCCCAGGCCAGGCATCCCATGGCCACGCCCAGCGCCGCCGCGACACCGCGCCGCCGCCCCGCGCCGGCGGCGCTGCGCAGCACCACGGCCGTGTCCACGCCCGGGGTGATGGTGAGCACCAGCGCCGCGGCGCTGAAGGCGAGCAGGGAAGACGCGATCGGACTCATGGAAGGTGGCGGCGCGCGCACGCGGCGCAATGCGCCCTATTGTGCCCGCATCGCGCGCTCCTGCGCCGCGCGCGAGCCCGGCACGGCGCGGCGGCTCAAGACCCGGCGCCGGCCTCGAAGCCCTGCAGCAGGTTCACCGCGTTGACTCCGAGTTCGGCCACCGCGTAGCCGCCCTCGAAGGTGAACAGGGTCGGCAGCCCGATGCGCGCCAGGCGCTCGCCGATGCGCAGGAAATCCTCGCCGCGCAGCGTGAACCCGCTGATCGGATCGCCGACGAAGGTGTCCAGGCCCATCGGCACCACCAGGGCCTGGGCCCCGAAACCGCGCAACTCGGCCAGCGCGCGCTCCAGCGCCTCGCTCCAGGCCTCGAATCCGCTGCCCCTGGGCAGCGGCAGGTTGAGGTTGAAGCCCTGTCCGGCGCCCGCGCCGCGCTCGTCGGCGAAACCCAGGAAGTACGGGTATTCGGTGGCCGGATCGCCGTGCAGGGACAGGGTCAGCACGTCGGCACGTTCATAGAACAGGGTCTGCGTGCCGTTGCCGTGGTGGTAGTCCACGTCCAGCACGGCAACGCGCTCGCAGCCGCCGTCGCGCAGCGCCTGCGCGGCCAGCGCCGCGTTGTTCAGGAAACAGTAGCCGCCGAAGTAGTCGGGGCCGGCGTGATGCCCGGGCGGGCGGGTGAGCGCGAAGGCGGCGCGCCCGCCCGCCAGCAGTTCGCGCGCGGCGGCCAGCGCGCAGGCCGCGCCGGCGCGCGCCGCGGTCCAGGTGCCGGCGGTCAACGGCGTGCCGGCATCGAAGGCGTGCTGCCCCAGTCGGGCGGCGAAATGCCGCGTCGGCGCA
>JAKBNS010000166.1 GCA_021830925.1 Pseudomonadota bacterium | reverse complement strand
CCCCGACCATCATCACGTCGCCATGCGCGAAATTGATCAGGTTGACGATCCCGTAGACCATCGTATAGCCCAGGGCGACAAGGGCATACATGCTGCCCAGCACCAGGCCGTTCACCAACTGCTGTATGAAAGTTTGCATTGCAGGACCGCACAGGAAAAGGCATCCCTTCGCGCCGGGCGGAGGGATGCAAGGCAGACAACCACGCGCTCTTCGGCCCACGCGGCCGATCACTCGCCTCGGGCAGGACCGGCCCGCGGGCCGGCCACCTCGGTGCCGCTCACTTCACCTGTTCGACGGCCACCACCTTCTTCGCGCCGTGGTCGAAGGCCGACAGCGTGATGGTCGGGTCGGCCAGGTTGCCGTCCTTCTCGAAGTGGATGTCCTTCTTGGTCACGCCGTTGTAGTCGATGTTGCGAATGAACTTGAGGTACTTCGCGGGATCGACCGAGTTGGCCTTCTCCATGGCCTTGGCCAGCACCATGGTCCCATCGTAGGAATACGGCGAGTAGATCTGGAACGCCGCGGCGCCGAACTCGGCGTCGTAGCGCTTCTTCCACGCCACACCGCCAGGCATCTGCGCGATCGGCGAGCCGCCTTCGGCGCAGATCGTGATGTCGGCCGCGTCGCCCGCCAGCTTGGCCAGCTCGGGCGCGCAAATGCCGTCGCCGCCCATGAAGTGCGCCTTGATGCCCAGTTGCTGGATCTGACGCAGCATCGGGCCGGCCTGGCTGTACATGCCGCCGTAGAAGATCACGTCCGGGTGCAGCGACTTGATCTTGGTCAGAATGGCCGAGAAGTCGGTCGCCTTGTCGTTCGTGTACTCGCGGTCCAGAACCTTCAGGCCGTCCTTCTTGGCCGTCTTGGCGAACACGTCGGCCACGCCCTGGCCGTAGGCCGTGCGGTCGTCGATCACCGCCACCGTCTTGGCCTTCAGGTTCTGCTTGGCGTAGTTGGCCAGACCCGCGCCCAGCGCGTTGTCGTTGGCGATGATGCGGAAGAAGGTCTTGAAGCCCTGCTCGGCGATCTTCGGATCCGTCGACGACGGCGTGATCACCGGAATGCCCGCTTCGTTATAGATGCGCGAGGCCGGGAAGGTGCAACCCGAGTTCAGGTGACCCACCACCCCGTTGGCCTTCTCGTCGACGAACTTCTGCGCCACCGTGGTGGCCTGCTTCGGGTCGGCCTGGTCGTCCTGGGCGTCGATCTTCCAGATCACCTTCTTGCCGCCGATGACGATGTTCTCCTTGTTCAGGTCATTGACGGCCATGCGAACACCATTGGTGTTGTCCTGGCCGAAGCTGGCCTGCGGACCCGAGATCGGGGCCGCGGAGCCGATGGTGACCGTGACATCGCCAGCGGCGAATGCGCTTCCATAGACGCCGGCCAGGGCCAGGCCCACGGACAGGGCGATAACTGTGTGCTTGCGTTTCATGTGAACGAACCTCCCGGTTATAAGATTTTTGGCGCGATTGTGTACGCCACAATTCTGTCGGGAACACCCAACGGCGGCCACTATACACAGATGCCGAGCCCCCAGTAAACGGGAACTCCACCGACAGTTGTTTGCCGGTCACCACTGTGCCCGCAAACGCGGGGGTGACGCGCGGCGCGGCCTGCGGCATGCCCCGCGGGCGGGACTGTCCGCCCCGTTTCGGGGCCGATGCACCACGCTGGACGCGACGCGCCCGCGGGACTCGCGCGGGCGCGTGACGCGGGCGCTCAGCGCCGTACGGTCTGGACCTTGAGGGGGACTTTCACTCCATCTCGATATACGGAAATCGTGACCTGGGGATCGGCCACCTCGCCGTTGGGCTCGAAGCGCAGGTGCTCGCGCGTGATGCCGTCGTAATCGGTGGCGCGCAAGGCGGGCAGGAAGCGCACGGGATCGGCCGATCCGGCGCGCTGCATCGCCTGGGCCAACACCATCGTGGCGTCGTAGGAGTACGGGGAATAGGCCTGGAAGGCGTCCGGCCCGAAGCGGCGCTCGTAGCGCTGCTTCCACGCCACGCCGCCCGGCGTGCGCTCCAGCGGCAGGCGACCGTCGCCGCACACCACGTGGCGCAGCGATTCGCCGGCAAGCTTGGGCAGTTCGGCCACGCAGACAGCGTCGCCACTAAGCAGCGGCACGTCGAGCCCGAAACGGTCCATCTGGCGCACCATCAGACCCGCCTGGGTGACCACGCCGCCGAACATGATCGCCTCGGGGCGCAGGCTGCGCAGGCGGGTGAGCACCGCGGAGAAGTCGCTGGCCTTGTCGGTGGTGTATTCACGGGCCACCACGCGTATGCCGCGCGCGGCGGCGTCACGGGCGAAGGCATCGGCCAGCCCCTGGCCGAAGGCGGTGCGGTCGTCGATCAGCGCGACGCTGCCCAGGTGCAGATCCTGCTTCGCGTAGTCGGCCAGCGCGCGCGACACCAAGGCGTCGTCGGAGATCACGCGGAAAAAGGTCTTGGAGCCCACCCGGCCCAGGCGGCTGTCGGTGGCCGAGGCCATCATCATCGGAATCGATGCGGCGTCGAGCAGGCGCTCGGCCGCGTAGGCGCCGCCGGAGGTATCGGGGCCGATCACGCCGGCCACCTTGGCATCGATGAACTTCTGCGCCACCACGGCGGCCTGCCGCGGGTCGGCCTGGTCGTCCTCGGTCATCACCTTCCACACCACGTCGTCGTTGCCGATGCGCACTTTGCGCTCGTTGAGGTCGGCCACGGCCAGGATCACGCCGTTGTTGAAATCCTGTCCCACCAGGGCCCGCGGCCCGGTGGTGCCGGCGGTGGCGCCGAACACCACGGTGATCGTGCCGGCCGCCGCCTGCGGCGACCAGGCGGCGGCCAGCCCAGCGGCGAGCATCCCGGACAGGGCGCCCGGCAGCCGGGCATGGGCGCGCCGGATCCGGCTGAATGGCTGTTTCATGCTTGTCTCCTCGTGGTTGCGTGGGGGCTTCGTGCCGGCGCTCGCGGCGGCGCGCGGGTTCAGCGCACCTGCTGCGCGGTCAGCACTTTCTGCCGGCCATCCTGGAATTCCTCGATGGTCACCGAGGGCTCGACCAGGTTGCCCTGCGGGGTGAAGCGGATGTCGCGCTTGGTCACGCCGTCGTAGCCGACGTCCCGCAGGTACGGCAGGTACTTGCGCGGCTCGGTCGACCCGGCCTTGGCCATGGCCGCGGCCAGCACCATGGTGGCGTCGTAGGCGTAGGGCGCGAAGGCCTGCACGTCCTCGACGCCGAAACGCGCGCGATAGCGCTTCAGCCAGGCTTCCCCGTCCGGCATGGCATGCAGCGGCAGGCCGCTTTCGGCGCACAGCGCACCGTTCACGGCGTCGCCGGCGGTCTGCGCCATGGCCGGCATGCAGCTTCCGTTGCCGCCGATGTAGCGGGCTTCCATTCCCAGGCGCCGCATCTGGCGCAGCAAGGGGCCGCCCTGGCCGTACAGACCGCCGTAGAACAGCGCGTCCGGACGCAGGCCGCGCATGCGCGTTAGCACGGCGGAGAAGTCGGTGGCCTTGTCGTTGGTGTATTCGCGGGCGAGCACGCGCATGCCGGCGTCCTTCGCCGCGCGGGCGAAGGCATCGGCCTGGCCCTGGCCGTAGGCGGTGCGGTCGTCGATCACCACCACGCTGCGCAGATGCAGCGTGTCGGCTGCGTAGCGGGCCAGGCTGCGGCTTTGCGCCTCGTCGTCGGCGATCATGCGGAAGAACGTCGCATGGCCACGCCTGGCGATGGAGGGATCGGTGGACGCCGGGGTGATCTGCGGAATGCCGGCGCGCGCGTAGATGATCGCGGCGGGCCCGGTGCTGCCGCTGTTGGCATGGCCCACGACGCCGTTGACCTTCTCGTCGACGAACTTCTGCGCCACCTGCGTGGCCTGCCGCGGGTCGCCCTGGTCGTCCTGCGCGTCGAGCTCCCACAGCACGCGCTTGCCGCCGATGACCATGGCGCGGCGGTTGAGTTCCTCGATGGCCATGCGCACGGCATTGGTGTTGTCCATGCCCACGGCGGCCAGACCGCCGGTCATGGGTTCGGCGCTGCCGATGCGCACGGTCACGGTGGCGTCCTGCGCGAAGCCGGGGTTCGCGAATGCCGCCAGGCAGGCCAGGCTCGCGATGACGGCGACGCGGCCGAGCCTGCGGCGCGGCATGTTGCCGGACGTGCCGCTGGCGGGGAGATCGCGTGCGCGTTCGAACAGGATGCCGAGAGCGGCGCTGGGGGCGCGGTCCGCGGCCCGGTCCGGGCTGCGTCCGCGATGGGCGGAACTGGAGTTCATGGCGGTTGGTGCTGGGCGGAAGTGCTGCCCATTACACGCCGCTTGAAAGACTTTGTTACGCTTGAGGGGATATGGCCCCAGTTCCGACGGGCCATTGCGGGCCCCGCACGCCGCCCCGCGTCAGTCGCCCGCGCCGCGCTCGTCCAGCCATTCGTGCATGCGCGGCTGGAGGCGCTGCGCGAGTTCGGCCGCGGTCTCGCGCAGCAGCACGGCGAGTCGCGGCTCGAGCACCTCGCGCAGGGCCTGCTCGAGTTCGAGTTCGAGCACGGCGCGCGCCATTTCCGTCGACACCGCC
>JAKBNS010000264.1 GCA_021830925.1 Pseudomonadota bacterium | reverse complement strand
TCGGCGCCGTCGGAGCCGAATTTTCCGACTACCTGGGGCGCGTGCGCCGGCTGCGTCCGTGGCCCTGGTTACGCGACAGCGCGCGCCTGGACTGGGCGCTGTGGCAGCTGCAATACGCCGACGCCGGGCGCCTGGGCGAGAACGATCTGCGGGCCCTGGCAGGCGGTGATCCGTCGCGGTTGCGTCTGCGCCTGGCGCCGGGGACGGCGGTGCTGGATTCGCGCTGGCCGGTAGCCGGCCTGTGGCACCTGCATCGTCGCAGCGACGTGGACGGCGAGAGCCTGCGCCTCGTGCTGGAGCAGGGCGCGCAGTGCGCCTGGGCCTGGCGCGGCGCCGAAGGCGTGCAATGCGAGCCCCTGGGGGCGGCGGAGCGCCGCTGGGTGCGAGCGCTGAGGCGCGGCGCCAGCGTGGCGGCCGCCTTGCGCAGCGCCGGTGGGGACTGGGACTTCGCGGCCTGGCTGCAGCGTGCGATGCGCGAGGGCTGGCTCGACGGCGTCGAGCCCTGCGCCCCGCGGACGGGGCCTTGATGCGTTCGAAGCAGCCTGTCTCGGGGCGGCGCCTGGCGCCGCCCGCATCGGCTCAGACCCGGCTGGGCGCACGACGCGAGGCCAGCCAGGCATCGACGGACCAGCTGCCCGGGCCCCACAGCGCTACCGACGCGATCAGCGAGCCCCAGATGTAGTGCAACTCGATCGCCGCCGGCTGCAGCGCGTACATGTACGACAGCAGGGCCACCGCGTTGACCACGAACAGCCCGGTGGCGGCGAAGCGCCCGCCCAGGCCGAGGGCGACGAAGGGGGGCAGTAGCAGCTCGCCGGCGCTGCCCACCAGCGCGGCGACGAGCGGCGGCAGCAACAGCACGTGGAATTCGTTCTGGTACAGCCACACCGTGCCCTGCCAGTTGTGCAGGGTCTCCAGGCCGGAATGGAAGAACACGTACGACACGTACAGCCGCGCGGCCAGCAGTGCCGGGGCACGCAACGCGTCCAGCACGCGGCTGGCCAGGCTCCAGGCACGCAGCGGCAGGCGCAGCAGATCGATGGGGGTCTTGGGCGACAGGGAAGCGGACATCGGCGGTCTCCTCGGGATGGGCGCGGCGACATGCCGCGATGCCCGATTGGTCGCGCGGCGGGACGCTTCCTGACACCGCCACGTCGGAGCGACGCGAGCTGTGGAAGAATCCGGGCAGTCGCGTCGCCCCCGCGCGCGCCCATCCGCCATGAGCGATCCCGAATCCAGCAACGCCAGTCCCGAGCAGCAGGCCCAGTGGCTGGCCCGCATCGAAGGCCTGCGCCCGACGCTCATGCGCCTGGCGCTGCTGCAATTGCGCAACCGCGCCTGGGCCGAGGACGCGGTGTCGGAGGCGCTGCTGGCGGCCATCGAGGGCCTGCCGCGCTTCGGCGCGCGCGCCCAGCTGCAGACCTGGGTGGTGGGCATTCTCAAGCACAAGGTGCTGGACCAGCTGCGCCAGCGCCAGCGCGAACAGCAGCTTGACGACTCGGGCGACGACGAGGACCCGGCCGAGCACATGTTCCTGGCCGACGGGCATTTCGCGCAGGCGCCCCAGGTGTGGAGCGCTCCGTCCGAGGTGTTGCGCCAGAAGCAGTTCCTCGAAGTGCTGGAAGCCTGCATGGATCTGCTGCCCGGCCAGCTCGGGCGCGTGTTCCTGATGCGCGAATGGCTGGAGCTGGGCACCGACGAGATCTGTCAGGAGCTGGGCTTCAGCGCGACCAATGTATGGCAGATGCTTTCCCGCGCCCGATTGCGGCTGCGCGAATGCCTGCAACTACGCTGGTTCGGTGAGCAAGCACCATGAGTTTCAAGCCCTTTCGCACATGCCGCGAGGTCACCGCGCTGGTGATCGCGCGGGAGGACCGCGCGCTGAGCCTGCGCGAGCGGGCGATCATTCGTGCGCACTTCCTGATCTGCCAGGCCTGCCCGATCTTCGAGCGCCAGGTGCTGGGCATGCGCGAGGCGCTGGGCGTGTGGCGCCAATACCGCGACGGCGCGGAGCCGGGCGACGAAGCCTGAGTCGCCCGACGTTACACAATTTCACGTTTGCGCGGTGCCGCGCAAGAATTCCCGGTTGTTCTTAGCATTCCGCTGATGCGCGCTCGGCGCGCACCCGAGGGAGAACAACATGATCGAATTCACCGTCAACGGGAAGCCGCAATCCCTGGACGTCAGCCCCGACACGCCCCTGCTGTGGGCGATCCGCGACCACCTGCAACTGACAGGCACCAAGTTCGGCTGCGGCATCGCCGAGTGCGGCGCCTGCACCGTGCATCTCGACGGCAATGCTGTGCGCTCCTGCCAGATCCCGGTGTCGTCCGTGCAGGGCATGCACGTGACCACCATCGAAGGCCTGCAGACCCGCGAGGCCCAGGCCGTGCGCGCGGCGTGGGTGGCGAACCAGGTGCCGCAGTGCGGCTACTGCCAGTCGGGCCAGATCATGTCGGCCAGCGCCCTGCTCAAGCAGACGCCCAAGCCCAGCGATTCCGACATCGACGCCTTCATGTCCGGCAACATCTGCCGCTGCGGCACCTACCCGCGCATTCGCGCCGCCATCCATGACGCCGCGCATGCCCTCACCGAGGAGTCCTGAGATGGCCGACGATCTGCTCGAACTGTCGCGCGAGGCCGCGTCGCGTCGCGCCTTCCTGAGGAGTTCCGCGCTGGCCGGCGGCGGCCTGGTGCTGGGCCTGGTGCTGCCCGCGGCATCGCGCGCCGCGCAGGCGGCGCCGGTCGCCGCGCCCGTGTTCAACCCGCTGGCCGAGCCGGGCGCCTTCTCGCCCAACGCCTACGTGCGCGTGAGCGCCGACGACCAGGTCACGCTGGTCGTCGACAAGTCGGAAATGGGCCAGGGCGTGATGACCGCCTTGCCCATGCTGCTGGCCGAGGAGATGGATGCCGACTGGCCGCGCGTGCACCTGTTGCAGGCCGGGGCCGATGACGCCTACAAGAACCCCCTGCTGGGCATGCAGGCCACCGGGGGCAGCACCAGCGTGCGCAGTTCGTGGCTGCCGCTGCGGCGCGCCGGCGCCACCGCGCGCGCCATGCTGGTGCAGGCGGCGGCGCAGCGCTGGCAGGTCGACGCCGCCGCGTGCAGCGTCAGCGCCGGCGTGGTGCACGGCCCGGGCGGGCGCCAGGCACGCTTCGGCGAACTCGCCGCCGATGCGGCGCGCCTTCCGGTGCCGAAGGACGTGCGCCTGAAGGATCCGAAGGACTTCCGGCTCGTCGGCCAGCCGCTGGCGCGCGTGGACATCCCCGAGAAGACCACCGGCCAGGCGGTGTTCGGGCTGGACATGCAAGTGCCCGACATGCTCATCGCCAGCGTGGCGCAGCCGCCGGCCTTCGGCGCCACGGTGCGCGGCTTCGACGACGCGGCGGCGCGTGCCATGCCCGGCGTGCATTCGGTGCACCGCACCAGCGACGGCGTGGCCGTGCTCGCAAAGGACTTCTGGTCCGCACGCAAGGGGCGCGACGCCCTGAAGATCGACTGGGACCTCGGGCCCAACGCCGCGCTCGACGACGCCGGCATCATGGACATGTTCCGCAAGGCCGGCGAGCAGCCCGGCGCCGTGGCGTGGAAGGTGGGCGAGGGCGAGGCGGCGGTGGCGCCCGCCGCCGCGGCCCCCGGCGCGAAGACCCTGCAGGCCGAGTACACGCTGCCCTTCCTGGCGCACGCGACCATGGAGCCGATGAACTGCACCGCCTTCGTGCAGAAGGATCGCGTGGACATCTGGGGGCCCACGCAGGCGCAGACCATGAACCAGCTGGTGGCCGGCAAGATCACCGGCCTGCCCCCGCAGGCAGTGCACGTGCACACCACGCTGCTCGGCGGCGGCTTCGGCCGGCGTTTCGAGCAGGACTTCGTGGCCCAGGCGGTGGAGCTGTCCAAGGCCAGCGGCAGGCCCGTGAAGGTGGTGTGGACCCGCGAGGACGACACCCGGCACGATTTCTACCGTCCGGCCAACCTGCACCGGCTGCGCGCCGTGCTGGATGGCGAGGGCAAGCTCCAGGCCTGGACCCACCAGATCGTGGGCCCGTCGATCTTTTCCCGCGTGTTTCCGCAGTATGTGAAGGACGGCGTCGACGACACCTCGGTGCAGGGCGCGATCAAGCTGCCCTACGCGATGCCCAACGCGCAGACCCGCTACGTGTTGTGCAACACCCCGGTGCCGGTGGGCTTCTGGCGCTCGGTGGGCCACTCCATCACGGCCTTCACCGTCGAGTCCTTCATGGACGAGCTCGCGCATGCCGCCGGCGCCGACCCCTACCGCTTCCGGCGCGACCTGCTGGTGCACGGCGACCAGCGCGCCCTGGCCACGCTGGACGTGGCCGCGCGCGAGGCGGGCTGGGGCCAGCCGCTGCCCGCCGGGCATTTCCACGGCATCGCCATGCACGAGTCCTTCGGCAGCTACGTCACCGAGGTGGCCGAGGTGTCGGTGGACCCCAAGGGGCAGATCCGCGTGCACCGCGTGACCTGCGCGGTGGACTGCGGGCAGGTTGTCAACCCCGACATCGTCACCGCGCAGATCCAGAGCGCGGTGGTGTACGGGCTGACCGCGGCGCTGTACGACCGCATCGACCTGCAGCAGGGCGGGGTGGTGCAGGGCAACTTCGACAAGTACCGCATGCTGCGCATGGACAGCGCGCCGCGGGTCGACGTGCACATCCTGCCCAGCGGCGAGGCGCCCGGCGGCCTGGGCGAGCCGGGCACCCCGCCGATCGGGCCGGCCGTGGCCAACGCGGTGTTCGCCGCCACCGGCAAGCGCCTGCGCGAGTTGCCGCTGCGCCCCGAGTTGCTCAAGACCTGAGCCGCGGTCGCGAACCCCCGGACAAATACTGATAGAAGTATATGTATCCACGCGCTGACAATGGCTGCATGTCCAGGCCGTCCGGGAGCCGCGTCCAATGTCCGCCGTCATCGAATGGAGCCATCTGCACCCGCTCGCCGCCCTCGGCGGCGGGGTGCTGATCGGCACGGCCGCGGGGCTGCTCGCCCTCGGCGCGGGAAAGATCATGGGCTGCAGCGGCATCGCCGGCGCGATGCTGCACGACGCCGTGTACGGTGCCCCGGCGCAAGCCTGGAGAGCCTGGTTCATGGGCGGGGTGCTGCTCGGCGGCCTGCTGTGGCTGGCGCTGGGCGAGGGCTTCCCCGGCGCCCGGCATGCGCTGCCGGCCGCGCTGGTGCTGCCGGCCGGACTGCTCACCGGCTTCGGCACGCGTCTCGGCTCGGGTTGCACCAGCGGGCATGGAGTGTGCGGAATCCCGCGCCTGTCGCCGCGCTCGCTGGTGGCGGTGGCCCTGTTCATGGCCAGCGGCATGATCACCGTGTACCTCGGTCGCAGCCTGGGGGTGCTGTCGTGAGCGCCGCACGCGGGAGACGGTCATGAGCAAGCGTGCGCACAACGTCGTGGCGCTGGGCGCCGGCACCCTGTTCGGTTTCGGGCTCATGCTGTGCGGCATGGTCGACCCGCAACGCGTGCTGGGCTTCCTGGACGTCACCGGGCGCTGGGACCCGACCCTGGTCCTGGTCATGGCGGGAGGCGTGGCAGCCTCGGCGCTGCCCATCCGCCTGGCCATGCGCCGGGGCAGGCCGCTGCTCGGCGGCATGCTCGAGTTCCCGAGCCAGCGCGCGATCACCGGGCGCCTGGTCGCGGGCAGTGTCATGTTCGGAGTCGGCTGGGGCCTGTGCGGGGTCTGCCCCGGCCCGGCCCTGCTCAACCTGCTGAGCCTGCGCGCCGACCGCTGGGAGTTCTTTGTCAGCATGCTGGCCGGCATGCTCGTGTTCGACGCGTGGAACCGGCGCGTCGTGAGCGCACGGACGGTGCCGGCATCCCTGCCGCATCCTTGATCCGCGGGGCTTGTCGCGGCGCGCGGTGCGGCGAGAATGCACCATGGACACGAGCCTCGGCGAACTTCTGCGCTGGGTAGCGGCACTGGGCGCCGGCCTGCTGATCGGCGTCGAGCGCGAGCGCAGCCATCCGGACGAGCAGGCCAGCGCCGGCCTGCGCAGTTTCGCGCTGGCCGCGCTGGCCGGCGCGGTGGCGGCGCGCCTGGGCGAACTCGCGCTGGTCGCCGTGGTGCTGGCGGCAGGGGCGCTGGCCGTGGCCGGATACCTGCGCACCCGCGACACCGACCCCGGCATCACCACCGAAATCGCCTTGCTGCTGTGCCTGTTGCTCGGCGCCCTCGCCATGCGCGAGGCGGCGCTGGCCTCGGCGCTGGCGGTGCTGGCGGCCGTGCTGCTGGCCGCCAAGGCGCGGCTGCACGGCTTCGTGCGCTCGGTGCTCAGCGAGCAGGAACTCCAGCACGGCCTGCTGCTCGCCGCTTCCGTGCTGGTGGTGCTTCCGCTGTTGCCCAATCGCGCGCTGCCCGCGTTGGGCGGGCTCAATCCGCATGTGCTGTGGACACTGGCCGTGCTGCTGATGGCCATCCAGACCCTGGGGCACATCGCGCTGCGCTGGCTGGGGCCGCTGCGCGGGCTGGCGCTGACGGGGCTGCTGGGCGGTTTCGTCTCCAGCACCGCCACCATCGCCGCGATGGCGCGGCGCGCGCGGGAGCACCCGGGCTGGTTCGACGCCTGCCTGGCCGGCGCGCTGTGGTCCAACGTATCCACCGTGGTGCAACTGGGCGCGATGACCGCGGTGGTGGCTCCCGGGCTGCTGCCCCGGCTGGCGCCGGGCTTGCTGCTGGCCGCCGGCGTGACCCTGGGGGCCGGCTGGTGGAGCGTGCGCCTGGCGCGTCGCGGCGAGCAGGGGGCGCCGCCGACGCCGGCCGTGGCCGGGCGCCCGTTCAGCCCGCGCGCCGCGCTGGTGTTCGCGGCCGCCGTGGGCGCCATGCTGTTCGTGTCCGAGCAGGCCTACCGGCGTTTCGGGGGCAGCGGCGTGCTGGTGGCCACCGCGCTGGCCGGACTGGCCGACGCGCACGCCTCGGCCGTGTCGGCGCTGCAACTGCATGCGGGCGGCGGCCTTGCCGCCGCCACGGCCGCCATCTGTGTGGGTGCCGCCTTCAGCACCAACGCCGTGAGCAAGACGGTGGCGGCCGCCACCGGAGGCAACGCGCGCTTCACCCGGCTGCTGGCCTTGTCGCAGGTCGCGATGGTGCTCGCCTTCTGGGTCGGGCTCGGATGCGCGCCCTGGCTGCAACGAGTATTGACAGGCAGCTCCACATGACGCAGAATGCTTGCTTTCGCTTGCGGCAAACCGCACTGCGAATGGAGTGGTAGTTCAGTTGGTTAGAATACCGGCCTGTCACGCCGGGGGTCGCGGGTTCGAGTCCCGTCCACTCCGCCACGAACACAAGCGAAATCAACCGCTTGCAAAAAAGCCCGACCCCAGAAGTCGGGCTTTTTTTCGTCCATGGTTTGGGCGATTGGAGCGCCGGTGGAGCACGGGGCGCGGAAGCGTCGGTATCGCCCAAGACCAGAAAGAGTCTTGGCGCGCGGCATACTTGATGCCGCAAAATAGCCAACCTTCCCCTCGCGCCAGGCCTGGATTCGCCGCACCGGCCGCAGCGCCGATGCCGTGGCAACGGAGTACTGCATATGCGAATCTGGCCGCTGATACCTGTCCTTTCCGCGCTGCTGGGGCTGCAGGCGTGCTCGTACACGGCGATGCCCCATCTGCGGAGCACGGTGCTGGACGCGAGCTCCGGGCAACCCGTGGCGGCGGCGCGCATCACCGCCTACGGACGAGATGGCGTCATCCAGCACGCAACCACCGATGCCGATGGCCGTTTCACGTTGGACGGAGCCCTGCACTACGGGCCCATGCCCTTTCGCATGCTGCCGCAGATTCGTGTCGTGATCTGCGCTGACGGTTACCAGCCCTACGACGAGACCAGCGCCTACTCTTCCTACAGCGAACGGCCCACCGTGGCGTTGCCGTACGAACTGCAGCGAGCGCCAGCCGCTTCGGCCTTGCCATCGTCATCGCTCGACTCGACGCCGTGCAGGGTGTCGACGCCGACCGAAAAATGAGCCAGGTGTTCGACCTGCCCTGGCTCTCCGCCGTGCGCGAGCCGCGCGTTCTGGCTGGTGGCGCATCCGAGCCGGGGCCGCGAGACGCTGTTCGACGCGCGCAACCGCTGCCGTGCCGATCAGCCGGCCGTGACGCCGAGTTCCTGCAGCGGGATGGCCTGCAGGTAAC
The DNA here is from genome assembly GCA_021830925.1 of Pseudomonadota bacterium. Classification (GTDB taxonomy): domain Bacteria; phylum Pseudomonadota; class Gammaproteobacteria; order Burkholderiales; family Burkholderiaceae_C; genus Thiomonas_A. The sequence continues at coordinate 10,531 of JAKBNS010000264.1, read as the reverse complement.
CCGTGTTGGTGCCGATGAAGAACGTGCCTCCGATGGCCACGCCGTTCTGCGGCCCGTAGCCGCCCTGCCTGGCGTCGTAGACATGGGTGACGGCGCCGTGGCCGCGATCCAGGGTGAAGATCTTGCCGCTGCCGGTGGGCTGAACGACCTTGTCGCCGACAATGGTCGGCGCCGCCTTCATCCCCGGACCCAGGCGGGTCTGCCAGACGATCCTGCCCGTGCCTGCGTCGACCGCGTACTCTGCGTGGGTGACCGGACTGCCGGTGTAGATGATTCCCGCGTCCACTGCCGGCACGGCATCCTTGTTGCGCGGTGGGGTCTTGCCCGTACCCAGCAGCGTGCTCCAGGCAACCTTGCCGGAGGCGATGTCGATGCCAAGTTCCTCCGATCCCGAGCTTCGGGTCTGCCCGGCCGTCCGGGTCTCGATCTGCCCCACGAGGAGTTTGCCGGCCACCGCCCAGGTGCCGTCACCGCCGCTGCTGGAGAAGATGTGGGGCGGATGCAAGGTCCACAGGCGTTTGCCGGTGGCCGCGTCGAGCGCATAGATGTTGCTGGGATGCGTGCCGCCCATCATCACCACGTCGAGGGTCGGGTCGTAACTGGCCGAGGACATGCTGACGAAGGAACGGATCTCCGTCTTCCACTTCAGCTTGCCGGTGGCGGCATCGAGGGCGTAGACATGACCGTCGCCATTGCCGAAGATCAGCAGGCCGTGGGCGAACACCGCCGTCGGCATATCCTCGCCGCGTGTCGGGTAGCTCCACACGACCTTACCGGTGGCGCCGTCGACGGCGTCGACGGCGGACACGTCCGTGCCGCGGACCACGTCGGCGCCTCGCTTGCCGAAGCGCTTGGCATGGCTGTAGGCGAACACGGAGTTCCCGGCGCCCACGTACACCAATTCCCGGCCTCCGGCCCGCTCGACCACCGGCGTGCTCATCAGCTGGTTGTAGGCGTTGAAGGACCATTGCAGCTTGCCGCTGCGCGCGTCCAGCTTGTAGAGATAGCCGTTGTCATTGGGCGCGTAGACCGCGCCGCCGACCACCGCCACGCCGATCGGAAAGCCGACGAGGTCGCGGATGGTCGTGTTGCTCTTGACCGCAGCGCGCGCGGCGTCCGCGTCCGGCGTGTCGAAGCTCCAGTGCACCGCCGGAAAATGCGAGGCCAGCACCGCGTTATGGCCGGGCTGCAGGGCGTACATGGGCCATGCGGTCGGGGTGTCGGCGGCCTGGGCCGACGCCGCAAGGCTGCCGAATGCACAGGCAAGGAGGGTCGAGGCAAGGAACTGTGGGCGGGGCAAGGCAGGTCTCCTGAGTTGTCGCGGTGACGGCGCTGGTGGGCGCCGGGCCTTGGAAGCAGGGCGCCCGGCGCACCGAGCCGCGATGATTCAGGCGCAAGCCCGGTGGGTCCAATCGATTTTTTGGGCCAGGTCGATCGGAATGGCTTCTATACGCCAGGAAGAATTGACCGCGCGCAATGCATCCCGGTCCGGGTGCCATGCGCGGACCCTAAAGCCGGGTTTTCGGGGCCTCGGACCGCTGTGCCCGCCGCGCAATCTGCACCAAAAGTTGCAATGCCTTACATCCGGCCGGACTCCGTGGGAGTGTCTTTGCCCGCGCGGGGTCGCCGGCGCCCTCCGTGCGCACGATCCCTGAACAGGGGGGGGGCGATCCAGCGACACGCCCACGGTCGACAGGCGGACCTCGGCCATGGTCGGCGCCCGCACGCCCTCGCTGTGCCGCGGCGGGGTTGTCGGACTCGCCCGGGCTTTTGCGTGCTTCGGGGGAAATAATGCGCCCGATCATTCGCGCATAATCAGAGTGGCCCCTTTCCACGGGGCCGCGGAGATCGATGCCAGGGTCGTCGGGTACGAAGCCCTTGCGCGTTTCCTCGAACAACCCCCGCGCACGCCGGACGTCTGGTTCCGCGAAGCCGCCGAGATCGGCAGGCAGGACCGACTGGAGGTCGCCGTCGTGCGCAAGGCGCTGCGTCGCTTCGCACTCCTGCCGGGTAGCGCCTATGTATCCCTCAACGCGTCGCCGCAGACCATTCTCGCTGGTGCGCTCACCGAAACCCTCGAGCACTATCCCGGCAATCGCCTGGTGCTCGAAATCACCGAGCACGTCTCGGTCGACGACTATGCCTCGATCGTCAAGGCGGTCGAGCCGCTGCGGCGGCGCGGCCTGCGCATCGCCGTCGACGATGCGGGCGCCGGCTACGCGAGTTTCCGCCACATCCTGAAGCTGCGCCCCGACCTGATCAAGCTCGACACCAGCCTGATCCGCCAGATGACCGACGCGGAGCTCGCAGTGCTGCGCGAGCTCGGAATCGAACTCGCGCAAGGCTATCTGCTGGGGTGGCCGGCACCCACCGAAGCCCACCTGCCCGGACAGTAGCCCAGGCGCATCCGCCTGAAACAATGTACTGCAGTGAGTATGCGTGTGCAGGAGGTTACCAGCGCATACAGCTACGGGTAATGCATGGGGAAAATGCGATGCGTGCATCTCAGGCAGCTTTTGCGGTTTTCCCACAGATCGCTTGAGTCGCGGCATTCGGTGGATTTCCCCGGAAATTGTTCTGCTAGACTGATTTTCAGAATATCTACGCTTCCGGGAGCTGGGTCATGGGCAAAAGTACGCTCTGCGCGGGCGCGGCACAAAGGCTGTGCATGAGCCGGCAAACGCGGGGTTTCACGCTCATCGAAGTCATGATCGCGGTGGCCATCGTCGGCATTCTCACGGCGATCGCCCTGCCTGCTTACCGGAACTACGAGTTGCGCGCGGAGTTGGTCGCCGGCACCAACCAGCTGTCCACCGAGCGCACCTTGATGGAGCAGTTCTACCAGGACAACCGCACCTACGTGGGCGGTCCTTGCGCCACCTCGCAGAGCGTGGGCAGCAGCGGCGCGAAATTCAACGTTGCCTGCACCGCGACGCCGACGGCCACGGCCTACACCATCACGGCCACCGGCACTGGCGCTGTCGCCGGATTCGCGTTCACCATCGATCAGAGCGGCAACCAGACGACCACGTCGCTGCCCTCCGATTGGGGGGGCGCGCCGACGACGCCCTACACCTGCTGGATCATGGCCAAGGGCGCGCAATGCTGAAGCGGCCTCGCGGCTTCACGCTGCTCGAGCTGCTGGTCGCGATGGTGGTGTTCGCGATCCTGGTCGCGCTCGGCTTTCCGGCGTTCTCCGCGTGGATTCATGACGAGCAGATCCGCAGCACCGCGGAACTGCTGCAGAACGGCTTGCGCCTGGCGCAGACCGATGCCCTCGATCGCAGTCGCATCGTCGTGTTCTCCCTGAGCAACGCGGCGCCGGCCCTGTCGGCCACGCCGGCCGCCAACGGGGTGAACTGGTACGCGCAGGCGCTACCCCTGTTCGCCGCCGAGGCCACCCTGTCGTCCTACACCAGCACCGCGTACCTGCAGGGCGGGGCGCTGGGCGGGGCGAACAACGGCACGACCATCACCGGGCCCGCCTCCGTCTGTTTCAGCTCCATCGGGCGCCTCGTGGCCACCAGCCAGACGGTGGGCGGCGCCAGCTATGCGTGCAGCGTGCCCGCCTCGGGCACGCTGGTGAGTTACGACGTCGCCAACTCGCTGGGGGATCGGCCGCTGCGGGTGACGGTCAGTTTCGGCGGACAGATCCGGCTGTGCGATCCCGCGCGCACGCTGTCCGCCAGCAATCCGGACGGGTGTTGAGATGAGACGCGACACGCGCGGCCAACGCGGCTTCACCCTGATCGAGGTGCTGGTCGCGATGCTCGTGCTGGCCTTCGGCATCCTGGGCATGATTTCCCTGCAGGCACTCGCCGTCGGCCAGTCGACGGCCGCCGAGGACCGCGCCCGCGCGACCCAGCTCGCCAACAACCTGGCCGCGCAGATGTGGCTGGACAAGGGCGCCAAGGTCACCGCCGCGCAGATCAGCACCTGGCAGGGAACGCTCGACAGCGCCAGCAATCCGGCTACGGGACTTCCCGGTGGAAGTGGCTCGGTGTCCTATGACTCCACGCACAAACTCTCCATCATCACCGTGACATGGACCGATCCCCATACCGGTACCGCGCATCAGTACCAGACGGTGGTGCAGATCCCCGACGGGACCTCCTGACCATGCGTACGGTCCGCAATTCGCGCAACGCCGGCTTCAGCCTGGTCGAGTTGATGGTGGCGATGATCATCGCCGTGCTGGTCATGCTCGGCATCAGCGAACTGATGGCGACCAACGAAGGGCAGAAGCGCACCACCACCTCCACCAACGACATCGACCAGTCCGCCAGCTATGCGGCCTATGCGCTGGACAAGATCATTCGCAGCGCCGGCTCATCCTTCTACCAGGCCAACGCCTTCACCCTGGGTTGCGAACTCAACGCCAAGAGCGGCAGCGCGACCATCCTGCCGCTGAGTTCCGGCTTTTCCTCCGGCTTCCCGAACGTCACCCTCACCGGCGTGTACCTCATGCCCCTGCTGATCCTGCCGGGGCAATCGGTCGCCTCCGACGGCAGCGGCGGCACGCACACCTCGGACGTGCTGGTGATCATGGGCGGGGTCAACGGCAACCAGCCGGTGCCGACCTCGCTGCTGCAGTCGCCGACGGCGAGCGACCTGCACCTGGTCAGCAACGTCGGCTACGCCGCCAACGATCTGCTGCTGATCAGCGACGTGGCCAGCGGAACCAATCTCACCGGGTGCCTGCTGGACCAGGTGTCCAGCGTGGGCACGGGCGGGGTGGTCAATCTCGGGGGCACCTACCACGCCGGAGACTCGATCTCCACGCGCACCCTGTCCTCGATGAGCGCCGGCGGGCTGGTCATCGACCTGGGCAACGAAGGCAACGGCGCGCCCCCGGTGTTCGAGTTGCTGGGCGTGGGCCCGGACACCACGCTGGAGTCCTACGACCTGATCACCCAGCAGACCACGCCGGTGATCAACGGCGTGTTCGAGATGCACGCGCTGTACGGCGTCGATCCCACCGGCACCGGCACCATCCAGTGGGTGGCCCCCAGCGGAAACTACGCGGTCAGCAAGCTCGATGCCGGGACCACCGTGGCGACCCAATTGATCCAGACCATCAAGGCGGTGCGCATCGGCCTGATCCTGCGTACCCAGCTTCCGGAGAAGACGGCGGTCACGCCCGGGCCGATCACGCTGTTCTCCGATCTCGGCAGTTCGTTGAGCTACTCGCGTGTACTCGCCGCGAGCGAGCAGCACTACCGCTATCGCACCCTCGATCTGACCATCCCGATTCAAAACACCCTGCAGTAGACGCGAGCTCGGCCATGTTCCGTATTCCAAGTCGCTCCGTTCGTCGCCAGTCCGGCGTCGTGCTGCTGTTCGCCCTGGTGCTGCTGGTCATCCTGCTGCTCGCCTCCATCGCGCTGGTGCGCTCGTCGGTGAACTCCACGCTGGCGGCCGGGAACATCGGATTCAAGCGCGACCTGCAGATGCAGGCGGGCCGGGGCATCCAGGCGGCCGAGAACGAATTCAAGAGCGGCGGAGCCCTGGCCAACTCGACCACGCTGAATTCGGACCTGGCCTCGGCCAACTATTCGTCGAGCATGCTGCCCTCCGGCCCCAACGGCATTCCGAACATGCTCCTGGACGATTCCTCCTGGACCATGACCGGCTCCGACCTCAGCGACTCCACGACGCCGATCACGGACCCCACCACCCACAAGACCGTGACCACGGGGATCACCATCCGCTACGTGATCGATCGCCTGTGCACGAGCAGCGGAGTCATCACCGACCCCTCGCAATGCGTGATCAGCCAGCTCGGCCAGGACAAGGGCGGCACGGCCTGGTTGAAGAAGGCCGGCGGAACCCCGCAACCGGTGTACCGCATCACCGTGCGCGTGCTCGGGCCGCACAACACGCAGACTTTCGTGCAGCAGTTGATTTCGGAGTAGTCCATGCAAGTCACACGGGTCATCCGGGTTCTCGCGCTGTGCGCCGTGTCCCTGCTGGGCGTCGCAACGGCCCATGCGGTCGATCTGGCCGACGCTCCGATCTTCACCATCAACTCGGTCCCCGGGAACATGCTGTTCGTGCTGTCGGTGGAGTATCCGACCGCCAACGCCGCCGCCTATCCGGCGTCCACGGCCAACGCCAGCACCAAGAGCGGCTACACCCCGACGGCCACCTACATCGGCTATTTCGACCCCACCAAGTGCTACAGCTACGACCCGAGCTTCACGCCGCCCAGCGGCACGCCCGGGGGGACCAACAAGGGTCTGTTCTCGCCCTACGGGCTGGCCACCAACCACGCTTGCACCTCGTCCGGCTCGGTGCACCTGTGGAGCGGCAACTTCCTCAACTGGTCGTCGATGCAGGCGCTCGACGAGTTCCGCTCGGCGCTGACCGGCGGCTACCGGGTGGTCGACACCACCACGCAGACGGTGCTGGAGAAGACCTGGGTCTCCTCGCAGGGCAGCACCGGCGATGATCCGGACGGCTTGATCAGCAGCTCGGCCTCCATCGTCGCCGGCGCCACGCCGTTTTCCAACTGGTCCACGCTGAAGAGCCGCACCTTCGCGCAGGGCAACGTGATGCTGCTGACCTCCTCCGGCAGCTTTCCCGGCACGCCCACCGCCTATGCCGGTCAGGTGCCGAGCTCCAGCTCCTCCGGCTCGGGGCGCAATTCCTGCAGCAGCAATTGCTCGAACACCATCTACGCGGTCACCATCCGCGTGCTGGTCTGCGACCCCAGCGTGAGCCTGGAGGCCGATTGCACGGCCTACGGCACGAATTTCAAGCCCGAGGGGCTGATCCAGCAGAACGCGCTGAACATCCGCTACGGCGCGGTGTCCTATCTGGACGACGGATCGTCCTCCCGCGAAGGCGGGGTGCTGCGCGCGCGCATGGCCTACGTGGGCCCGAAAATGCCCTCGACCACCAATCCGAGCACCACGGTGGACAACCCGGCGCCCGAGTGGAGCCCGGACACCGGCATTTTCTACGCCAACCCGGATCCCAACGATGCCACCGACAGCGGGGTGGCGAACAGCGGCGTGGTCAACTACATCAACAAGTTCGGCGAGTTCTCCCACATCTACAAGAGCGGAGACAACCTGAGCGAGTTGTTCTACGCGGGGCTTCGCTACTACAAGCACCTGGGCAACATCCCTTCCTACAGCGCGAACGCCACCAGCACCATGCTCGACGGCTTTCCGGCCATCGTCAGCTGGGACGACCCGATCCTGTACGCCTGCCAGAAGAACTTCTTCGTCGGCATCGGCGACGTCAACACCCACGACGACACGGTCGTCCCCGGCTCCACGCTGACTCCGACGGGAGGCCAGACGGTGCCCAATTTCAGCCCGGACACCACCGACTACAAGGCCGAGACCGACCTGGTCGGGGTCATGGAGGGCTACGGACCCAACCTCGGCGCGGCCAGCCCGCCCTGGGCCCCGCAGGGCGGCGCCTGCTGCGGCGGCGCCACCGACCTGATCGCCGGCATGGCCTACGACGCCCATGTCAACGACATGCGGCCCAACGATTTCAAGAACGCCGACGGCACCAAGACCTACACGCAGACGGCCTCCACCTACTGGCTCGACGTGCAGGAATATTCCCAGTACAAGGACAAGAACCAGTACTACCTGGCCACCAAGTACGGCGGATTCAAGATCCCGAACAACTGGAACCCGGCGAGCACCACGCCGCCGCCGACCGCCACCTGGCACACGACTCCCAACACGCAGGGCGGCGACCTGCAGCCCGACAATTATTTCGATGCGAACCAGGCCGGCCAGATGGTGGCGGGCCTGACCTCGGCCTTCACCAGCATCGCCAAGCAGATCGCCGGCTCGAGCACCGCCTTCGCCGTGCAGTCGCCGCGCCTGTCGGCCACCGGCAACGTCAGCTACGGCTCCACCTACGACCCCACGAGCTGGACGGGTGACGTGAACGCCTACAGCCTGAGCTTCGATGCCAGCGGCAACCCCACCACCACCCAGGTGTGGAGCGCGCAGAGCAAGCTCGACGGACAGGTGGCCGCCAACCGCATCATCGCCACCTGCTGCGCGGCCACTGGCGGCCCCGGCGTGCCCTTCGACGCCACCGACATGTCGAGCACCCTGCCGACCCAGTACGCCACCTTCGCCGAGGTTCCCGGCGTGTCCGCGACCCAGCAGAGTTCGTCCAAATTCCTCGCCTGGCTGCGCGGGGACCGCACGCAGGAAGTGGGCAACGGCGGCGTGTACCGGGCACGCAAGGCCGTGCTCGGCGACATCACCGATTCCTCGTTGAGCATCGTCGGCGCCCCCTCGGCCGACTTCTCCGACGCCAACGATCCGGGCTACTCGACCTTCAAGTCCACCTGGGCGAACCGCCCCACGGTGGTCTATGCCGGGGCCAACGACGGCATGATGCACGCCTTCGACGGCAGCACCACCGACGCCACCCAGGGGCAGGAGCTCTTCGCCTACATTCCCTCGGCCATGTACGGCAGCAGCAGCTCGGCGCCGGTCAGCGGCCTGGCCTCGCTGGGCGCGCCCACCGGTTTCGTGCACCACGACATGGTCGACGCCACGCCCGAGAACTTCGACGTCGACTTCAGCCATACCTCGGGGGCCACCGCCACCTCGCCGGACTGGCGCACCATGATCATCGGCGGCCTGGGCAAGGGCGGCAATTCCTATTACGCCCTCGACGTCACCAACCCCGCGGGCTTCACCAGCAACAGCGCGCTGGCCGGCAAGGTGCTGTGGGAGTTCACCGACTCCACCATGGGCTACTCCTACGGCGATCCGAGCGTGGTGAAGACCGCCCAGTACGGCTGGGTGGTCATCCTCACCTCGGGCTACAACACGCCGGACGGCTCGGGCTATATCTACCTCGTCAACCCGCGCACCGGCGGGCTGCTGCAGCGCATCGCGGTGGGCAACGGCGCCGACGGCCGCTCCTCGGACGGGCTGACCTACGGTTCCGCCTATGTGCTGGACTACACCGACGGCACGGCCGACAGCTACTACGTGGGCGACCTCAACGGCCACCTCTGGCGCCTGGACCTGACCACCAAGACGGGGTCCTACAGCGCGCCCACCGAAATCGCCGAACTGCAGGACGCCGACGGCAATCCCCAGCCCATCACCACGCGCCCGCTGATCGAGATCGACCCCAGCTCGCAGAAGCGCTACGTCATGGTGGGCACCGGCAAGCTGCTGGCCCGATCGGACATCACCACCAACAGCCAGCAGACCTTCTACGCCATCATCGACGGCACGGCGTCGAGCTTCAACACCGCCGCCACGCTGCCGGCCGGCGAGACCTTCCCGCTGACCCGGGACAACCTGGCGCAGGTGGCGGATTCCACGTCGACCAGCGGGACCACCGTCTCCCTGGCCACGGGCATCGGCAGCTCGCCCTCCGAGCCCTCGGGTTGGTACATTGATCTCGCCACCTCGTCCACCGGCGGCTCGTCCGAGCGGGTCACGGTGACGCCGACCTCGAACTACGGCATCGTGGCCTTCGCCGCCAACCTGCCGATCGGCGACGTGTGCAGCCCCTCCGGCACCAACCGGGTGTTCGGGGTGGAATTCGGACTTGCCAAGACGGTGCTGATCGACCACAACGGCGCCTTGATCAATGCGTCGTCTGCGCTGTCCGGCCTGGCCACCGACCTGACCATCACCAACGTGGGCGGGACCCTGCACATCACCGAGGGCACCAGCACCGGCGCCGTCGGCAACGTTCCGGGCAACCTGTCCTCCGGCACCAATCTCAAGCAGCTGAACTGGAACGAGATTCCGAGTGCGGAGTAGGCGGGCGCGGGAAGGCTGCCGGGAGGTCCTGCGGTCGTTGAACCGTCCGCTGGTTTTCGCCCTGCTGCTTTCCCTGCTCGTGCACCTGCTGGTGCTCGATCTGCTGGGGCGCATCCCGCTGCGTGTGCAAGCCGCCGACGGCAAGGCGAGGGACCGCGCCTTGTCGGTCATGCTCCAGGCACCTCCACCCCGCCCCGCGCCTGCGCCACCGCGGCCCCGTCCGCGCGAGCACGAGCGGCATACCGCGCCGGCGCAGGGGAGGCCGCACCGCGGGGACCACGCACTCGGCACGGTGTTTTACGCCGGCGCGGAACTGCAGCGCCGTCCCGTGCCGGTCAGCGCGCCCGACATCCGCGGCAAGACCCAGCTGGACGCCGAGTTCGGCCTGGCGCGACTGATCCTGTACATCGACGCATCCGGGCATGTCCTGCGCATCGAGGTGGCCGACCATAGCGGCTTCAGCCCGCGCGACCTGGACAAGCTGCGCGCGCTGTTCCTTGCCACGCGATTCTTTCCCGGCTATCGTCACGGAGCCCCAGTTGCCTCACGCATCGCCATTCACGTGCAGGTCGCGCCTGTGGCACCAGTGGCACCAGTGGCACCCGTTGAATCTGGGGCACCGCGGGTGCCGGGCCTCCCGCCGCCGCCCCCTCACCCGATGCACTCCGATTCCTAATGAAGTCGATGGACATGCAAGGCGTTGCCGCCGTGACCTACCGCGGCGCATCGATCGAGAACCGGCATCTCGCGCACATCGC
>JAKBNS010000131.1 GCA_021830925.1 Pseudomonadota bacterium | reverse complement strand
CAGGCGGTTGCCGATCAGGCAGTGGATCTGGTGCTGCAGCGTGGGCAGTTCGCGCGCCGTGTTCTCGAGCACCCGCACGTCGATCTCGCAGGCCTCGCTGTCCTCCAGCGCGACCGACTCGGTCATATAGATGCGGGTGGAGAAGCCTTCCAGGCCCATCAACTCCCCGGGCACGTGGAAGCCCACGATCTGCTGGCGCCCGTCGGGGCTGCTCACCATGGACTTGAAGGAGCCCGCGTGCACCGAATACACCTTGTCCATGGACTGCCCGCTTTCGAACAGCCGCTCACCCTTGGTCACGCGCACCGTGTTCTGCATGATGTCGCGCATGCGCTGCATCTCGTCGGTCGGCAGCGCGATCGGCAGGCAGAACCGGCTCTGGAAGCACACATCGCAGGGATGGGGCTTGTCCATGCGATGGACGGTGGCGGCGGGCGTCAGCTTCATGATCTAGGCTCTAAAAGTTATTGTTTTTGTTATATCACGGAAAGTGCGAGGATTTTCTGATGCAGATCAGCCTTTTTCTCACACTGTTACTCATGGGGCTGACAGGGGGCTTGCATTGCGCCGCGATGTGTGGCGGATTGGTCGTCGCCGGCGAGCGCGCGATGCAGCCGGCGCAGGCCGGCGCAGGCACCTCGGCCCCGCGCGAACAGGTGCTGTGGCCGGCCCGCCGCCTGCTCTGGCGCTCGGCGCAGCTTCAACTGGGCCGTGTGGCCACCTATGGCATGCTGGGCCTGGTGGCCGGTGCGGTGGGCTCCGGATTGTGGGCGGTGCAGCTCCGTCCCCTGCAACTGGCCCTGTATCTTTTGGGCAACGGCGTGCTGGCGGCGAGCGGGGTCTGGCTGGTGGTCGCCGCGTTGCGCGGCGGACACGCGGCGCCGGGGCTGCATTTCGGCTGGGGCGCCGCCTTGCGCACCCGGCTGGGCGACGCCGCGGCGCGGGCCCTGCGCGGTCTGCTGCCGCTGTCGAGCATGCCGCGGCGCCTGGGCGCCGGCCTGCTGTGGGGGCTGCTGCCCTGCGGCCTGGTGTATTCCGCGTTGTCCCTGGCGCTGCTCAGCGGCAGCGCGCTGGGTGGGGCGCTGGGCATGCTGGCCTTCGGTGCCGGCACGCTGCCGCACATGCTGCTGGCCGGGCACCTGTTGCGTCGCCTGAGTCAGCGTGCCACCGCCCGCGTCGCCCGCCTGGGTGCCGCGGGCGTGCTGCTGGGCTTCGCGCTGTGGGGCCTGTGGCGCCTGCTGCAGGCCGGCGGCCCGGGCCCGTTGCACGGATATTGCGCCTGAGCCCGCGTGCCCGGCGGACGGTCATCCACGGCCTGCAGGGCTGACGAGCATGCGCGCCGGTTGGCGACTGTCGGCCGGCGGAGCTCAGCCAACGTCGAAGGTCTGCAGCGCCCAACCGCGGCCGGCGCGCTGTTCGTCGAAATAGCGTCGCAGCGTTTCGGCCACCGCGCGAAAGGCGATGTGCTCCCACGGCACCTCGGCGGCGCCGAACAGCGCTGCCTCCAGGGTTTCCGGGCCCGGGTCCCAGCGCGGCTCCAGCAGGCGCGCGCGATACAGCAGGTAGACCTGGCTGACCGGGCGTACGTTGACGACGCTGTACAGGCTGTCGAGTTCCACGCGGGCGCCGGCTTCCTCCTCGGTCTCCCGCAGGGCTCCCTGCTCGGTGGTCTCGTCGAGTTCCATGAATCCGGCCGGAAGGGTCCACAGGCCGTGACGCGGCTCGATGGCGCGCCGGCACAGCAGCACCTTGTCCTGCCACACCGGCAGCGTGCCCACGATGTTGCGCGGATTCTCGTACTGGATGTGCGCGCAGCTGGTGCAGACGGCCCGGGGGTGGGTGTCGCCGTCGGGCACCCGGTGCTCGACGGGCGCGCCGCAGAGGTTGCAGTGATGGATCGATGCTCGGTGCATGTCTGCTATTTTGACAGGCCGCGCGAGGTTTCCGCGCGGCGCGCGCCCGCGCCGCCCCGTATGATCGCGCGTTCCATCCGGCGGCCCCGGCATCGGCCGAGCCGCGCGGTGCGCCCCATCGCCCATGCCGATCATCTCCATTCCCGCCCTGGGCCTGCGATTGCAGGCCAATGCCGACGAAAACCTGCTCAAGGTGCTGCGACGCCATCGCGTGCCCATCGGCTGGTCCTGCAAGCGCGGCGAATGCGGCAGCTGCAAATGCGTGCTGGAGCGCGGCGAGGTGGACCTGCGGGGCTACCAGCCGGGCGCGCTGCCGGGCTCGCAGCGTGAGCAGGGAGTCATCCTGGCCTGCAGCAGTCGCATCGTGGGGGATGTACAACTGGCGCTCGTGGATACCGACGACTACATCGAGCACCCAGTGCGCCGACTGCGCTGCCGCGTGCTGTGGCTGCGCGAACTGGCGCCCGAGGTGTTCGCGCTGCGCCTGGGCATCGTCGGGACCTCGGCGCACGCGCAGGAGGAGGGCGGCGAGCCCGGCGCCGAGGGCGAGGTCGACGCACCCTTCCAGTTCTCGGCCGGCCAGTACGCGCACCTGAAGGCGCGCGACGCCGACGGAGCCTGGATCGGGCGCGATTTCTCCATGGCCGGCACGCCGGTCGAGGCCGAGTACGACGGGGAACTGGAGTTCCACATCCGGCGCACGACCGGCGGCGCCTTCAGCGGATTGCTCGGCGGCACGATCGTGGCCGGTACCGAACTGCTGCTGGAAGGCCCGATGGGGCGGGCCTATTTCCGGCCGCGTCACGAGGGGCCCCTGTACGCGGTGGCAGCGGGCACCGGACTGGGGCCCATGCTGTCGGTGGTGCAGACCGCGCTGGACAACGGCAAGACCGACCCGGTGGTGCTGTATGCGGGCTTTCGCCACGTCTCCGAGGTCTACGGCGTCGAGCTGATGGAGCAATTGGCCAGGCGCCATGCCAACTTCCGCGCCCATGTGGTGGTGGAGTTCGATGCGCCGGGCGGCGCTCGCGGCGGGCGCGTGGGCGATGCCTTGTTCGCCGACGTGGCGGATTTCCGGGACGCCAAGGTGTATCTGGCGGGGTCGCCGGCGATGGTCGAAGGGGTCAGCGCCGAACTGCTGGCGCGGGGCCTGGCCGCGCGCGATGTGCATGCCGATGCCTTCTACGCGCCGGCTCCGCGGGCCGCGGCCGACCAGCAGCGCGACGAGGCGCAAGGCTGAGCAGCGCGGTGCGATCGCCGGGCGCGAGGATCGCGGGGCCGGCGTTGGCGCCCCGTTGTTCGCAGGTTACGCCGCCGCACCCCGCCGGGGCATTTTGCGGGGCGGCGCCGAATGGTGGTTTACAATGTACCCACATCGTCGCGCCGGAGCGGCAAGCCCGATGGCCATGAACGGCCAGGGTGTTCCGGCTCGGCGCCCGGCATGGCCGCTGGCGGGAGTGTTGCATCGCCTGTTCCCGAAGCGGCTGCTTGCCGGCATGTGCTTCCGACGCGTGCGTGAGTGCGCCGCGGGCCCTGGTGCCGGGAAGCATGGCGCATTTCGAATGCATGTCGAACACCGGCTCGGGAGGGCCGGCCGTGGCGCATCCTGCGCGCGAATCCTTTCACGCATGAACACTGCATGGGCCAAGCGGGTCCTCGAGACCGCGCTGTTGTGTGCCACCCAACCTCTGAGCCTCGCCGCGCTGCGCAGTCTGTTCGACGACCAGCTCGAGGCGGATGCGGTACGCGCGCTGCTCGTGGAGTTGCAGGAGGATTGGCGCGAGCGCGGGGTCGAACTGCGGGAGATCGTCGGCGGCTGGCGTTTCCAGAGCCGCGAGGACATGCAACCGTACCTGCAGCGCCTGAACCCGGAGAAGCCCCCGCGCTATTCGCGTGCGGTGCAGGAGACGCTGGCCATCATCGCGCACCGCCAGCCCGTGACCCGCGGCGACATCGAGGACATCCGCGGGGTGGGCGTGAACGCGCAGATCCTGCGCCAGCTCGAGGACCGCGGCTGGATCGAGGCCATCGGGCACCGCGAGGCCCCGGGGCGCCCGGTGCTGTTCGCGACCACGCGGCAGTTCCTCGACGACCTCGGGCTGCGTGCCCTGGCCGACCTGGAGGAGCCGGGGGGCGACGCGGTGGACACGAAGCAGATCGAACTGCTGGTCGGCGGCGCGCTGCCCGAACCGGCCACCGAACCGGCCACTGAACCGGCCTCCGAACTGGCGCCAAGTGCGCCTTCATCCGAAATTCCTGCCTCCGATGCGCCCGCACAGGACGCGTCCGCTGCGACCGAGGAGCCGCCTTCGCCGGCGGTCCCGGGTTGAATCGACCCACGAAGACTCCTTCCATGTCCGATCAAGATCACGATCACGCTCCGTCCGAACCTTCCACCGCGCTGCCAGCGTCGGCGGCCCCGGAAGGCTCCGGCGCCCCCGCCGGCGAGGCCGGCTCGCAGCCGCGCCGGGACGGCGCGCGGCGCCGCCGCCGTCGCAACGGCAAGGGCTCGCGCGACGGCGCGGGGCCAGCCGGCGGCGAAGCGCAGGGGGCCCCCGTCGAATCCTTCTCCGGCGAGGGCGACGGCGGCGACTCCACCGATGGCTCGGGCGAGCGCGGTGCGCAGGGACAGCGCCCGCCGCGCCGAGGCGGACGCAACCGCAACCAGGGCAAGCCGGCTGCTCAGGCCGCCTCGCG
>JAKBNS010000060.1 GCA_021830925.1 Pseudomonadota bacterium | reverse complement strand
CTTCACCCACTTGCCGGGCTCGAGGTCCTTGTAGTGGTTGAAGAAATGCTCGATCTGGCGCAGCAGCTCGGGGGCCAGGTCCTCCGGGGTGCGGATGTTGCGGTACACCGGCAGCAGCTTTTCCACCGGCACCGCGATCAGCTTGGCGTCGGGGCCGGCCTCGTCGGTCATCTTGAGCATGCCCACCGGGCGGCAGCGCACCACGCAGCCGTGCACCAGCGGAATCGGCGTGACCACCAGCACGTCCACCGGATCTCCGTCCTCGGACAGGGTCTGGGGGATGTAGCCGTAGTTGCACGGGTAGTGCATCGCCGTGGCCATGAAGCGATCGACGAACAGCGCGCCGCTGGCCTTGTCGACCTCGTACTTGACCGGCGGCGCGCCGGCCGGAATCTCGATCACGACGTTGAAGTCGTCGGGCAGGCTCTTGCCGGCGGTTACTTGGAGCAGACTCATCGGAGTTCGACCTCTGGTTGGGAAAAAACGTCCCACACCCGCGCCGCCCGGCATGCCCGGGGCTCGTCACGAGCCCCGGCCGCGTCGACCCTCAGGGCTTGGCGGGCTGCACCGGCGCGGAGCCGGGCGGGGTGATCGGAGTCTGCGAGGTGTTCTGGTACTGGGTTTGCAGCTGCTGGGGGGTAATCATAGTGAACAGCGTGACCACCTTCTTGACGCCGGACACCTTCGATGCGTCGTCCGCCGCCTGCTGGGCCTCGGCCGGCGTGACGATGCCCTGCAGGTACACGACCCCGCCCGAGGTGGTGATCTGGAAGGCCTGCGAGTACAGCTGCGAGTCGTCGATGAAGGTGGCGCGGACCTTGGAGGTGATGTAGGTGTCGTTGGCCTGCTGGCTCAGCGAGGAATTCGGCCCGACCACCAGCTGATTGGCCACCGACTTCACGTTCGGGATCGCCGCGACGATGTTCTGCGCCTGCTGCTTGGCCGCCTGCGTGGGCACCTGGCCCGTCAGCAGCACCTGCTGGTTGTAGCAGTCGACGTTGACGTTGCCGGCACCGCCCAGCAGGTCGCTGATGCGTCCGGAGGCGGTGAGCTGGATGTTCTTGTCCTCCAGCTGCGAGCCGGCCGTGCGCCGGTCGGTGGCCACCATCGCGGTGCCGCCGACGGCCGCCGCCCCCAGCACGAAACACCCCTGCAGCTGGCTGGCGGCCAGCACGGTGGCCAGCACCCAGCCAGCGCGGCGCGCCGCGACGCGGCCGCGGCCGCCCGCGGCGCCAGGGGTTGCGTGAATTCCTTGCTTGCGTTGCATCATGTCGATTCCTCCGGGTTACCCATCAAGGTCCAGTCGACGCCGTCGCAGATGCAGTGCAACAGCAGCAGGTGCACCTCCTGGATGCGAGCGGTGCGGTCATGCGGCACGCACAGGTGCACGTCGACGTCGCTGAGCAAGGCGCTCAGCTTGCCTCCCCCCTTTCCGCTCAGCGCGACGACCAGCATGTCGCGCTCCTGGGCCGCTCGAACGGCCTCGATGACGTTGGGCGAGCTGCCGCTGGTGGTGATGGCCAGCAGCACGTCGCCGGGCTGGCCGAGCGCGCGCACCTGGCGCGCGAACACCTGCTCGAAACCGTAGTCGTTGCCCACCGCGGTGAGGATGGAGCTGTCGGTGGTCAGCGCCACCGCGGCCAGCTCGGGCCGCTCGCGCTCGAAGCGCCCCACCAGTTCGGCGGAGAAATGCTGCGCGTCGGCGGCCGAGCCGCCGTTGCCGCAGGCGAGGATCTTGGCGCCGTTGCTCAGCGCGTTGGAAATGGCGCCGATGGCCTGCGCGACGGGCTCGGCGAGCAACTCGGCGGCGTGCAGCTTGAGCTGCGCGCTCTCCTCGAACTGTTGGCGGATTCTGGACTCGAGCATCTGGGGGATTCCGTGACGGGTAATTTCGGGCCGTGGGCGGGGCCGCCGGGAGCGGCCGCACGCCCGCGGCGCGCAGCCGACCCGGCGCGGCGCCAGGGTCAGCCAGATGGACGCATTTTTCCACGTTTCCGTCCCCATACCCATGACAGACCGGCGCGACGGCGCGGCGGCCCGACTAGACGCGCCCCTGCGCATCGAAGGCGTCGCGGATCCAGCGCAGGCGCTCACCCTCGATGGCCACCACGTCGAAACGGCAGGCCGGCAAGGCCGACGCGCCCGCGGCGCATGCCAGGTAATGCCGGGCGGCAAGCACGATGCGCGCACGCTTGCGCGCGTCCACGCTGGCCGCCGCGCCGCCCCACCCCGCATGGCGCCGGCTGCGCACCTCGACGAACACCAGCGCGTCGCCGTCGCGGGCCACGATGTCCACCTCGCCGCCACGCACGCGATAATTGCGCCGCAGGATGCGCAGGCCGGCACGCCGCAGGCGCTCACAGGCCGCGTCCTCGGCCTGTTGTCCGCGCTGTTGTCCTCGCTGTTGTCCTCGCTGTTGTCCGCGCTGTTGTCCGCGCTCGCGTGGCGCAGCGAGCCGTGCGCGAGGGTCGGGCTCCGCCCGCGTGTCGCCGTCTCCGCACCCCATCGCTGCATCCCCTTCCTCCGTCGCTGCCCGAGCGCTTGCACGATGTCCGAACCCACGTCACCCGAATCGCCGGAATTCGCGCAATCCCCCGCTGCGCCCGGTCCGCTCGGTACGGCCGACGCGACGCGCATGGCGTTGGCGGCGGCCCGTGCATTGTGTGCCACCCAGCAAATCCCCACGGCATGCCTGCTCATGGTGGCCACGCCCATCGGCAATCTCGCCGACGTGGGCCTGCGCACGCTGGCGCTGCTGCAGCGCTGCGACGTGGTCGCCGCCGAGGACACGCGCGCCGCGCAGCGCCTGCTGCGCGCCTGGGGCCTGGAACTGCCGCTGCTGCGCGCCGACCGGCACCGCGAGCAGGCCGCCGCGCAACAGGTGCTGCAACACCTGCAGGCCGGGCGCCGCGTCGCCTTCGTCAGCGACGCCGGCACCCCGGCCATCCGCGACCCCGGCGCCGCGCTGGCGCGCGCGGCGCGCGCCGCCGGACACGCGGTGCTGGCGCTGCCCGGTCCCAGCGCCGTGACCACCGCGCTCAGCGCCTGCGGCCTGGAACTGGACGAAGGCTATGTGTTCGCCGGCTACGTGCCGGCCACGCAGGGCCAGCGCGCCGACTTCTACACGCGCCAGCTCGGCAGCCCGCGCGCCGTCGTGTGTTTCGAAACCCCCCATCGCATCCACGCCAGCCTGCTTGCGCTCGCGGAACTCGCGCCCCGGCGCCGCCTGGTGTTGGCCAAGGAGCTGACCAAGCAGTTCGAGACCTTCGTCGACGGCAGCCCCGAGGACCTGCTGGCCTGGCTGGACGCCGACCCGCACCGCGCCCAGGGCGAGTTCGTGCTCATCCTGGAGCCGGCCCCCGCCGATGCCACCGGGACGCTGCCCGAACAGGCCCTGCAATGGGCGCTGCGCCTGGCGCGCGAACTGCCGGCATCGCGCGCCTGCGCGGTGGTGGCCGAGATGACCGGCGCCGACCGCCGCGCCCTGTACCGCTGGCTGCTCGAGCAACCGGGCCGCGGCGATGCGCAGGAACCCGCGCCACGGGACGGGAACGAGCCATGAAGTGCCAGCGCGCGTGGATCAGCGGCCGGGTGCAGGGCGTGGCGTTCCGCGCCCACACCCGCGCCCGGGCCGAGGCCCTGGGCCTGCGCGGCTACGCCCGCAACCTGCCCGACGGGAGCGTCGAGGTGCTGGCCTGCGGCGAGGAGCAGGCGCTGCAGGCCCTGCTGCGCTGGCTGCACGTCGGCCCGCCCGCCGCACGAGTCGACTCGGTACGGTCGGAGGATGCCGGCGCGGACGACTGCGCGCCGGGCTTTCGGGTCGCCTGAAGCGGCGCCGGCGTCGAGCCTGTCACAGCGCAGTCACGGGCTGGTGTGGCCGTGTCGCATGACGATGGTGTACGACGATCTCCATCCCTGCGAGCCGGCAGTCCGGTGACTCGGCGTGAATCAGACCGCCCGCGCGGTCCTCGCGCCCACACGCTGTCCGCCCCAAAGGCGCACGGCCAGGGCAAGCAGGCTGGCCACGGCCATGACGCCGACCACGCCCATCCAGCCGAACGCCGCCAGCAAGGCGCTCCCGAGCATCGACCCGAGCGCCATCGCCACGAACATGCCGACGAACAGCACGGCGTTGAGCCGACTGCGTGCGGCCGGATCCAGGCCGTAAATGATGGTCTGATGGGCGATCAGGGTTCCCTGCAGGCCGAAGTCGAAGCCGATGGCACTGGCGCCGAGAATCCACAGATAGGCCGTGCCCGACACCCAGGGGAAGACGAACAGCAGGGCGAACGACAGCGTGACCACGGCGGCGCCGATGCGCGTCACCCCTTCCGGGCCCCCGGAATCGGCCGATCGCCCGGCCAGCGGAGCCGCGAGCGCGCCGGCGGCCCCCGCCAGCCCGTACGCCCCGGCCGCCGCGCTGCCCAGGTGGAACGGCGCGCCCTGCAGAAAAACCGCCAGGGTCGACCAGAAGGCGCCGAACGCCAGCGCCAGCAAGCCCTGCGCCAGCGTGGCGCGACGCAGCGCGGGGTGCTCCAGCCACAGTTCCCCGAGTGAGCGCAGCAACGCGCCATAGGGCAGATCCGTGGTGGCCTCGAAGCTCGGCAGCTGCCGCCAGGCGACCGCCA
>JAKBNS010000137.1 GCA_021830925.1 Pseudomonadota bacterium | reverse complement strand
CGGTCAGCACGCGGCGCGGTCCGGTGGGGGTCTTGCGCAGCGCGGTGGTGATCATGCAGTAGCCGGCATGCTCGGTGTAGCCGGTCTTCATGCCGTCCACCGAGGGGTCGGTGAACAGCAGGCTCACGCGGTTGGGCTGCGTGATGTGGTTGTAGGTGAATTCCTTGACCTTGAAGTAGCGCGCGAAGTCCTGGGGAAAGTCGCGGATGATGTGGGTGGCGATCACCGCCAGATCATGCGCGCTGCTGTGGTGCCCGGGGTCGGGCAGGCCCGTGGGATCCATGAAATGGGTGTCCTGCAGGCCCCACTGCTGCGCCTGGCTGTTCATCATGGACACGAAGGTGGCCTCGGAACCGGCCACGGTCTGTGCCAGGGTCATGGCGGCGTCGTTGCCCGACTGCACGATCATGCCCATGAGCAGGTCGTCCACCGACACCGGCACGCGCGGGTCGACGAACATGCGCGAGCCGCCGGTGCGCCAGGCCTTCTTGCTCTCGTGCACCATCTGGTCGCGCTTGATGGTGCCGTCCTTGATCGCCTTGAAGGTCAGGTAGGCGGTCATCAGCTTGGTCAGCGAGGCCGGGGCCTCCACCTGGTGCGCGTCGTGCTGGGCGAGGATCTGGTTGCTGGTGAGGTCCAGCACCAGCCAGCTGCGCGCGTCCAGGTTGGGCGGCGTGACGGTCTGCAGCAGCGCGGCGGTCGGGCCGTTGGGCAGGTTGCCGGGACCGGTCGCGGACGCGGCGGATGCCGGCGCCGAGGCGGCGGCGGGCGCGGGAGCGGCGGCGGCCCAGGCGGCAGGCAGCGTGCCGCAGGCGAAGGACAGGACAAGCGCGCCGGCGACCAGGCGGCGCGAGGGTCGGAAATCGGTTGGGAACATGGGCGATTCGGACAATGCTGGGGACAAAGCTGGGGACGATGCTGGAATGCCGGCTGCGTACCGGCGAATGGGTGCGCCCCGCGGGTCGGGGCGCACAACCTGCCGCACCATAGCAGCGCGCGGCGGGCCTGTTGTTTCCTCAGGTATCGCGGGGCTTCTCAGGCGTCGGGGAGCGTGGCGTGCCAGGCGCACACCCATTGTTTCAACGGCGTCAGCATGCCGTGAAAGAAGTGCCCGGCGCCCGGCACGACCAGCACGGGTTGCGCCTGCGGGCGCGCCCAGTCCATCGTGGCCTCCAGCGGCACGACGTCGTCGGCCTCGCCATGCACCACCAGCATGCGCCGCGCCAGGGTGTTGCCGGCCTCGTCGCGCATGGCTGGCACCGCGAAACTGGCCACCGCCGGCGCCACCAGGCACAGGTGGTGCACGTCGCGCCCCTGCTCGCGCAGTTGCGCGCACAGGCGCGCCGCGACGAAGCCGCCGAAGGAAAAGCCCGAGATGGCCAGCGGCGCGTCGTCCGCCAGGCCCAGTTCGCGCTGCGCATGGGCCATGGCGGCGCGCAGGTCGTCGGTCTCGCCCAGGCCTTCGGTGTAGGCGCCCTGGCTGGCGCCGACGCCGCGGAAGTTCGGGCGCACCGAGGCGAAGCCCAGCTGCACCCAGGCGCGCGCCAGGGTCTGCGCCACCTTGTTGTCCAGCGTGCCCCCTTGCAGCGGGTGCGGGTGCGCCACCACGGCCAGGCCGCGCGGGGCCTGCGCCGGCAGGTCGATGGCCAGTTCCAGCGTGCCGGCCGGGCCCGGGATGGTTTCGCGCCGGGTGGAGCGGTTCATGCGGCGGGCTCCTCGGGCACCAGCAGGCGCTCGACGATCTCGCCGTGCTTGAGATGGCGCTCGACGATTTCGTCGATGTCGTGCTGGTCCACGTAGGTGTACCAGGTGCCCTGGGGGTAGACCACGCACACGGGCCCCTGCTCGCAACGCTCCATGCAGCCGGCGCGGTTCACCCGCACCTTGCCGGGGCCGGCCAGGCCGGCCTGCTTGACGGCCTTCTTGCAATGGTCGAAGGCCGCCTCGGCGCCCTGCGCCGCGCAGCACGGGCGGGGCCCGTCGCGCTGGTTCAGGCAGAAGAACACGTGGTACTGGTAATGGCTCATGGAAGGACGGAGGTAGGCGCGGGCGATCAGAAGGGCTTGACCACCACCATCGGCACGATGACAAACAGCGCGACCGTGGGAATCTCGTTGAACCAACGGTACCAGCGATGGCTGTGGCGATTGCGCCCTTGCTCGAACTGGCGCAGCAGGCGACGGCACATGTGGTCGAAGGCGATCAGCACGACCACGAAGGTCAGCTTGACGTGCATCCAGGCGTTGCCGGGACCGTGCAGGCCCACCCCGTAGTACAGCCACAGCACGAGGCCGAAGCCCAGCGCCGGCACCATGAGGATGGTCATGAAGCGCAGCAGCTTGCGCGCCATCAGCAGCAGGCGCTCGCGTTCGGCGCGCGCCTCGGGCGCGTCGCCCACCATGGCCAGGTTGACGTAGATGCGCGGCAGGTAGAACAGGCCGGCGAACCAGGAAACGACAAAGATGACGTGCAGGGCCTTGATCCACAGGAACATCGGGACTCCTCGAGGGCTTGGCGGCAGCCCTGCATTGTGCCTGCGCGCCGGTGGACGCGCCCGGCGCGACGCCCGCGTCGAGGCCCCGGCGCATGCCCGGAACCCAAAAAGAAGCCCCGGTCGAAGCCGGGGCGAACAGCCTTGGTTGCGATCAAGGCACCCGCTCAGGGAGGAAGAAGCGGGAGGCGACGCCTCGCGGCATGCGCCTGTAGGAATAGACTGGCGTAAGCTCCAAAAGTTCCCCTGACGCGACGAATCACTGATTCGCAATAGGTGTATTTGCTCCTGCCATGACCCAGCCCCCGTTTCCCGCCACCCGCATGCGGCGCCTGCGCCGCGACGACTTCAGCCGCCGCCTGGTGCGCGAGCACCGGCTCAGCGTCGACGACCTGATCCTGCCGGTGTTCGTGCTCGACGGCGAAGGACGGCGCGAAGCCGTGGCCTCGATGCCCGGCGTGGAGCGCCTGAGCCTGGACCAGTTGCTGCCGGTGGCGCGCGAATGCGTGGAGCTGGGCATTCCGGTGATCGCCCTGTTCCCGGTCATCGACCCGGCGCTGAAGAGCCCGGACGGGCTGGAGGCGGCCAACCCGGACGGCCTGGTGCCGCGCGTGGTGCGCGCGCTCAAGCGCGAATTCCCGCAACTCGGGGTGCTCACCGACGTCGCGCTGGATCCCTACACCTCGCACGGCCAGGACGGTCTGCTGGACGAGAGCGGCTACATCGTCAACGAACCCACGGTGCAGATGCTGGTGCGCCAGGCGCTGGTGCAGGCGCAGGCCGGCGTGGACGTGGTGGCGCCCAGCGACATGATGGACGGGCGCATCGGCGCCATCCGCGACGCGCTGGAGAACGCCGGGCACATCCACACACGCATCATGGCCTACAGCGCCAAGTACGCCAGCGCCTTCTACGGGCCGTTCCGCGACGCGGTGGGCTCGGCGGCGAACCTGGGCAAGGCCGACAAGAAGGTCTACCAGATGGACCCGGGCAACTCCGACGAGGCGCTTCGCGAAGTGCGCCTGGACATCGCCGAGGGGGCGGACATGGTGATGGTCAAGCCCGGCATGCCCTACCTGGACATCGTGCGCCGGGTGAAGGACGAATTCCGCATGCCCACCTTCGTCTACCAGGTCAGCGGCGAGTACGCGATGCTGCGCGCGGCGGCGCTCAACGGCTGGCTCGACGGCCCGGCGGTGATGATGGAGTCGTTGCTGGCCTTCAAGCGCGCGGGCGCGGACGGCATCCTGACCTATTTCGCCATCGAGGCGGCACGGGCGCTGCGCGCGCGTTGAAGCCCCCGGGCGGCGCCCGCCGCGGCGCCGTCTACAGCAGCAGCACCAGCGCGATGGCCAGCCAGCCCAGCGCGAAGTTGAGCTGCACCAGACGGTGAATGCGCTGCAGTTCGGCGCCCACCGCCGGCCATTGGGCCTCGCCCGCGGCACGGCAGGCGCGGCGGTAGGGGCCGACGTAGATGTAGCCGAACACCACCGTCATCAGCAGGCCGATGCCCTGCATGGCATGCCAGCCCGGCGGCGCGGCGGCCATGCCCACGCTGGCCATCGCCCAGGTGCCGGTACCCAGCAGCAGTGCGATGCTCAGCCACACCAGGGGAAAGAAACCCCGCAGCACCTGCAGCAGCAGTTGCTGGCGCAAGGGCGGCTGCAGCACGCGCAAGGCCGCCGGACGCAGGGCCAGCAGCACCAGGCTCATACCGCCCATCCAGACGATGGCGCCCATCAAGTGTATGAAAAGCAACAATTTGTTCACGGCAACCCCCTGGCGCCGAGCATAGCCCATTCCGCGCGCGGCTCCTCTGGCACGCCTGGTCGACTCTTCGGCTTGCCTTGCTCTGGCGCAAGGCAGACCCGACACGGACTACGAAAATACTGGATTGCTGCCTAGGGGTTTACGTATACTTCCGCCGTTTGGCCGCGAGCGATTTGTTACAACGCCTGGCCGGGATGTTGACTGGATGGTGGCCTGAGGATCCCGAGGATGCGCGCTCGACTGCGCACCTCGGAGGGGCCCAGTGCGCGAAGCTCGCGTACCACGACCGCGGCAGCAGGATGCACGGCGCACCGTGAGGGTGCGCCGGCGGGTCCTCGGCGGCACCGGCAGCCCCCCGTCCCGCAGCAACGCCGCAGTCTTTACCCCGCGATCTAGCCCGCAACCGCAGCAATCTAGCAAGAACCGTGCAAGCCTTGGACACCTGGCAAGACGAAAACGACACGCCGCGCGAGCCGCTGAGCCGCGAGCAGGCGCAGGCCTTGCTGCGCGCCAAGCCGGGCGTGTCGCCGCTGCGCGTGGTCGGGCTGCAACTGGCGGTGACCCTGCTGTGCGGCGTGGCCGGCTGGCTGCTGGGCGGGCGCGCCGCGGGGCTGTCGGCGCTGTGGGGCGGCGCGGTCGTGCTGCTGCCGGCCGCCTTGTTCGCCGGCGCCATGCGCCGCTGGCTGGTGCGCCTGCCGCCCGCCTACGCGCTGTTCGGCTTCGCCTTCGGCGAGTTGCTCAAGATCGCCTTCACCGTGATGTTCCTGCTGCTGGCCCCGCGCGTGCTGCCCGCGCTGAGCTGGCCGGCGCTGCTGCTCGGCCTCGTGGCCACGCTGCAGGTGTACTGGATCGCCCTGTTGCTGCGCGGCAAGCCGCGCAACGGCGGGAAACAAGCCTGAGTCCGCGCACCACCACGCGACCAACCCTCTTGCCGAAGCTGCCATGTCCGCTCCCGAACCGACGATCACCGCAGGCGAATACATCATCCACCACCTGACGCAGTGGACCAGCGGTCCGCGCGCCGGCGTGGTGGACTTCCACATCGTCGACATCGATTCGCTGATCATGACGGTGCTGCTGGGCGCGCTGGCCTGCTTCGTGCTGTGGCGCGTGGCCCGCTCGATGACCAGCGGCGTGCCGGGCCGCCTGCAGGCGGCGGTGGAATTCCTCGTGGAGTTCGTCGACGAGCAGGCGCGCGGCATCGTGCGCAACGCCAAGTCGCGCGAGTTCGTCACCCCGCTGGCCTTCATCTCCTTCATCTGGATCGTGCTGATGAACATGATGGATCTGCTGCCGGTGGACCTGCTGCCGCGCCTGTGGGAGGGCGCCGCCGCCGCCACCGGGCACGATCCGCAGCACGCCTACCTGCGCGTGGTGGCCACCGCCGACCTGTCGGTGGCGCTGGGCATGTCGATCACCGTGCTGCTGCTGAGCCTGTACTACGGCGTGCGCGTCAAGGGCCTGGGCGGCTGGCTGCACGAGCTGTTCACCGCCCCCTTCGGCAATCACCCGCTGCTGTGGCCGCTGAACTTCGGCATGCAGCTGCTCGAGTACCTGGCCAAGACCCTGTCGCACGGCATGCGACTGTTCGGCAACCTGTACGCCGAGGAAATCCTGTTCATGATCATCGCGCTGATGGGCGCGGCCGGTCTGGGCAGCCTGTCCGGTTGGGCGCTGTTCTTCGGCAACATCGCCGCCGGGCTGGCCTGGTCGATCTTCAGCATGCTGATCATCGTGCTGCAGGGCTTCATTTTCATGATGCTGACCCTGGTCTACATCGGCCAGGCGCACGACCACCATTGATCGGGGCCGCAATCCCGCATCGTTCGCTTCACCTTTCGCTTTTTCCTCACTGACTCTTCAACCCTTCCTCAGGAGCCATTCATGGAACACGTTCTCGGATATGTCGCGCTGGCCGCTGGCCTGATCATCGGCCTGGGCGCCAACGGCGCCTGTATCGGCATCGGCATCATGGGCAGCAAGTACCTCGAGTCGGCCGCCCGCCAGCCCGAGCTGATGAACGAACTGCAGACCAAGATGTTCCTGCTGGCCGGTCTGATCGACGCCGCCTTCCTGATCGGTGTCGGCCTGGCCATGATGTTCACCTTCGCGAACCCGTTCGTGCTGAAGTGATCGTGCGGACCGCTTGGTCGGTCTGCACACCTCATGTCCCCGAAACTACGCAAGGGTTAGCGCCATGCATTTGGACGCAACACTGATTGCGCAGCTCATCGTGTTCCTGCTGCTGGCGGCGTTCACGGCCAAGTATGTGTGGCCGCCGATCACCAAGGCGCTGGATGAGCGCGCAAAGAAAGTCGCCGACGGTCTCGCCGCGGCCGATCGTGCCAAGGCCGAGCTGGCCTCGGCCAACCAGGAAGTCGCGCGCGAGCTCGCTCGTTCGCACGAAGAGAGCGCGCAACGCCTGCACGACGCCGAGCGTCGCGGCATGGCGATGATCGAGGAAGCCCGCCGCAAGGCCGAGGAAACCGCCGAGGGCATCGTCGCCCAGGCGCGTGCCGAGGCCGAACAGCAGGTGGTCAAGGCGCGCGAGGTCTTGCGCGACCAGGTCGCCGCGCTGGCGGTGCGGGGCGCCGAGGCGATCCTGCGCCGCGAGGTCGACGCGCAGGCCCACGCCGAGCTGCTCGCGCAGCTCAAGGCCGAGCTCTGAGCGAAAGGATCCGCGATGGCTGAACTCGCCACTGTCGCAAGGCCCTACGCCGAAGCGATGTTCCAGGCCGCGCAGGGCGCGGCGGCCGCCGAAGGTCTCGACCAGGTGGCCGAGCAGCTTGACGCGCTGGCCGTGGTCGCCCGCGACACCGGCCTGCGCCGGCTGGTCGGCGATCCGCAGCTGAGCGCGCAAGCCCTCGGCGAGCTGATGCTGTCGGCGCTGCCGAAACAGCCCGGTGAAGCGGTGCGCAACCTGCTGCGCGTGGTGCTCGAGAACCACCGCCTGGCGGCGCTGCCGGCCATCGCCGAGCAGTTCCACCGACTGAAGGACGACGCGCAGCAGCGCGCCGAGGTCCAGGTCACCAGCGCCTTCCCGATGGACCAGCGCCAGCTCGACGAGCTGCTGCCGGCCCTGGAGCGGCGCTTCGGACGCAAGCTGTACGCGCGCGTCGAGGTCGACCCGGGGCTGATCGGCGGCGTGCGCGTGGCCGTCGGCGACGAGGTGCTGGACACCTCGGTACGCGCCCGCCTGGAGTCGATGCGCAACGCGCTCACGGCTTGAGGCCACCCCCCATTCGCCCATGAATACCGAGGCTCCCCATGCAACTCAATCCCGCTGAAATCTCCGAACTCATCAAGAGCCGCATCGAAGGCCTGGGCACGGCCGCCGATGTGAAGAACCAGGGCACCGTGGTGTCCGTGTCCGACGGAATCGTGCGGGTGCACGGGCTGTCCGACGTCATGCAGGGTGAAATGCTCGAATTCCCGGGCAACACCTTCGGCCTGGCGCTGAACCTGGAGCGCGACTCGGTCGGCGCCGTGGTGCTGGGCGAATACGGCCACATCTCCGAAGGCGACACGGTCAAGTGCACCGGGCAGATCCTGTCCGTGCCCGTGGGCCCCGAGCTGATCGGCCGCGTGGTCAACACCCTGGGCATGCCCATCGACGGCAAGGGCCCGATCGACACCAAGCTGACCGACGTGGTCGAGAAGGTCGCCCCCGGCGTGATCTGGCGCAAGTCGGTGTCGCAGCCGGTGCAGACCGGCGTGAAGGCCATCGACTCCATGGTGCCGGTGGGCCGCGGCCAGCGCGAGCTGATCATCGGCGACCGCCAGACCGGCAAGACCGCCGTCGCGGTGGACTCGATCATCAGCCAGAAGGGCAAGGACCTGATCTGCATCTACGTGGCCATCGGCCAGAAGGCCTCCACCGTGGCCAACGTGGTGCGCAAGCTGCAGGAACACGGCGCGATGGACTACACCATCGTGGTCGCCGCCACCGCCTCCGACTCGGCCGCCATGCAGTACCTGGCGCCCTACGCCGGCTGCACCATGGGCGAGTACTTCCGCGACCGCGGCCAGGACGCGCTGGTGGTGTACGACGATCTGACCAAGCAGGCCTGGGCCTATCGCCAGATCTCGCTGCTGCTGCGCCGCCCGCCGGGCCGCGAAGCCTACCCCGGCGACGTGTTCTACCTGCACAGCCGCCTGCTCGAGCGCGCCGCGCGCGTGAACGAGGAGTACGTCGAGAAGTTCACCCAGGGCGAGGTCAAGGGCAAGACCGGCTCGCTGACCGCGCTGCCGATCATCGAGACCCAGGCCGGCGACGTGTCCGCCTTCGTGCCGACCAACGTGATCTCGATCACCGACGGCCAGATCTTCCTGGAAACCGACCTGTTCAACTCGGGCGTGCGCCCGGCCATCAACGCCGGCGTGTCCGTGTCGCGCGTGGGCGGCGCCGCGCAGACCAAGGTGATCAAGAACCTGTCGGGCGGCATCCGTACCGACCTCGCGCAGTACCGCGAGCTGGCCGCCTTCGCGCAGTTCGCCTCCGACCTCGACGACGCCACGCGTCGCCAGCTCGAGCGCGGCCGCCGCGTCGTGGAACTGCTCAAGCAGCCCCAGTACCAGCCGGTGCAGGTGTGGCAGCTGGCGACCTCGCTGTACGCGGTGAACAACGGCTACCTCGACGACATCGACGTCAAGCAGATCCTGGGCTTCGAGAAGGGCCTGCACGACCACCTCAGCAGCAAGTACGCGGCCGTGGTCGAGAGCATCGAGTCGAAGAAGGTCCTGGGCAAGGAAGACGAGGCGGTGCTGAAGGACGCGATCGCCGAGTTCAAGAAGAGCGGCGCTTATTGATGGACGGCCCCCGACGGCCGGGCTTGCCCGGCCTGCCCCCCGAGGGGGTCCAGGAATCTTGGGACGGCCCTGCGATTCCTGGAGACGGCCCCCGGCGGCCGGGCATGCCCGGTCTGCCCCCCGAGGCGGTGGAATCGACTTGGGACGGCCCTGCGTCGATTCGGGTCGCCGCATCGGGGAGGAAGCACACATGAGCGAAGGCAAGGGAGAGTCTGCATGCCTGGAATGAAAGAAGTCCGCCTGAAGATCAAGAGCGTGCAGAACACGCGCAAGATCACCAAGGCGATGGAAATGGTGGCTGCCTCGAAGATGCGCAAGGCGCAGGAGCGCATGCGCGCCGCCCGCCCCTACGCGGAGAAGGTGCGCGCGATCACCGCCAACCTCAGCCAAGCCAACCCCGAGTACAGCCACCCCTTCCTGGTGGCGCGCTCGCCGGTGCGCAAGGTGGGCCTGATCCTGGTCACCACCGACAAGGGGCTGTGCGGCGGCCTGAACACCAACCTGCTGCGCGGCGTGACGCAAAGCATCAAGCAGTGGCAGGCCGACGGCGTCGAGGTCCATGGCTGCGCCATCGGCAACAAGGGCCTGCAGTTCCTCAATCGCATCGGCGTGGACGTGGCCTCGCAACTGGTGCAGATGGGCGACAAGCCCCACCTCGACAAGCTGGTGGGCCCGGTGAAGGTGCTGCTCGACGCCTATGAGCGCGGCGAGCTCGACGCCATCTATCTGGCCTTCAACCGCTTCGTCAACACCATGCGCCAGGAGCCGCAGGTGGAACAGCTCGTGCCGCTGAGCAAGCAGGCGATGAGCACCACCGAGGCCGAGCGCAAGGAATACGGCTGGGACTACATCTACGAACCCGATGCCAAGCCGGTGATCGACGCGCTGCTGGTGCGCTACGTCGAGGCCCTGGTGTACCAGGCGGTGGCCGAGAACATGGCCAGCGAGCAATCCGCGCGCATGGTGGCGATGAAGTCGGCCTCCGACAACGCCAAGACCGTGATCAGCGAACTGCAACTGGTCTACAACAAGAGCCGCCAGGCATCGATCACCAAGGAATTGTCCGAAATCGTCGGCGGCGCCGCGGCCGTCTGACGCCGCCGCGAGCCCCACGCGCACCCCCATTCAGGAAATCCCGGAGAAACCCGAAATGAGCACGGCCCAAAACCAAGGCAGGATCGTCCAGTGCATCGGCGCTGTGATCGACATCGAATTCCCGCGCGAACACATGCCCGCGATCTACGAGGCGCTGCGCCTGTCGGACGACCAGGACCTGGGCCTGGCTGAGCGCGGCGTGACCTTCGAAGTGCAGCAGCAGATCGGCGACGGCGTGGTGCGCACCATCGCGCTGGGCTCCACCGACGGCCTGCGCCGCGGCATGTCCGTCAACGCCACCGGTGCGCCGATCTCGGTGCCGGTGGGCCAGGGCACGCTGGGCCGCATCATGGACGTGCTGGGCCGCCCGATCGACGAAGCCGGTCCGATCCAGTCCGACGAACTGCGCTCCATCCACGCCAAGGCGCCGGCCTTCGACGAGCTGTCGCCGTCGGTGGACCTGCTGGAAACCGGCATCAAGGTGATCGACCTCGTGTGCCCCTTCGCGAAGGGCGGCAAGGTGGGCCTGTTCGGCGGCGCCGGCGTCGGCAAGACCGTCAACATGATGGAGCTGATCAACAACATCGCCAAGCAGCACAGCGGCCTGTCGGTGTTCGCCGGCGTGGGCGAGCGCACCCGCGAGGGCAACGACTTCTACCATGAAATGGAAGAGTCGAAGGTGCTGGACAAGGTGGCGATGGTGTTCGGCCAGATGAACGAGCCCCCGGGCAACCGCCTGCGCGTGGCGCTGACCGGCCTGACCATGGCCGAGAAGTTCCGCGACGAAGGCCGCGACATCCTGTTCTTCGTCGACAACATCTACCGCTACACGCTGGCCGGCGTGGAAGTGTCCGCGTTGCTGGGCCGCATGCCTTCCGCGGTGGGCTACCAGCCGACCCTGGCCGAGGAAATGGGCGTGCTGCAGGAGCGCATCACCTCCACCAAGAACGGCTCGATCACCTCCATCCAGGCCGTGTACGTGCCCGCCGATGACTTGACCGACCCGTCGCCGGCCACCACCTTCAACCACCTGGACGCCACCGTGGTGCTGTCGCGCGACATCGCCTCGCTGGGCATCTACCCCGCGGTGGACCCGCTGGACTCGACCAGCCGCCAGATCGACCCCAACGTGATCGGCGAGGAGCACTACAACACCACCCGCGCGGTGCAGGGCATCCTGCAGCGCTACAAGGAACTGCGCGACATCATCGCCATCCTGGGCATGGACGAACTCTCGCCCGAGGACAAGCAGACGGTGGCGCGCGCGCGCAAGATCCAGCGCTTCCTGTCGCAGCCCTTCCACGTGGCCGAGGTGTTCACCGGCTCGCCGGGCAAGTACGTTCCGCTGAAGGAAACCATCCGCGGCTTCAAGATGATCGTGGGCGGCGAATGCGATGCGCTGCCCGAGCAGGCCTTCTACATGGTCGGCACCATCGACGAGGCCTTCGAGAAGGCGAAGAAGCTGAACTGAGCATGCTTCGCGGGGCCGCCGCGCGCTGCGCGCGGCCCGTTTGCGGCCTTTCGGAGTGGTCATGAAAACCTTTCATATCGATGTGGTCAGTGCCGAAGAGCTGATCTATTCCGGTGAAGCGCGTTTCGTCGCGCTTCCCGGGGAAGCCGGCGAACTCGGCATCCTCGCCGGGCACACCCCGCTGATCACCCGCATCAAGCCCGGCGCGGTGCGCATCGAGCGCCCCGACGGCGCGAGCAACGAGGAAGACTTCGTGTTCGTGGCCGGCGGCGTGCTCGAAGTGCAGCCGGGGCACGTGACCGTGCTGGCCGACACGGCCATCCGCGGCAAGGATCTCGACGAGGCCAAGGCCCAGGAGGCCCTGAAGCAGGCCGAGGAGAACCGCGTGCACGCCAAGGACACGCAGGACATCGCGGTGGTCGAAGGCGAACTGGCGATGCTGGCGGCCCAGCTGGCGGCGATCCGCCGCCTGCGCGGACGCGTGCACTGACACGCCCCGCCCGGGCCGCCGCGCGGCGGCCCCTCGAAAAAGCCACACCTCTCGGTGTGGCTTTTTTTTCGCCGGCGCTGTCCTGGGCGCCGGCGCGAAGCCTGTGTAGCATGACGCCAGCGTCCTGCTCCCGCTTCGCCCCACGCCTCGCCGATGCCCACGCGCCCAGCCGCCCGCCCTGCCCGCCGCCCGCGCCTCGCCCGCCGCGCCGTGCGCGCGAGCCTGGCGCCGCTGGCGGCCGCGCTGGCGCTGGCCGGTTGCGCGAGCAGCCCGTCGCGGCGCTCGGGCGTGGTCATGCAGGCGCCGGTCAACGCCTCCAGCGGCTGCTACGCGCCGGCGCCCAACCCGCGCGCCGCCTACAACCGCGACTACACGGTGCTCGGCCACACCTACGCGCCGCTGCGCAACGCCTCGGGCTACGACGTGGACGGCACCGCCTCCTGGTACGGCTGGGAATCGGGCAAGACCACCTCGATGGGCACGTATTTCAACCCGCGGGCCTTCACGGCCGCCAGCCGGGTGCTTCCGCTGCCAACCTGCGTGGAGGTGACCAACCTGCGCAACGGACGCAGCGCGCTGGTGCTGGTCAACGACCGCGGCCCCTTTGTCGACAGCCGGGTCATGGACCTGTCCTACGGCGCCGCCAAGGCGCTGGGAGTGACGGGCAGCGGCACCGCGCCGGTGCGCATCGTGGCGCTGGCCCCGGGCACGATGCAGTCGAGTCCGGCCCAGGGGAGCGCACCGCCGGCGCCCGCGCAGGCCGCGCCGCTGCTGGGCCCGCAGGGGGCTCCCGAGACCTTCGCGCCGGCACCGCTGGCGCCCGCGGCGCAGCCTGGCAGCCCGAGCGCCGTGCCCGAGGCCTCGCAGCCCATGCAGGTGGCCACGCTGCAACCGCTGGATGCACAGGCCTCGCAGGCGCCCCGCACGACGGCTTCCGGCTCCGGCCAGGTGCCGTCGACCGGCGCCGCCGGCGCGGCCAGCGATCCGCTGGGCGCGCTGATCGCCTCGGCGGCAGCGGGCTCGGCGCCCGCGCGGGAGGGGGCCTCGGGGCCGGCGCCCGCGGCGTACGCGGCGTCGGCGCCCACGGCGTCGCCGCCTCCGCCACTGCAGACCGCCTCGGCCGCCGCGCCGGCGGTCCAGCCCGCGCCGGCGGTCCAGCCCGCGCCGACCGTCCAGTCCGCGCCGCCGCTCCAGGCCTCGCCGAATCAGGCCCAGGTGCCGGCCCCCGCGCAGGCGCAGGCCCCGATGCCGGCCGGCGAGCCGCAGACCTACGTGCAGACGGGAGCCTTCACCGTCGAGGGCAATGCGCGCCAGGAGGCTCGGCGCATCGAGCGCGCCGGCCTGGGACCGGTGGAGGTGGTGCCGGGCTTCGTGCACGGGCGCACCTGGTACAAGGTGCAGATCGGCCCGTTGCCGCGCGGAGCGCATGACCCGGCCCTGCGCGACAGCCTGGCCCGTCTGGGCATGCGCGACTACACCTACGTGCAGCAGTAGGCGCCGCGCGCGGGCGGCCCTTCAGTCGCCGCGATGCAGGCAGCGCCGCAGGAACTCCTGGCGCTGCTCGCCGCGCAACTGGTGCCAGCGGGCCTGCGCGTTGCAGCGGCGCATGCGCTGCTGCTGCCGCCCCGGCAGGTGGCGCGGCGCGGGGCGCGCACCGGCTTCGGGTCCGCGGCACTCGGGAGGCAGGCGCCGTGCCTGTGCCGGGCCGCCCGGCGGCGCCTGCTCACAGCCCGGGCGGGGGATCACCGGATGCACGGCGGCCCGGGCCGGCAGCGCCGCCATGCCGACCATCAGCAGCGCCAGGGCAACGCCCGCGACGCGCCGGGCCAGGGTCCAGGGCCTCGCCAGGCATGGGAATATGGGCCCCCGCCCCCGTAGACTCACGCTTTGCTGCTCCTCGCCCAGGCTGGGTCCGCGCCGCGCGGACAGGGGGCGCATCTTAGAATGACGGGTTTTCCCCTGCCGGCCACGGTCATCGCATCCGCGAGCCGCCGCGCGGGGCATGGCTCCTGGACTCCGGCTCATCATGCGCGACTATCTCCTCCGGCTCAACGAGACCCTGGCTGCCGCGGCCACCCGGCTGCTCGCGCCCGGCGAGAGCCTGGGCGCGGCCACGCTGCTCGAACGCCCCAAGGCGGCCGGGCATGGCGACTATTCCTGCACCCTGGCGCTGCAGCTGGCGCGGCGGGTGGGGCGCAATCCGCGTGACATCGGCCAGCTGCTGCTCGACGCGGTGCGCGCTGATGCCTCCCTGGCCGGGGGCCTGCAGGACGCGGCGATCGCCGGGCCGGGCTTCGTGAACTTCACGCTGGCGCCGGAACTCAAGCGCCAGGTGCTGCGCCAGGTGCTCGAACAGGGCCCGGCCTTCGGACGCGCCGCGCTGGAGCCCACGCGCCGCGTGCTGATCGAGTTCGTCTCGGCCAACCCGACCGGCCCGCTGCATGTGGGCCACGGGCGCCAGGGCGCGCTGGGGGACACGCTGGCCGAACTGCTGAGCACGCAGGGCTGGGCCGTGACCCGCGAGTTCTACTACAACGACGCCGGGGTGCAGATCGGCAACCTGGCGCTGTCGGTGCAGGCGCGCGCACGCGGATTGGCGCCGGGCCAGCCCGGCTGGCCGGAAGCGGCCTACAACGGCGAGTACATCGCCGACATCGCGCGCGATTACCTGGCGCGAGCCGTCGTGCAGGCGGTGGACGGCCCGGCCGTCCACGGCGCCGGCGACGCCGAGGACCTGGATGCCATCCGCGCCTTCGCCGTGGCCTACCTGCGCCGCGAGCAGGACATCGACCTGAAGGCCTTCGGCGTGGCCTTCGACAACTACTACCTCGAATCCAGCCTGTATTCGGACGGCCGCGTGCACGAAGCGGTGCACGCGCTGGTCACCGGCGGCCACACCTACGAGGCCGAAGGCGCGCTGTGGCTGCGCAGCACGGATTTCGGCGACGACAAGGACCGCGTGATGCGCAAGTCCGACGGCAGCTACACCTATTTCGTGCCGGACGTCGCCTACCACCTGGCCAAGTGGGAGCGCGGCTTTCACCACGCCATCAACATCCAGGGCTCGGACCACCACGGCACCATCGCCCGCGTGCGCGCCGGGCTGCGGGGCGCCGACCCGCAGATTCCCAAGGACTATCCGCAGTACGTGCTGCACAAGATGGTCACGGTCATGCGCGGCGGCCAGGAGGTGAAGATCTCCAAGCGCGCCGGCAGCTACGTCACGCTGCGCGACCTCATCGAATGGTCCGGCGGCGTGCGCGAGGGCCTGTCGGAGGCGCAGCGCGAGGCGGCGTTGCGCCGCGGCCGCGACGCCGTGCGCTTTTTCCTGGTCTCGCGCAAGGCCGACACCGAGTTCGTGTTCGACGTGGACCTGGCGCTGGCCCAGAGCGACGACAACCCCGTGTATTACGTGCAGTACGCGCACGCGCGCATCTGCTCGGTGCTGGCGCAATGGGCCGAGCGCGACGGCGGCGAGGAATCGCGTCTGCCCGGCTGCGATCTGTCCCCGCTGGTGGCCCCGCGCGAACTGGATCTGCTGATGCTGCTCGCGCAGTACCCCGACATGCTGCGCCAGGCGGCGACCGACCTGAGCCCGCACGACGTGGCCTTCTACCTGCGCCAGCTCGCGGGCGCGGTGCACAGCTACTACAACGCCGAACGCGTGCTGGTCGACGAACCGGCTCTCAAGCACGCCCGCCTCGCACTCCTGCTGGCCGTGCGCCAGGTGTTGCACAATGGCCTGTGCGTGCTGGGAGTGAGCAGCCCGCAGCGCATGTGAGCGCGTCCCGCGCCCACGGGCGCGAGTCCCCGAGCCCTACCCGAGACACCATGCCCCGTTCCCCCCGCACCTCCCGCAGCCAGACCGCGCAGCAGCGCGGCGGTACCCTGCTCGGCTTGATCATCGGCCTGGTGCTGGGCCTGGCCATCGCGCTGGCCTCGGCCGTGTACATGAACCGGGCCTCGCTGCCCTTCATGAATCGCTACCAGCAGCGCCCGACCAGCGCCGCGTCGGCGGCCGCGAACTGGAAGCCCAACGCGGGGCTCAGCGGCACGGCGGCGCCGCCCGCGGCGGTGGCCGGCGCCGGCCAGGCCGGCAAGGTGGCGAGCGCGCCGCTGTCGGCCCACGCCATCGAGTCGCTGGCGGTGCCCGCCAGCGGCGTGCTGCGCGCGCAGGGCTCCACATCGGGCGGCGCCGCGCCGCGCGTGGCCCCTGCGGCGCCCGTGGCCAGCGCCGCGACCACTCCGGAAGGGCGGTTCATCGTGCAGATCGGCGCCTACAGCCACCGGGGCGACGCCGAGGCGCAGCGCGCGAAAGTCGCGCTGACGGGCCTGGAAGCCCACCTCGACGAGCGTTCGGTGGGCGGGCGCACGCTGTGGCGCGTGCGCGTGGGCCCCTACCCGACGGCCCAGCAGGCCGATGCGGCGCAGAAGACCCTGAACGACAGCGGCATCGGCTCCGCGGTCGTGCGCGTCGGCCCCTGACAGGCTGTTGGAAGCCCGGTGGCGCGCGAGGCGCGCCACCCACCGCCATGCTCGAGCACATCGAAGCGAAAGGAAGCACCATGATCCGCTGGTCGACCCGCTGGTTGACGCATTCGGCCGCCGCGGCGCTGCTGGCCTTCTCGGCGGGTGCGCACGCCGCCCCGGCGCAACTGCAACAGGGCCAGGGCTACGAACGCCTGGCTTCGCCGCAACCCGTGAGCCCCAAGGGCAAGATCGTGGTGACCGAGTTCTTCTGGTACAACTGCCCGCACTGCGCGGCCATGGAACCCCTGCTCGATGCCTGGGCGAAACATCTGCCCTCCGACGTCGTGCTGGAGCGCGTGCCGGTGGCCT
This sequence comes from Pseudomonadota bacterium, assembly GCA_021830925.1. Classification (GTDB taxonomy): domain Bacteria; phylum Pseudomonadota; class Gammaproteobacteria; order Burkholderiales; family Burkholderiaceae_C; genus Thiomonas_A. The sequence goes on along the minus strand of JAKBNS010000137.1, from coordinate 1,972 downwards.
TCGCGCCGCAATTCGAGAACCAGCAAAAGCTCTACTACGCCCTCGAGGCGCTGGGCAAGGTCGATGCGTTGCAGGGTGCGATCTTCACCGCCATTCACCAGCAACACACGGTGCTGATGAATCCGGAACAGATGAGCAACTGGCTGGCCGCGCGCGGTGTGCCCAGGAAGAGCTTCCTGGACGCCTTCAACTCCTTCGGCGTGCAGATGGACGCCAAGCGCGCGACCCAGATGGTCGCCGACTACCAGATCTCCGGCGTGCCCACGCTGGTCGTGCAGGGGACCTACGCCCTGTCGGCCTCGATGCCGCAGACCCCCGACAACCCCCAGGTGCTGCAAGGCGTGGACCAGATGATCGCCAAGGTCCGCGCCGACATGAAGCATTGAACCTCCGGCGGTTCCCCGCGCGAAGCGGCGTGCCGTTGCGCCGGCGTGCCTACAATGCGCACCATGAAAGCAAACTTCGTGCCGATGCAGCGGGCCGCCGCCACGCTGCGGGGGGCGGCGGTAGTGGCGGCCTTGCTGCTGGGCGTCGGGCTGCATAGCGCCTGGGCGCTGCGTTCGGATAGCGCCCAGCCTCTGCTGGTCGACGCCGGCTCGATGCACTACGACGACGCCACGCAGGCCACCGTGTTCACCGGCCACGTGGTCATGACCAAGGGCACGCTGGTGCTGCACGCGGCGCGCGTGCAGGTGCATCAGCGCGCGGACGGCTACGACGACGCCACCGCCTACGGCAGCGCCAGCCAGCCCGCCACCTTCGACCAGACGCTGGACGCGGTGCCCGGACAGCCACGCCCCACCGTGCACGGGCACGCGCTGACCCTGCACTACGACGGGCGCAGCGACGTGCTCACACTCACCGGGCGCGCGGTGCTGGAGCGCTCGCTGAACGGACACCTGAGCGACCGCGCGCAGGGCGCCGTCATCACCTACAACGACCTCACCGACGTGTTCACCGTGCAGTCCGGCCAAGCCGGCGTCGACCCCTCCAACCCCCATGGACGCGTGCGGGTGATGTTGTCCCCGCGCGCTCCGGCTTCCGCCGCTACGGCGGCGGCCAGCGCTCCCGCGCTGCGCGCCTCGCCGGCGCTGGAGCAACGTTGATGGCCGAGGCCCGCGACGAGCGCCCGGCGGCGCAGCCGGCTCCCGCGCGCGGTGGGCTGCTCAGCGTGCGTCAGCTGCAAAAGCGCTATGGCGGTCGTGCCGTGGTGCGCGACGTCAGCTTCGAGGTGCGCAGCGGCCAGGTGGTGGGCCTGCTCGGGCCCAACGGCGCCGGCAAGACCACCTCCTTCTACATGATCGTGGGCCTGGTGCGTGCCGACGCCGGGCAGATCCACCTGGACGGGCGCGACATCTCGCAGATGCCCATGTACCGGCGCGCGCGCCTGGGGCTGTCGTACCTGCCGCAGGAGGCCTCGATCTTCCGCGGCCTGACGGTGGCCGAGAACGTGCGCGCGGTGCTGGAACTCCAGCGCGACGCGGGCGGACGCGCGCCGAGCCGCGAGTTCATCGAGCAGCGGCTGATCCAGCTGCTGCGCGAGCTGCACGTCGAGCACCTGGCGGACACGCCGGCTCCGGCGCTGTCCGGTGGCGAGCGCCGGCGCGTGGAGATCGCGCGCGCCCTCGCCACGGACCCGCAGTTCATCCTGCTGGACGAACCCTTCGCCGGCGTGGACCCGATCGCCGTGATCGAGATCCAGCGCATCGTGCAGTTCCTCAAGTCGCGCGGCATCGGCGTGCTGATCACCGACCACAACGTGCGCGAGACCCTGGGCATCTGCGACCACGCCTGCATCATCAGCGAGGGCAGCGTGCTGGCCGTCGGGCAGCCGCAGGAAATCGTCGAGAACCCCGCGGTGCGCAAGGTGTACCTGGGCGAGAGCTTCCGGCTCTGAGCATGCGGCCATGAAGCAGTCCCTGAATCTCCGGCTGTCGCAGCATCTGGCGCTGACGCCGCAGCTGCAGCAGTC
>JAKBNS010000070.1 GCA_021830925.1 Pseudomonadota bacterium | reverse complement strand
GCGGTGAACGGCGCCGCCTTCGGCGCCTTCGCCAATTCGGGCCAGATCTGCATGTCCACCGAGCGCATCATCGTGGACGAGTCGGTGGCGGACGAATTCGCCGCGCGCCTGGCGGCGAAGGCCTCGGCGCTGCCGCTGGGCGACCCGCGCAAGGGTCCGGTGGTGCTGGGCTCGGTGGTGGACATGAGCACCGTGCAACGATGCAACGCGCTGATCGACGATGCGCTGGCCAAGGGCGCCAAGCTGCTGTGCGGCGGCAAGGCGGACTCCACGCTGATGCCCGCCACGCTGCTCGACCACGTCACCCCCGACATGGCCATCTACCGCGACGAATCCTTCGGGCCGGTCAAGCCCATCGTTCGCGTGAAGGGGGTGGACGCCGCGGTGGCCTGCGCCAACGACAACGCCTACGGCCTGTCGGCGGCCGTGTTCGGGCGCGACGCGGCGCGCGCGCTGACGGTGGCCCAGCGCATCCAGTCGGGCATCTGCCACGTCAACGGACCCACCGTGCACGACGAGGCGCAGATGCCCTTCGGCGGGGTCAAGGACAGCGGCTGGGGACGCTTCGGCGGCAAGGCCGGCATCGACGCCTTCACAGAACTGCGCTGGGTCACGCTGCAGACCGGCACCCGCCACTACCCCTTCTGATCGACTCCCGCCCCGGGCCCGTCGGCGGGCTCGGGGATGTCCAGATCGAGCATCAGCATGCCCAGGGACTTGCCGTGCGCGTCCAGCGCCAGGGAGCGGGTCACGCCGCCGCCCAGCGCCGCGTGCAGCACGAAGTTCAGTGCGCCCAGCAGCGGCAATTCGTAGCGCAGCACCTCCCCCCTCGCGATGCCCGCGAAGTGCTCCCGCACGCGCTGCGGCGTGACGTGCGCACGCAGATGCGCGTAGTGGCGCGCCTCGAAGGCGATCACCGAGATGTTGGACGTGTTGCCCTTGTCGCCAGCCCGGGCGTGGGCGATTTCGCGCAGCTTGATCATGCCGACTCCCCCGGCGCCGCGGCCCCCGCGCGGATCGCGTGCACCTCGGCCCGCGCCCACTCGCGCGGCACCAGCAGGGACTGCACCGCAAGCACCGCGCGCACCGACTGGCTCGCCCCGCCGCCGCCGGCCGGCCCGTTGGTGTAGAGGGTCTCCACCTCGTTGCCCACGCGCCGCGCCTGTTCCGCCGAGTCCACCCTGGCGGCCACGCGCAGCCTGAACTCGACGCAGTCGGCCGGCGCATTGGCGCCGCGCTCGCCGTACAGCGAATCCAGCCCGATGACGTCGCAGCGCAACTCGGAGGCCCGCAGCCCCGTGATGCGCAGGCGCTCGCGCACCACGTCGCGGGCGAGCAGCGCGCGCTCGAGGGCGCCGGGGCCGCCGTAGGAGATCTGGCCTTCGCCGACGAAGCCGTCGCGATAGCCCACGGAGACCTTCAAGGTATCCGGTCGCGGGCGCCCGCGCCCTCCGCGCACACCCACGCGATCGGGCCCCGCGGCCGCCACGCTCACCTGGCTGAAATCGGCCGTGACGTCGGGCTGGAGATAGGCCGCGGGGTCATGGATCTCGTACAACAATTGCTCCTTGCACGCCGCCTCGGTGATGCACCCGCCGCTGCCGGACACCTTGGAGAATTCGGCATTCCCCGTCTCGTCCACCTCGCCGATGGGAAAGCCCAGGCGCGCCAGGCCGGGCACGTGCTTGTAGCCCGGGTCGGCGAAGTAGCCTCCGGTGAGCTGGCCCGCGCACTCCAGCAGGTGCCCGACCAGGGTGCCGCGCCCCAGGCGCTCCCAGTCGTCGAAGGCCCAGCCGAATTCGTGCACCAGCGGCCCGAGGAACAGCGCCGGGTCGGCCACGCGCCCGGTGATCACCACCTGCGCGCCGCCGCGCAGCGCCCGCACGATGCCCTCGGCACCCAGGTAGGCATTGGCGGAGACGATGCGCTCCCGATAGCCGTCCAGGCTGTCGCCGCTTTCCTCGAAACGAAGTTCGCTGGCGAGCACCTTGTCCAGCACGTCGTCGCCCGTCACCGCGGCCACGCGCAGCGCGGGCAGGCCGAGCTCGGCCGCGACCTCGGCGCAGGCCCGCGCCGCCGCGAGCGGGTGGGCCGCTCCCATGTTGGTGACGATGCGGGTGCCGCGCGCGACACAGGCCGGCAGCACCGCGCGCATGCGCTGGCGCAGCCAGGGGTCGAAGCCCGCGCCGGGGTCGGACTGGCGTGCCTGCTGGGCCAGCGCGATGGTTCGCTCGGCCAGGCATTCGAACACCAGGTAATCGAGCTCGCCGCGCTCGGCCAGTTCGATCGACGGCTCGATGCGGTCGCCCGAGTAGCCGGCGCCCCCTCCGATGCGCAGGGCCCTCATCGGCGCACCTCGCGCCGCGCAGGGGTGAAGAAGGACCGAGGCGAGGACATTTGCCGGGACGGGATGGAGCTCATAGGATGAATCCGATGGATCTGAACCTTCGCCATGTGCGCGCCTTCCTGGCGGTCGCCGAGCTCGGCAGCTTCACGCGCGCCGCGGAAAGGCTCCATCTGTCGCAGCCCGCGCTGACGGTGCAGATCCGCAAGCTCGAGCAGGCGCTGGAAACGCGCCTGCTCGACCGCAGCACGCGCGAGGTGGCACTCACCCACGCCGGGCGCGACCTGCTGCCTTCGCTGCAGCGCGCGGTGGAGGACGTGGACGCGATACGCGCCAACGCGCGCCAGCTCAACGCCGGCAAGCGCGGCGTGGTGCGCATCGCCGCGCTTCCGTCGCTGGCGGCGGGCCTGCTGCCCAACGCCATCCTCGATTGCCGGCGCGACAACCCCGAGCTGCGCTTCGTGGTGAAGGACGCGATCGCCCACCAGGTGTCCGAGATGGTGCTGCGCGAGGAGGTGGACCTGGGCCTGACCGGGGGCGACGGTCTGGACGCACACCTCGAATGCCTGCACGAGGGCTTCGACCAGCTTTGCCTGGTGTTCCCGCGCGAGCATCCCGTGGCCAGGCGCCGGGCCATCGGCATGGCCGAACTGGCCGAGCTCTCGCTGATCCTGACGGCGCCGGGCACCAGCGTGCGCGCGCTGGTCGACGCCGCTTTCCGGGACGCCGGGCAGGCCGCGCGCGTGGCCTGCGAGACCACCTACATGATGACCGCGGTGGCCATGGTGCGCGCCGGCCTGGGCCTGTCCATCCTGCCGGCGTCGGCGCGCGAGATCCACGCCGAACCCGGGCTGCGCGCCCGCCCGATCTGCGGCCCGGCGTTCCGGCGGCGCATCAGCGTGGTGAAGCTGCGCGGGCGCACGCTGCTGCCCGGCTCGCAGGCCTTCCTGCGGGCCTGCGTGGCCGCGATGCACGACGCCGCCCCGCGCCCGAGGGCACGGGCGCGCGCGCGGGACTGAGGCTTCGGCGCGCATCCCGACGGGTCACCGGGCCTGGGCCAGCATCGGCGTGGCCTTCGCCACCGCGGGCGGATACACCGGCACGAGGCTGAGCCCCTGCGCATCGGGCTGCAGTTGCCCGATGGGCATCACCTCGCCGAGCTGGGCACCGTCGGCGGCGAGCCTGAACTCGCCGTCCAGGGTGTGGAGCCTGCCCGACAGCGCGAATACCGCGTCGCGCAAGGCCATCTGATCCATGCTGGCCGTACTTCCCAGCGCCTTCTGGATCACCAGCCCGGTGTTGTAGCCGGCCACGGCGTTGAATCCCACGTCGACGTCGTCGCCGTACATGGTGCGGTAGGCCTGCGCGAACTGGCCGATGTCCATGCCGAATCGGGCCTGGTAGTGCACGCCTGTCGCGGGCACGTAGGTGAACACGCCGCGCAGCGCATCCGCGCCCGCGCTCTTCAGGAGCAACTGGGTTTCCAGGCCCGGATAGATCGCGAACACCATGCCGAACTTCATGCCCGACTGGTGCAGCGCCTTGAGGAAGGCGACGTCATTGCCCGGGTAGCCCATCTCGATCACGGCGTCGGGGTGCGCGGCCTGGATCTGGCGCAGCAGCACGAAATAATTGGTGGTCGACGTCGGCACGCCCTGGTCATAGACCACCGCTACGCCGCTGCGGGCCTTGGCCGCGGCCAGGTCCTGGCGCAAGGCCTCGGCCTGCGACCCGGTGAAGTCGTTGGTCGAGTACAGGATGGCCACGCGCCGGATGTGATGTCGCGGCGCCACCTCGGTCAGGAAATCGACCAGGCGCGCCGGCCACAGCGACGACACCGGATCGTCGAGCAGCACGTCGTAGCGATTGGCCGCCGAGAACAGCTTGTCGCCCGTGCCCGACTGGTTGAACAGCAGCATGCCGTGTTCCCTGGCCAGCGGCACCGCCACCGAGGTGAGCACCGAGCCGGCGTCGGCCACCAGAATGTCCACCTTGTCCTGCGAAATGAGCTGGTTGTACAGCGTGGTCGCGGTGCTGGTGGAGCTCAGGTCGTCATAGGCGACCAGTTTCACGGGAATGCGCTTGCCGTAGGGTTTGACGAACACGCCCCCCTCGGCGTTCACCTGATGCGCCCACAGCTTGAGACCCTGGTAGGCCGGCATGGAAATGGCCGCGAAAGCGCCGCTGGACGCGTACAGCGTGCCCACCTCGATGTTCGATGGCGCCTGCGGTGCCGCGGACGCGGCGGTGATGCCCGCGGCCAGCAACGCGGCGCAGGCGAGTCCGCCGCGCGCGGCGCGGCGAAAGCGTTGGATCAGCATGGGATGTCTCCTCGTCGTGGCCTTGCGATGCAGTATCGATCGCGGCACCGAGCAGTCTCGTCAAAGCCTCGCGAATTGTGAATTAAATTGATTGGATCGAATTCATAATGGATTCGAATGACCTGGCGCGAGCTTGGCCAGCAGGGTGCTCGCTGCTTCCTCCAGGCAGGCGACGAACAGGTCGGTCGCCGGGGCGGCGGCATCGTTGCGCCAGTAGGCGACGATTTCCCCCAGCGGCTCCAGCGCGGGCAACGGCAGCACCCGCATGCGTCCGCGCTGCGCATGCCGGCGCGCCAGGGAATCGGGCAGGATGGACACGTAGTCGCCGCTTTGCAGCAACGACAGGTTCAGGGCCAGGGAGCTCGACTCCACATTGCCCTGCGGGGGCACCAGGCCGTGCTCGTCCCAGGCCTGGGCCAGCGTCGCGTACGCCGGCGAGCCATGCAGCGGGGTGATCCAGCGGAAGCCGGCCAGATCCGCCCAGCTCGTGGCGTGGCCGGGCACCGCCAGCGGATGGCCCGAGCCCACGACGAACACGAAGGCCTCGCGGCCCAGCACCTGCTGCGTCAGGTGCGCGCCCTGCGCATAGGCGCCGGCCACGCGGTTGCGCCCGACGGCGACGTCCAGGTCGCCGTCCTCCAGCATTCTCAGCAAGCGGTCCAGCGTGGCCTCGACGAAGCACAGCGCCGCCGCCGGCGCGCGCCGGTTGAACACCCGCACGGCGTCGGTGAGCATGGTCTGCGGCACCGTCACCACCGCGCCCACGCTCACCCTCCCGCCCAGCCCCGCCGCGAGAGCGCCGACGTCGCGCTGCGCGAGCTCGAGGCGGCGCAGAACCTCGCGCCCGCAGTCCACGATCACCTGCCCGACCGCGGTGAGTTCCAGGCGGTTGCCCACCCTCTGCGCGACCGCGACGCCCAGCGCGCTCTCGATCTGTGCCAGCTGCTTGGAGATGGCCGGCTGCGTGACGTGGAAGGCGGCCGCCACGCGCGTGACCTGTCCGAGGTCGGCCAACGCCACGAGCACGCGCAACTGCGCCAGCTTCAGGTCGCCGCGAAAAAAACGCTCGATCGGAGTAGGTCCCTGCATACGTGTTTTCCCCCATGCATCATAACCATTAGGTTATTTCCAGGGGCTACAGAATCATTTGCGAGGCGGAAAGACCGGCTGCTAACCTCGTTTCTCGTCCATCGCTGGGAATGCGCGAACGAGCACGCGCATGGCGCCGGAAGCCCGGACGCACGCGTCCCCCGGCATATGAGTTTTGATTCATCCCCCAAGGTCGGCGCTCATCTCGCTGCCCATTCGAGGAAATCCTGCATGACCCAAGTCCAGCAGCCCGTATGCCTGATCACCGGCGCGGCCACCGGCATCGGCGCCGCCACCGCCGTGCGCTTCGCGCGCGGCGGATGGTCGGTGGCCATCGGGTATTACGGCGCCGACACCCGCGCGGCCGCGCTCGGGGTCGAGGTGCGCTGCCGCGAGGCCGGTGCGGACACCCTGGTGTTCGAGGCCGACGTGCGCGACGATGCCGCCTGCCGCGCCGCGGTGCTGGCGGTGCGCCAGCGCTGGGGCCGGCTGGACGGCCTGGTCAACTGCGCGGGCACCACACGGGTGATCCCGCACCAGGACCTGGAGGCCATCGACGCCGCCGAATTCGAGCGCGTGTACGCGGTCAACACCATCGGCCTGTTCCAGATGACCCGCGCGGCGGCGCCCCTGCTGGCCGAGAGCGCCCCGTCCGCGGGCAGCAACAGCGTGGTCAACGTGTCCTCGCTGGCCGGCCTGAACGGCACCGGCTCCTCGCTCGCCTACGCCGCGTCCAAGGGCGCGGTGAACACGATGACCCTGTCCCTGGCGCGTTCCCTGGCGCCGCGCGTGCGGGTCAACGCGGTCGCGCCGGGCATGGTCGACGACGGGCTGCTGCAACGCTGCCTGGACCCGCGCAGCTACGACGAGGTGATCGCGCGCATGACCCGGCAGGCCGCGCTGCAGCGCGTGTCGCGTCCGGCCGAGGTGGCCGAGATCGCCTGGTTCCTCGCCACGCAGGCCCCGGGCATCACCGGGCAGGTGCTGTGCGCGGACAACGGTTTGCTGCTGGCCGAACCCGGCCATGGAGGTTCCTGATCATGACCAAGTTGCACAAGCATCGCTCGCGCGCCGTCACCGACGGACTCACACGCACCCCGCACCGCGCCTTCCTGCGCGCCACCGGCCTGGACGACGAGGCCATGCGCAAGCCCTTCGTGGCCATCGTCGACACCCATGGCGAGAACACCCCCTGCTCGATGTCCCTGAACCAGGTGTCGGACAACGTGCGCCTGGGCGTGGCCGCCGGCGGCGGCGTGCCCATCCGCGGCTCGGCGATCTCGGTGTCGGATGGCACCTCGATGAACCACTCGGGCATGCGCATGAGCCTGGTGTCGCGCGAAGTCGTCGCCGACAGCGTGGAACTGTTCGTGCGGGCCCACGGCTACGACGCGCTGGTGGGCATCGCCGGCTGCGACAAGACCCTGCCCGGCATTCTCATGGGCATGGTGCGGGTCAACGTGCCCGGCGTGTTCCTGTTCGGCGGCGCCATGCTTCCGGGTACCGCTCCCGGAGCCCTGCCCGGGGGGGACGGACCCGGGGCGCGCCGCCAGGCCACCATCCTCAGCGCCATCGAGGCCGTCGGCACCACGCAGCGCGGCGCCATGTCGCGCCAGCAGCTCACCGCGCTGGAAAAGGCCTGCACCCCCACGGCCGGCTCCTGCCCCGGGCAGTTCACCGCCAACACCATGGCCATGGTGGCCGAAGCGCTCGGTCTCGCGCCGCTGGGCTCGGCCATGGTGCCGGCGGTGTACAGCGAGCGCATCGCCATCGCCCGCCGCGCCGGCGAGACCGTCATGCGCATGCTGGAACAGGGCGGGCCGCTGCCGCGCCAGCTGGTCAGCGTCAAGAGCCTGGAGAACGCCTGCGCCGCGGTGGCCGCGACTGGCGGCTCGACCAACGCGGCGCTGCACATTCCCGCCATCGCCCACGAGGCCGGCATCGCCTTCACGCTGGACGACGTGCAGCGCGTGTTCGCGCGCACCCCGCTGATCGGCGACCTGCAGCCCGGCGGGCGCTACCTCGCGCAGGACCTGCACCATGCCGGCGGTGTGCCGGCCGTGCTCAACGCCCTGCTCGCCGGCGGCCATCTGCACGGCGACGTGCCCACCCTCGACGGCGTTCCGCTGGAACAGGCACTGCGCGGCTTCGGCGGCCCGGACGGTGAGGTGGTGCGAAGCTGCGACACCCCGTTGTCCCCCGACGCGGGCGTGGTCGTGCTGCGCGGCAACCTCGCGCCGGACGGCGCCTGCCTGAAGACCGCCGGCCTGCGCTCCCTGAGCTTCCGCGGCATCGCGCGCATCTTCGAATGCGAGGAGGACTGCATGGCCGTGGTCGCGGCGCGCGACTACCGCGAGGGCCAGGTGCTGGTGATCCGCAACGAAGGACCCAAGGGCGGACCAGGCATGCGGGAAATGCTCAGCGTGACCGCCGCGATCTACGGCCAGGGTATGGGCGAGAAGGTGGCGCTGCTCACCGACGGCCGATTCTCCGGCGCCACCCGCGGCATGTGCATCGGCTACGTCGGTCCCGAGGCGGCCGAGGCGGGGCCGATCGCCTGGCTGCGCGACGGCGACGTCATCCACATCGACGCCCGCGCGGGGCTGCTGCAGGTGGAGGTCTCCGACGCCGAACTCGCCCGTCGCAGGGCAGAGGCACCGCCCGCGCCGCGCAGGCAGCTGGCCGGCGTGCTGGAGAAGTACGCCGCGCTGGTGCGCCCGGCTCGCCTCGGAGCCGTCACCCATTCCGGCGCGGTGGCCTGGCCCTACGAACAGCCCACGCCGGGAGACCAGGCGTGAGCCCCGTAGCACGACTCGCGGTGGGCTTTTGCGGCCTGGGGCGCATGGGCCTGCCGATGGCGCAGCGCCTGCTGCACGCGGGGCACGAGCTGCACCTGTGGAGCCGCTCCGGCGTCGCGCCCGAAGTGCTGGGACACACGACCGGTGCGCGAGGCATCGCCTGCGCGAGCCCGGCCGATCTGGCGGCGCGCTGCGACGTGGTGTTGCTGTGCCTGGCCGACGCGCACGCCGTCGAGGCCGTGGCCTTCGGGGCGCGGGGGTTGGCGCAGGGCGCCGCGCGGGCACGGGTGGTGGTCGACCATTCGACGCTGGAGCCGAGCACCACGAAGCGCCTGGCCGCGCGCTGGCGGGATGGTACCGGCGGGCACTGGATCGACGCACCGGTGTCGGGAGGCACCGCCGGCGCGCGAGCCGGCACGCTGGCCGTCATGGCCGGCGGCGACGCGCCGACCATCGACAACCTGCGGGAGCTGCTCTCGGCCTATGCGGCCCGCGTGACCCGCATGGGCGACAGCGGCGCCGGGCAGGCCGCCAAGCTGGTGAACCAGATCATCGTCATGACCACCATCGCCGGCATCGCCGAAGCCACGCGCCTGGCGCGCGGCGCCGGCGTGGACGCCGCGCGCGTGCCCGCGGCATTGCAGGGCGGCTGGGCCGACTCGGTGCTGCTGCAGACCCTGATGCCGCGCATGCTCGAGCCGCCGGCCGAAGCCAGCGGAACCATCCGCACCATGCTGAAGGACCTGGACGCCGTGGAGTCCTTCGCCGCCGAGCACGCGCTGCGCCTGCCGGTCGCCGGGCTGGTGCGCCGCTGGCTCACCCAGGCCGTCGCGCAGGGCCTAGGCGACTCCGACATCTCGCAGATCGTGCGGGCGCCGCTCGACTGAACCGAACATTTCCAGGAGACAACATGTCCAGCATTTCCATGCGCCGCGACGACGGCGCAGCGACCCAGCGACTCAGCGCCAGCCAGTGGCGCATGGTCGTGCTTGCCAGCCTCGGCGGCGCGCTCGAGTTCTACGACTTCGTGGTCTATGGCGTGTTCGCCCAGTACATCGGGCGCGCCTTCTTCTCCATGCTCGGCCCGATGATGCAATTGGTGCTGTCCTTCGCGGTGTTCGCCATCGGCTACCTGTCGCGCCCCGCCGGCGGCGCCGTGCTGAGCTGGTTCGGCGATCGCTACGGGCGCCGCCGCGTGTTCATCGTCTCGGTCATGGTGGTCTCGCTGTCCACCATCGGCATGGGCCTGGTCCCCTCCTACGCCAGCTGGGGCATCGCCGCGACGGGCTTGATGATCGCCCTGCGCCTGATCCAGGGCTTCTGCCTGGGCGGGGAGCTTCCGGGCTCGATCACCTACGTGGTCGAGACGGTGCCGCGGCGCGCCGGCTTCGTCTGCGGCGTGGTGTTCTTCTGCGTCAACTCCGGCGTGCTGCTGGCGGCGCTGGCCAACCTGATCGTGCACACCACGCTGAGTCCGGCCCAGGTGCCCCAGTATGGATGGCGCATCGCCTTCGTGTTCGGGGGGCTCATCGGGCTGCTCGGCTTCTGGCTGCGCCGCAAGCTCGAGGAGACGCCCGAATTCGCCGACATGAAACAGATGGCCTCCAAGCATCCGCTGTCCGAACTGATGCGCGAACACGGCAAATCGGTGCTGCTGGGCGTGGCCGCATCGGTCGCCACCGCCGGCTACAACGGGCTTCTGTTCGCGCACATGCCAGCCTACCTCGCCAGCGTGCTGCACTACGCGCCGCGCGGCATCGCGCTGGCGCAGAACGTGGCGCTGGCAACCGGCTCGGTGGGCATCCTGATCGTGGGCTGGCTCGCCGATCGGGTGCCGCGCCGCCACCTCATGCGCATCGGTACGCTGCTGCTGATGGCCCTGAGCCTGCCCTTCTACGACGCCCTGGTCGGCCACCGCATGAACCTGGTGTTCCTCATGTTCCTGGGCGGCCTGGGCGCGGCACTGATCAACGGCACGTTCGCCTGCATCATCGCCGACCTGTTCCCCACCCGCGTGCGCTTCAGCGGCGTCGCCATCGCCTTCAACCTCGGCATGACCATCTTCAGCGGTCCGATGCCCCTGGTGGCCACCGCGCTGATCGCTCACAGCGGGGACGTGACGGCGCCGGCCTGGCTGATGATCGGCTGCGCCAGCATTTCCTTCCTCGGCACCTTCGGGTTGCGCGCCATGAGCGGGCACGTGCAGCCGCGCATCGGCGTGCCCCTCTCGCAATCATGAAACCGCACGACGCCGGTGTCGAGCCCGCGCGCCTGCGACGCGCGGCGACCATCGGTGACCTGCGCGAGCTGGCCCGGCGCGAACTGGCGCGCATGGTGTTCGACTACATCGACGGCGCCGCCGGCGAGGAGCACACGGCGGCGCGCAACCGCGAAGCCCTGCAACGCGTGCATCTGCTGCCGGAGGTGCTGCTCGACGTGTCCTCCCGGAGCCTGGCCTGCACGCTGTTCGGCGAGCGGCAGGCGATGCCCGTGGTGGTCGGCCCGACGGGCCTGAACGGCGCGGCCTGGCCGCGCGGCGACCTGTGCCTGGCGCGGGCCGCGGCGGCGGCGGGGGTGCCCTTCGTGATGAGCACGGCGGCCACCAGCGGCCTGAGCGAGGTGGCCGCCGCCGCCGGGCCGCTGCGCTGGTTCCAGCTGTACATGCTCAGGGACCGGGGGCTGGCGCGGGAATTCCTGCAACGCGTGCGGGAGAACGGGTTCCGCGTGCTCGAGCTCACGGTGGACACGCCCGTCGGGGGACATCGGCCGCGCGACATCCGCAACGGTTTCACGCTGCCCTTTCGCTGGAGCGCCGCGAACCTGCTCGACGCCGCGCGCCACTGGCGCTGGGCGGCGCGCATGCTGCGCCAGGGCACGCCGGAACTGAAGGTGTTCGCCGAGCTGCTGGGCAGCGCGGCGCGCGGCGACACCATCTCCGAGGTGATGCAGCAGCAGCTCAGCGGATCCTTCACCTGGAACGAGGTCGCCTGGCTGCGCGAGCAATGGACCGGGCCCCTGCTGCTCAAGGGTCTGTGGAGCCCCGAGCACGCACGCAGGGCGCGCGCACTGGGCATCGACGGGGCGGTGGTGTCCAACCACGGCGGGCGCCAGCTCGACGGCGCCGGCGCGACCATCGAGGCGCTGCCCGGCTTCGTCGAGGCCGCGCGCGGCGAGCTCACCGTGCTGGTCGACAGCGGGTTTCGCAGCGGCACCGACATCGCCAAGGCGATCGCCCTCGGCGCCGACGGCGTGCAGCTCGGGCGAGCCACGCTGTACGGTCTGGCCGCCGGCGGAACCCAGGGCGCGCGCCGCGCGCTGTCGATCCTCGCGCAGGAGCTGGACCTGGCGATGGCCCTGTGCGGCGCCCGGGACATCGGAGAGCTGCGCGGACGTTGCGTGGCGCACGAAGGCCCCCGCCGCTGAACGGCCTGAACACGGGAAGCCGCGGCCTTCAGCCCGCCGTGGCGCGCAGGCTGCGCGCCGCCTCCACCATGTTGGCGAGCGCCGGCAGCACTTCCGACCAGCGTCGGGTCTTCAAGCCGCAATCGGGGTTCACCCACAGGCGCTCGGCGGGTATGCGCAGGGCGGCCTTGCGCATCAGATCCACGATCTGCTGCCGCGTGGGCACGTTGGGCGAATGGATGTCGTAGACGCCGGGGCCGATCTGGTTCGGGTAGTCGAAGCGGTCGAAGGCATCGAGCAACTCCATGTCCGAGCGCGAGGTCTCGATGGTGATCACGTCGGCATCCATGTCGGCGATGGAGCCGAGGATGTCGTTGAACTCCGAATAGCACATATGGGTGTGGATCTGCGTGTGGTCGTCCACCCCGTTGGCGGCGACGCGGAAACTCTCCACCGCCCAGGCCAGGTACTGCGCCCAGGCGGAGCGGCGCAGCGGGAGCCCCTCGCGCAACGCGGCTTCGTCGATCTGGATCACCCGCACGCCCGCCGCCTGCAGATCCAGCACCTCCTCGCGGATGGCCAGCGCGAGCTGCATGCAGGTGCGCCCGCGCGGCTGGTCGTCGCGCACGAAAGACCAGTTCAGCATGGTCACCGGCCCGGTCAACATGCCCTTCATGGGCTTGCGGGTCAGCGACGCGGCATGCCGGATCCACTCCACCGTCATCGGCCGCGGGCGACGGATGTCGCCGAACAGGATCGGCGGCTTCACGCAACGCGAACCGTAGGACTGCACCCAGCCATGCCGGCTGAAGGCATAGCCTTCGAGCTGTTCGCCGAAGTACTCCACCATGTCGTTGCGCTCTGCCTCGCCGTGCACCAGGACGTCGAGACCCAGCGATTCCTGCTCGCGCACGCAGTGCTCGATCTCCGCCAGCATGGCCGCCCGGTAGGCCTGCGCGTCCAGGCGCCCCGCCTTGTATTCGGCGCGGGCGTGACGAATCTCCGGGGTCTGCGGAAACGAGCCGATGGTGGTGGTGGGAAACGGCGGCAAGGCCAGCACCTCGGCCTGTCTGGCGGCGCGCTGCGCGTAGGGGCTGGCGCGCCGCCCCATCTGTGGCGTCACGGCGTCCACCGCGGCACGCACCTCGGGCTTGTGCACGCGGGGCGATGCCCGGCGCGCGATCAAGGCCTCGCGGTTGGCCTGCAACGCCTCGCGCACCGCGTCGCGCCCCAGGTGCAGCGCCCGCGCCAGCACGCCCAGTTCATCGAGCTTCTGGCGCGCGAACGCCAGCCAGGCGCGGACCTCGGGGTCGACGCCGTCCTCGCCGTCGAGATCCATCGGCACGTGCAGCAGCGAGCATGAGGGTGCCAGCCACAGACGCTCGCCCAGGCGCGCGGCCAGCGGCTCCAGCCAGTCCAGCAGGGCGCCGAGGTCGCTTTTCCACACATTGCGCCCGCTGATCACGCCCAGCGACAGCACCTTGTGCTCCGGCAGCAGGTTGAGCAGGGGCGCCAGGTCGTCGTGCCCGCAGGTGACGTCGACGTGCAATCCGTCCACCGGAAGCTTCGTCGCCAGGTACCGGTTGTCCAGCAAGGGCCCGAAATAGGTGCTCAGCAGCAGCCGGATGCCCGGCACGCGCAACTGGTGGTAGGCCACGTTGAAGGCCTGCTGCCAGTCCATGTCCAGTTCGGTGGCCAGGATGGGCTCGTCGATCTGCACCCAGCTCGCGCCCTGCTCGGCCAGCGCCCGCAGCAGCCGCGCGTAGACGGGGAGCAGGCGCGGCAACAGCGCCAGCCGGTCCGACCCGTCCTTGGACTTTCCCAGCGCCAGGTAGCTCACCGGCCCCAGCAGCACCGGCTTGGCGCGCACGCCGGCCTGCCGCGCCTCCTCCAGTTGCGCGAGCAGGCGCGACGCGTCGAGTTCGAAGTGCGTGTCGGCGTGGAACTCCGGAACCAGGTAGTGGTAGTTGGTGTCGAACCACTTGGTCATCTCCGCCGCGGCCACGCCGCCGCCGCAGGCATGCTCGTCCCGGCCCGGCGCGGAGGCGCCGCGCGCGACGCGGAAGTACATGTCCAGTGCGTCGCCGCCGAGCGCGCGCGCCCGTTCGGGCACATGACCCAGCGTGAAGCTCATGTCCAGCACGTGGTCGTAGAGGGAGAAGTCGCCGACAGGTACCAGGTCCAGGTCGCGCTGCTCGGCCCAGTGACGCCCGCGCAGCGCGGCCGCCTGCTCGGCCAGGGTGGAGGCCGGGATCTTTCCGCTCCAGTAGGACTCGAGCGCGAATTTGAGTTCTCGGCGCCTGCCGATGCGCGGATAGCCGAGGTTGTGCGTGGTGACCATCGCCAGGGGACTCCAGGGTTCGGAAAAGCTGCATCGTAGAAACCGATTCCCTTGACGTAAAATGGTCATTTCTCACGACTCGTTGAATTTCCGTCAAGTGTCTCCGACGCCATGATCGAGCGCATCCATCTGGCCATCGTCCAGGAAGTCGCGCGCCTGGGCTCGCTGACGGCCGCCGCACAGGCGCTGTGCCTGACACCGTCGGCGCTGAGTCATTCGGTGGCGCGGCTGGAAGCCCAGGCCGGCACCGACATCTGGATCCGCGAGGGTCGCAACCTGCGTTTCACGCAGGCGGGAGAGCATCTGCTGGCGCTGGCCCACCGCGTGCTGCCGCAGTTGCAACTGGCCGAACAGCGTCTCGAGCAGTTCGCGCAGGGAGAACGCGGAAGCCTGCGCATCGGCATGGAATGCCACCCCTGCTACCAGTGGCTGCTCAAGGTGGTGTCGCCCTACCTCGCGCAATGGCACGACGTCGACGTCGACGTGAAGCAGAAATTCCAGTTCGGGGGCATCGGCGCGCTGTTCGATCACGAGATCGACCTGCTGGTCACACCGGACCCCTTGCGCAAGGCCGGACTGCACTTCGAGCCGGTGTTCGACTACGAGCAGGTGCTGGTGGTCGCGTGCGACCACCCCTTCGCGCGCCAGGACTGGGTGCGCCCCGAGCAGTTGAGCGAGGAAGTGCTGCTCAGCTACCCCGTGGGCCTCGAGCGCCTGGACGTCTACAGCCTGTTCCTGAGTCCGGCCGGCATCTCGCCGCGACGCCACAAGACCCTCGAGACCACCGACATCATGCTGCAGATGGTGGCCAGCGGGCGGGGCGTGGCCTCGCTGCCGCGCTGGCTGGTGCAGGAGTACGCGGCGCGCTTCGACGTCGTGCCGGTGCGCATGGGGCCGCGTGGCGTGGCCAAGCAGATCTTCCTGGGCTACCGCAAGGCGGACCAGGCCACCGCCTATCTGCGCGCGTTCGTGGACATGGCCCGCGGCGCCGGCTGAAGCCCCGCCTCGCGCCGCCCGCGCAGCGCGGACTCGACGGCGTCCAGGCTGGCGAGCAGCCACTGCGCATAGCCCATGCCGGGCCCGACGAACTCGTCGACGCCCACGACCGGGATGCCGGCCGACGCGGCCACCTGACGCATGCGCCGCACCAGCGGACTGCTCACCTGGCGGTTGTAGAACAGCAGGGCCACGCGGCGCTGGCGCAGATCATCCTCGTAGCGGGCGACCACCGCCGGCGCCGGCTCGGTATCGTTCATCACGTTGAACTGCAAGGTCTGTCCGAGGCTGACCCAGCCCAGCTCGCGCAGCATGTAGCCGTACACCGGCTCGGTGGCCGTGACCCGCAGGCCCGCGAATCGGCTGCGCAGTCGCGCCACCCTCGCGTCCACCTGCGCCAGGCTCCGGCGAAACTCGCGCAGGCGCGCGGCGTAGTCCGCTGCATGCGCCGGATCGCGCTGCGTCAGCAGGGTCTCGATGCGCGCGGCCATCGCGTCGGCCACGCGGGTGTCGTAGAACACGTGGGGGTTGCCGTCGGCCAGCAGGCGGGCGGGCACCAGCTGCGCGGCGACGATCACCCGGCGCGAAGGCGACGGGTTGGCGTCCAGCATGCGGCTCATCCAGGCGTCATAGCCCAGCCCGTTCATCAGCACGATCGACGCGCCCGCGACCTCGCGCGCGGTGCGCGGCGAGGCCTCGAACTCGTGGGGGTCGACATCGGGGTTGCGGATGATGCTGAGCACCCGCACGTAGGGTCCTCCGACGGCCTGCGCGATCACCCCGTAGGTGCTCTCGGCGGCGACGATGGACACCGGCGCGGCCGCGGCGGCGGGCGCCAGAGCCCACGCGAGGGCGACTGCGGCGAGGACGACGATGCGCGCGAACATGGGCAAGACCCCAGGTGGAAGCGGAAGGGACGGGAAAAACTCGAGAGGGCAGACCGGAAAGGCCACGGCCAAGCGAAGCCGCAGCATCACAGCCTAGGCGAGTTCGGTCTATTATGCAAATCGCTTGCGTAACTTACGCGCTCCCGTCGTTCGCCCTCCGACGATGCCTCCGACTCACGCCCAGGCCGCCCGCCCGCCCGCGCCCGCCCCTATTCGAATCCGATGTGCAGGCGCAGGGTGGCGACCAGCGCCGACGGCAGGGTACCGCCCGGATGCGCCACGTACTGCAGGTCGGGCTGCAAGGACAGATGCGGCGTCAGCACGACCTGGTAGGTGGCCTCGTAGGAGGTCTCGGTTCCCAGGCCGCGAAAGCGCGCGCGCGCGACACCGAAACTGAACTGGTCCTGTGCGCGCCCTGGCAAGGGTCCCGGCACCAGCATGCCGGCCTGCAGGTCGTAGGCCACGGCCCCCACCTGCGCCGGGCTCCACCCGGCGCGCAGGAACACGCTCGACGGGTTGTCCCCGGCGGAAAGCGGCTGGTCCACACTCAAATAACTGCCCCAGTCGGCCCGCGGAAGTTGCGCGTCCGCGGATGCGTCGGGGCGGTAGCTCCACGCACCGAGCTTGTAGGTCCCGCTGCCGTGATAGGCCCCCTCCTCCATCCACGTCGCGCCGCGGCGCAGCGCGCTGGAACGGTCCTGCGGGTCGGCCTGGAACACGCCGGTGCGACTGGTCCAGGCGCCGACGTGCCAGGTGGCCATGGCCCCGATGCCCGAGATGGGGAAGATCGGCGCCACCGTGTTGCCGGACCAGATCGGCTCGGCGCCGAAGCTGCCGTTGAGCAGCAGCCCGGCGCTGTCGAGCACGTCGAAGTGCGCGTCGGCGGCGATCAGCCCGGCGCGCAGTTCCCAGTTCGCGCCGGCCGGCTGCCCGTACCAGAGTTCGTACACCCGGCTGCGCGAGGGCGCCTCGATGTTGGTGACGCTTTGCGCATCGCCGATGCGCGTGGCCGACGGTTGCCCGCTTTGCGTGCGCTGCAGCGTGGCCTTGATGCGCGAACCCCGCGGCAGGCCCACTGCGCCGCCATCGAGCACGAAGCCCAGGCGCGCCAGCGTGTCGCCCACGCTGCCCGGTGCGATGCCCCCGCCGAGGTTGTCGACGATTTCCGAATCCAGCGACAAGGTCCAGTTGACGGCCGAGGGTGGCGGCGCCTCGGGCTGCGCCGCTGTCGCCGCGGGCGCCGCGGCGGCCGCCAGCGCGAGCCCGAGGGGGCATGCCGCGAGCGCTCGGGCGAGGCCTCGATGCGGGCGCGCGAAGGGTTTCCAGCCAGCGGTGCGATCCATGCGTTCTCCTGTTCCCATTGTCGGCAAATGCGGGCTGCCCCCGGGGTCGTGGGGCCATGAACTCCCGAGCGAGCCCGGACAGCCGACAAATCGTACTGGGAATGGTTCGCATTCGTAAAGCTGTTTTTCGTACCGCGATTGGCTCGGCTGCAGGCTGCGCGAGGCCTCGCTATGCTTGCGCATTGCCTGCGCCCCCTCCCCGAAAGGAAGCCTTGATGCGAGCCATCGCCTATCGCCAGCCCGGCCCCGTGGACGCGGCCGACTCCCTCAGCGACGTCACCCTGGACGATCCGCGCCCAGGCCCGCGCGACCTGCTGGTGCGTGTGCGGGCGGTATCGGTCAACCCGGTGGACACCAAGGTGCGCCGGAACACCGCGCCGCCCGCTGGCGAGTGGAAGGTGCTGGGCTGGGACGCCGCCGGCATCGTCGAAGCCGTGGGCGAGCAGGTGCGCAATTTCCAGGTCGGCGACAAGGTGTTCTACGCGGGCGACCTCACCCGCCAGGGCAGCAACGCCGAGCTCCAGGCGGTCGACGAGCGCATCGTCGGGCATATGCCGGCGTCGCTGGACTTCGCGCAGGCGGCGGCGCTGCCGCTGACGGCCATCACCGCATGGGAAGCGCTGTTCGACCGGCTGGACGTGCGCCGCGCGGTGCCGGGCGGCGCCGACGCGCTGCTGGTCATCGGCGGCGCCGGCGGCGTGGGCTCCATCGCCATCCAGCTGGCCCGCCAGCTCACGGATCTGACGGTCATCGCCACCGCGTCGCGCCCCGAGACCCGCGCCTGGGTGCAGCGCATGGGCGCGCATCACGTGATCGACCATCGCGAGGCGCTGGCGCCGCAGGTGCAGGCCCTGCAGCTCGGCCAGCCCTCCTTCGTGTTCTCCACCACGCAGACCCATCGGCACCTGGCCGATGTGGCCACGCTGATCGCACCGCAGGGTCGTTTCGCGCTGATCGACGACCCTCAGCAGCTCGACATCTCCCCCTTCAAGCGCAAGAGCGTGTCGACCCACTGGGAGTTCATGTACACCCGCAGCATGTTCTCCACGCCCGACATCGGCGAACAGGCCCGTCTGCTCGACGAGGTGGGTCGCCTGGTGGACGCGGGCAAGCTGCTGACCACCCTGCACACGCGCCTTTCGCCCATCGACGCGGCCACGCTGCGCCAGGCGCACACGATGACGGAGTCGGGCACCAACATCGGCAAGATCGCCATCGAGGGTTTCTGATCCCCCAGCGGCGGCCATGCAGGCGGCCGTGCAGGCCGCCGCGCATGCCGCGCGGCCTCAGGCCGGAGCCGCCATCTCGAGCCGGTCCTTGCCCGCGGCCTTGGCCGCGTACAGCGCCTGGTCGGCCAGCCGCAGCGCCTGGGTCAGTTCGGCCTGGCTGCCCTGCATGATGGTCAGCCCCACGCTGACCGACAGCT
>JAKBNS010000283.1 GCA_021830925.1 Pseudomonadota bacterium | reverse complement strand
GTGGTGATCAGGCGACGCCGCGCGCGACAGGCCTGCAGGCGCCGTGCCAGGTCGTCGACGTCGCGGTGGGCGTAGACCTGCACCTCGGCGCGCGAAAGCCGCGCGCCGTCGATCAGGCAGGCGTGGTTCAGCGCATCGGAGAACACCGCGTCGCCGCGCCCGGCCAGCGCCGGCACCAGCCCCGCGTTGGCCGGGAAGCCGGCGTAGAAGTACAGCGCGCGGGGCAGGCCGACGAAGGCCGCCAGCTCGCGCTCGAGCTCCTCGTGCGCGCGGCCGTGGCCGCAGACCAGGGGCGAGGCGGTGGCGCCCACGCCCCAGCGTGCCGCCGCGTCGCGCGCCGCCTGCACCAGCGCCGGGTGTTGCGCCAGGCCCAGGTAGTCGTTGCTGCAGAAGGCCAGCATGTCGCGCCCGTCGATGCGCAGGCGCGGGCCGTCGTAGGCGTCGATCACGCGCCGCTGCCGGCGCAGCTGCTCGGCATCCAGCGCGCGCAGTTCGGCGCCGAAGTCCCAGGCGCCGGCCCCGGTGTGCGGCGGCGTCACTGCGACCACAGCAGTTGCCGCGCGGCGGCCGCGGGGTCGGGGCGCGGCATGTGCTCGATCACGCCCAGGCAGGGGGCACGCAGGCGCGCGCGCAGCAGTTCGACGTTGTCCTCGGGCGCCAGCATCGACGGGTCGATGCGGTTGGCGATCCATCCCGCCAGCGGCAGGCCGCGCGCGGCGATCGCCTCTTGCGTGAGCAGCGCGTGGTTGAGACAGCCCAGGCGCAGTCCGACCACCAGGATCACCGGCAGGCGCAGCAGGCGCGCCAGGTCGCCGCCGTCCTCCTGGGTCGACAGTGGCACGAGCAGGCCGCCGACGCCTTCGACCACCACGGCGTCGGCCTGCTCGCGCAGCGCGCGCACGGCGTCGGCGATGCGCGCAAGGTCGATGCGCGTGCCGTCGCGCCGTGCCGCGGCGTGCGGGGAGATGGGCTGTTCCAGCGCGTAGGGGTTGTCGAGCTCGGAGGGCACGGCCAGGCTGCTGGCGGCGCGCAGCCGGGCCACGTCCTCGTTGACCCCGCCCTTGCCGGCACCGGCGGACACCGGCTTGGCGCCGACCACGCGGGCGTGACGTTCGCGCAGCAGGTGCAGCAGCGCGCAGGCGGCCAGGGTCTTGCCGATCTCGGTGTCGGTGCCGGCGACGAGCCAGGCGGGGCAGAGGGTCCGGGACATGGGGCGGCGGATTCCTTCGGGATGGCCTCGGGTCGCGCTGTTCAGGCCAGTGCCTGCTCGGCGAGCGCGTCGGCGCCGGGTTCGTGCAGGCTGGCCTGCAGCGCGCCCAGCGTGGCGTGCAGCAGGTGCTCGGCGGCGGCCTCGTCGATCACGTAGGGGGGCATGAAATACAGCGTGGAGCCGATCGGGCGCAGCAGCGCGCCGCGCTCCAGGGCCTGCAAGCCGAAGCGGCGCGCGAAATCGGCCGGCGCGTCGTGCACGTCCCACGCCCAGATCATGCCGAGGCGCCGCGCGTGGCGCAGGCGCGGGTGCTCGTGCAGGGGTTCGAACAGGGCGTCCAGGCGCTCGGCCAGCGCGGCGTTGGCGGCAAGGCGCGCGTCGTCCAGCAGGTCCAGCGTGGCCAGCGCGGCGGCGCAGGCCAGCGGATTGCCGGTGTAGGAATGCGAGTGCAGGAAGCCGCGCCCGACGTCGTCGTCGTAGAAGGCGGCGTAGACCTCGTCGGTGCTGAGCACCACGGACAGCGGCAGGAAGCCGCCGGTCAGGCCCTTGCCGAGGCACAGGAAGTCGGGGCGCACGCCGGCCTGCTCGCAGGCCGTGAACCGGCCGGTGCGCCCCATGCCCACGGCGATCTCGTCGGCCACCAGGTGCACCTCGTGGCGCGTGCACAGCTCGCGCACGCGCGCCAGGTATTCGGGGGGCTGGAACACGAAGCCCGCGGCGCATTGCACCAGCGGCTCGACGATCAGCGCCGCGGTGTGCGCGGCCTCGCGCTCCAGCCAGGCTTCCAGCGCCGCGCAGGCGCGCTCCAGCTCGGCCGCCTGCGCGGCGGCATCGGCTGGTCCGTGCAGGCGCGGCGCCGGCACGGTGGCGGCGATGCGCAGCAGCGGCGCGTAGCTGGAGCGGAACAAGTCCACGTCGGTCACGCCAAGGGCGCCGACGGTTTCGCCGTGGTAGCTGCCGCCCAGCGACACGAAGCGGTTCTTCTCCGGGCGCCCGAGGTTGCGCCAGTAGTGGGCGCTGAGCTTGAGCGCGATCTCGTTGGCACAGGCGCCGTCGCTGGCGTATTGGGCGTGGCCCAGGCCGGTGCGCGCGGCCAGGCGCTCGGACAGGCGCACCACGCCTTCGTGGGTGAGCCCGGCCAGCATCACGTGTTCCACCCGCTCCATCTGGGCCGCGATGGCCGCCTTGATGCGCGGCTGGCCGTGCCCGAACAGGTTCACCCACCAGGAGCTGATGGCGTCGAGCACCCGGCGGCCCTGGTCGTCGATCAGCCACACCCCTTCGCCGCCGACGATCACCCGGGGCGGCGCTGTCTCGTCCCGCTGTATCTGCGTGCAGGGATGCCAGACGCTGCGCAGGCTGCGCGCGGCCAGATCCGCGGCGGGCGCATCGGGACTGGGTGGGGGCTCGGGGTTCACGGCGGGGGGCGATGCGGCGTGGGAGGCACATCATAGACAAGCCCGATGCCGTCGCCGTCGTCGCCGTGCCGGCGATGTGGCGCGTCGGCGCGACAGGCGCAGGCCACGCGGGCCCCGTGGGAGTATCGGCGGTTTGCAGGGCCGCGATGCCGGTGGTTCAATGTTCCCGAGGCCCCGCGCGCGCGTTTCCCGCGGTTTCGCGGCGGCCGGTTCGCTCGCCGATGTGGAATTCAGACAGCCCGTTGCCCTTCCTCAACTCCTGCCACGCGGAGTTGACCCGCCTTCGGCGTGAACTGCACGCCCACCCCGAACTGGGTTTCCAGGAACACCGCACCGCCGGCCTGGTGGCCGAACGCCTGCGCGCGTGGGGGGTCGACGAGGTGCATGCCGGCATCGGCGGAACCGGCGTGGTGGGGGTGATCCACGGCCGTCGCGAGCCGCTGCCCGGCGACGAACGTCCCGAATCGGCCGGCGCCGAGCCCTGGCCGCGCAGCGTGGGCCTGCGCGCCGACATGGACGCGCTGCCCATGCACGAGGACAACGAATCCCCCTGGCGTTCGACGCGCTCGGGCGTGATGCACGCCTGCGGCCACGACGGCCACACCGCGATGCTGCTGGGGGCGGCCCGCTATCTCGCGGCATCGCGCGACTTCGCCGGGCGCGTTCACTGCATTTTCCAGCCGGCCGAGGAGGGTCTGGGCGGGGCTTGCGCGATGATGCGCGACGGGCTGTTCGAGCGCTTTCCGGTGGACTGGGTGTTCGGCATGCACAACTGGCCCCTGCTGCCGGCCGGGCGCATCGGGCTGGCGCCGGGGGCGATGATGGCGGCGGCCGATCGCATCACCATCCACATCACCGGCACCGGCGGCCACGGCGCGCATCCGCACCTGGCGGTCGACCCGGTGCTGGTGGCCGGACACGTGATCACCGCGGTGCAGACCCTGGTGGCACGCGACGTGGACCCGGCGCAGCAGGCCGTGGTCAGCCTGTGCGGCATGCAGGCCGGCGATCTCGGGGCGATGAGCGTGATCCCGCGCCGGGTCACCCTGGTCGGCACCGCGCGCAGTTTCCGCGCCGACGTGCAGCAGCGCCTGGAGGATCGCCTGGGTCCGCTGGTGCAGTCGGTGGCGCTGGCCTTCGGCGCCACCGCCGAGCTGGTCTACGAACGCATCTATCCGGCAACGATCAACACCCCCCACGTGGCCTTCCACGCCGCCGAGGTGGCCGCCGAACTGGTGGGCGAATCCTCGGTGGTGCGCAACCTGCCGCCGAGCATGGGCGCCGAGGATTTCGCCTTCATGCTGCAGGCCGTGCCCGGCGCCTACCTGCGCCTGGGCACCGGCGGCGACGGCTCGGCGCAGTTGCACTCGTCGCGCTTCGACTTCAACGACGCCGTGCTCCCGCTGGGCGCCGCGTTGTACGCCCGCCTGGCCGAGCGCGCGCTGGACCGCCCCGCGGCGCAGATGCTCTGAGCGTCCCCTCGGATCACTGCGGGCGCAGGAAATCCGCGTAGTTCGGCAGCAGATCCTCGTCGACCAGTCGGATCTCCAGTTCGTTGGCCGCGCGCACGTGCCGCGGATTGTTCGCCGAGAACGGTTCGTCGCTGACGCTGACCACGATCGTGCCCAGGCGTCGGCCGCGTGGGTCGTCCACCGCGACCAGCGCCGCTGCCTCGGGAACCTGCTGCGGGGTGATCACTCGCGGCAGGTAGAGCATCGCATTGACCCCGGGCTTGTCCTCGAACACCTCCTTGGAGAAGTAGCCGCGGGATCCGGCGATCACGTAATAAGGCGCATAGCTGCGTGCGAGCGCCGAGACGAGGGCGATGCGCGCCTGCACGTCGGTCAGCCAGGGCGGGGGAGTCTCGGGGTCCCCGATGCTGAGTTCGACGATGTCGCCCGAGAATTCGCTGTCGAAGTCCAGCGCGGCGTCTGCCGCTGCCGGGCCATCGAGAAGTCCGTTCCACATGCCGATGATCTTGAGGCCCTTGTCCTCGCTCCGGTGCTTTTGCGCCAGCACGGCGAGCGCAGTCGAAGTGGGCGTTCCATC
>JAKBNS010000079.1 GCA_021830925.1 Pseudomonadota bacterium | reverse complement strand
CTCGCTCCGCGCTGCGCGCTGCGCTCACACAGCTGCCGCAAGCATGAGGTTGGAAGCGCGCTACGCGCGCCGCCTGCCGCCCTGCGCTGCTCGCCACCCGGCACACCGTCCGCCCGCGGGCCACGCCTGCCGCTCCCACCCTCATCCCCGCACCCCGCAGAGACACCCACCCCGCCTGACACAGCAAGTTCCTGCACCCCGCACCGCTGCCAGCCCCACCCCGCCTGACGCAGCCAGTTCCTGCACCCCGCACCGCTGCCGAGAGCACACCCGCCGCAGGGCCGCCCCAAGGCGGGGTGCGCCCCCCCTTGGGGGGGGTGGGCCGGGGGTCGCCCCCCGGCCCTCGGGGGGGCAACCTACATCCCCACGTAATTCGGCCCCCCGCCCCCCTCGGGCGCGACCCAGACGATGTTCTGGGTGGGGTCCTTGATGTCGCAGGTCTTGCAGTGCACGCAGTTCTGCGCATTGATCTGCAGACGCTCGCCACCGCCCTCGGCCGGCACGAACTCGTAGACCCCGGCGGGGCAATAGCGCTGCTCGGGCCCGGCGTAGCGCGCCAGGTTCACCGCCACCGGCACCGAGGCGTCGCGCAGCGTGAGGTGCGCGGGCTGGTTCTCCTCGTGGTTGGTGTTGCTCAGGAACACCGAGGACAGGCGGTCGAAGCTGATCTTGCCGTCGGGCCTGGGATAGTCGATGCGGGGCATGGACTCGGCGGGCTGCAGCGCCTTGTAGTCGGGCTCGGTGCGGTGCAGGGTCCACGGCACGCGCCCGCCGAGCAGCAGTTGCTCGACCCCGGTCATCACGGTGCCGATGGCGCGCCCCTTCTTGAACCACTGCTTGAAATTGCGCGCGCGGTGCAGTTCCTCGTGCAGCCACGAGGCCTCGAAGGCCCGCGGGTAAGCCTCCAGCACATCGGCGCGGCGGTCGGCGGCGACGGCCTGCGCGATGGCCTCGGCGGCCAGCATGCCGGATTTGATCGCCGCGTGGCTGCCCTTGATGCGCGAGGCGTTGAGAAAACCCGCCTCGCAGCCCACCAGGCAGCCGCCCGGGAACACCAGGCGCGGCAGCGACAGCAGGCCGCCGGCGGTGAGCGCGCGCGCGCCGTAGCCGATGCGCTTGCCGCCCTCGAACATCGGGCGGATCGACGGATGGGTCTTGAAACGCTGGAATTCCTCGAAGGGACTCAACCAGGGGTTGCGATAGTCCAGGCCCACCACCAGGCCCACCGCCACCTTGGCGTCGTCCAGGTGGTAGAGGAAGGCGCCACCGTAGGTGTGGCTGTCCAGCGGCCAGCCGGCGCTGTGCATCACCCGACCGGGGTGGGCCTGGGCCGCGGGGACCTCCCACAGTTCCTTGATGCCGATGGCGTAGGTCTGCGGATCGCGGCCTTCGTCGAGCTTGTAGCGCGCGATGAGTTCGCGCCCGAGCTGGCCGCGCGCGCCTTCGGCGAACACGGTGTAGCGCGCCTGCAGTTCCATGCCCAGCTGGAAGGCTCCACCGGGCTCGCCGTCCTTGCCCACGCCCTGGTTGCCGGTGGCCACGCCGCGCACCGCGCCGGCTTCGTCGAACAACAGCTCGGCGGCGGCGAAGCCGGAAAAGATCTCCACGCCCAGCGCCTCGGCCTGCTGCGCCAGCCAGCGCGTCACCTCGCCCAGGCTGATCACGTAGTTGCCGTGATTGCGGAAACACGCCGGCTGCAGCGCCGCGGGCACCGCGCGGTGACCGGTCTCGTTCAGGAACCAGAACAGGTCCTCGGTCACCGGCTGGCGCAGCGGCGCGCCCTGCTGCTGCCAGTCGGGCAGCAACTCGCCCAGGGCGCGCGGGTCCATCACGGCGCCCGAAAGGATGTGCGCGCCGGGCTCGGAACCCTTTTCCAGCACGCACACCGAAATCTCGGCGCCGGACTGCGCGGCGATCTGCTTCAGGCGTATGGCGGTGGCCAGGCCGGCGGGACCGGCTCCGGCGATCACCACGTCATATTCCATGGCCTCTCGGGGCCCGTACTGCTGCAGCCACTGATCCGGGGTTGGCATTCGAGTCTCCGTTGTCTTGCTCGCGTTCGTAGCGTGGGGCGCATTGTAGGGCGCCACGCGGAGAATCGAACGATCGTGCTTTTTCAATCCCCGCCTTGGCTCAGGTCCGCGGCGAGCGCGGGTTCCAGCCCCCATGCGCGCAGCATGGCCTGGTCGGCATCGACCGGGCCACGCGGCGCCTCCGCCGGGGTCTGCCCGAAACGCGGCACCGGCGCGGCCTGGCTCACATCTCCCACGCGCACGAAGCTGCCGCGCGCCGCATGGTGCGGGTGGCGCGGCGCCTCGTCCAGATCCAGCACCGGGCTGACGCAGGCATCGCTGCCGGCGAAGTGCTCGCACCAGTCGTCGCGGCCGCGCGTGGCGAACACCCGCGCCAGGCGCCGACGGCGCTCGGGCCAGTGCGCACGCTCGTACTGCTGCCCGAAATCGGCCGGGTCCAGTCCGAGGCCGCGCAGCAGCTGGGCGTGGAATTCGGGCTCGATCGCCCCCACGGCCACGTGGCGCCCATCGGCGCAGGCGTAGGTACCGTAGAAATAGGCGCCGCCGTCCAGCAGGTTGTCGCCGCGGCGGTCGCTCCAGCTCCCCATCGCGCGCAGGGTGTGGATCATCGAGCCCAGCAGCGCGCTTCCCTCGGCCATCGCGGCGTCCACCACCTGGCCCTGCCCCGTGGCACGCGCGTGGGTCAGCGCGGCCAGCACGCCGAAGGCCAGCATCATGCCCCCGGCACCGCCGTCGGCTACCAGGTTCAAGGGCACCACGGGCTTGCCGCCGGGCTCGCCGATCGCGCCCAGCAGTCCCGACAAGGCGAGGTAGTTGATGTCGTGCCCGACGCTGGCGGCCAGCGGACCGTGCTGGCCCCAACCCGTCATGCGCGCGTACACCAGGCGCGCATTGCGCCGCAGGCAGTCCTCGGGCCCCAGGCCCAGGCGTTCCATGACACCGGGCCGGAAACCCTCGACCAGCACCTCGGCGCCGTCGGCCAGTCGACGCGCGGCATCCAGGTCGCGCGGCAGCTTGAGGTCCAGGCGCAGCACCCGGCGGTTGCGGCGCAGCACGTCGAGCTCCGGCTCGAACACCGCCGCCGCGCCGCGCCCGGCGCGCGGCGCTCGCTCGATGCTCAGCACCTCGGCGCCCAGATCGGCCAGCAGCATGGCGCCTAGCGGCGCCGGGCCCAGCGCGGCGAATTCCAGCACGCGCAGGCCCCGCAGCGGACCGCCCGAGGCCCCCGGCATCAGGCCTCCGCGATGGCGCGCCCGATGAGCATGCGCTGGATGTCGTTGGCGCCTTCGTAGATCTGGCACACGCGGACGTCGCGATAAATGCGCTCCACCGGGAAATCCGCCACGTAGCCGTAGCCGCCGTGGATCTGGATCGCGTCCGAGCACACCGACTCGGCCATCTCGGAGGCGTACATCTTGGCCATCGAGGCTTCCTTCAGGCAGGGCTTGCCGGCGTCGCGCAGCATGGCCGCGCGCCACACCAGCAGGCGCGCCGCGTCCAGGCGCGTGGCCATGTCGGCGAGCCGGAAGCTCACCGCCTGGTGCTCGATCAGGGCACTGCCGAAGGACTTGCGCTGGCGTGCATAGTCCACCGCGGCCTCGAAGGCCGCGCGTGCCATGCCCACCGACTGCGCGGCGATGCCGATGCGCCCGGCCTCCAGGTTGGACAGGGCGATGCGGTAGCCCTCGCCGGGCTGGCCCAGCAGCGCGGAGTCGGGAACGCGGCAATCCTCGAACACGATCTGCGCCGTGTCGGAGGCGTGCTGGCCCATCTTGTCCTCCAGGCGCGCGACCACGTAGCCCGGCGTGGAGGTAGGCACCAGGAAGGCCGAGATGCCGCGCTTGCCGGCGGCCTTGTCGGTCACCGCGATCACGATGGCCACGTCGGCATGTTTGCCGGTGGTGATGAACTGCTTGACCCCGCGCAGCACCCAGGAGTCGCCGTCGCGCTCGGCACGGGTGGTGATGGCCGCGGCGTCGGAACCGGTATGCGGCTCGGTCAGGCAAAAGCAGCCCAGCGCCTCGCCGCGCGCCAGCGGCTTGAGCCATTGCTCGCGCTGCGCGTCGCTGCCGAAGCGCTGCGTGATGCCGCAGGCGAGGGAGTTCTGCACGCTGACGATGGTCGAGGTGGCGCCGTCGCCGGCGGCGATCTCCTCCAGCATCAGCACCAGGCTCATGGTGTCCAGGCCCGCCCCGCCCCATTCCTCGGGCACCGTCACGCCCATCGCGCCCAGGCGCCCGAGTTCGCGCAGCGCCTCGCGCGGAAAACTGTGCTCGCGGTCCCACCGGGCGGCGAAGGGTGCCAGGCGCTCGCGCGCGAAATCGCGCATCGCGTCGCGGATCATTTCCTGTTCGGCTGTCAGCATCATGGTGGTCGTTCCGGCGGATGGACAGGCGCCGTCGCCCGCGTCCCGGTCGGACACGGCGGCGCGCCGCCGCGGCGGGTGGCCGCGACAGCGCGAACATAATGCATCTGCGGCGCCGACCCGGCGCGGGCGCGCCAGGTCGGACCTGCCCGCCTCAGGCCGCCCGGGCCTCGGGCTCGGGCTCGGCCGCGGCGTCCGCCGCCTGCGGCTCCGGCAGGCGGATCAGGTGGTCGAAGGCGCTGAGCGCGGCCTTCGCGCCCTCGCCCATGGCGATGACGATCT
>JAKBNS010000185.1 GCA_021830925.1 Pseudomonadota bacterium | reverse complement strand
CGGCGCGCCCGCCCGCCAGCAGCTCGCGCGCGGCGGCCAGCGCGCAGGCCGCGCCGGCGCGCGCCGCGGTCCAGGTGCCGGCGGTCAACGGCGTGCCGGCATCGAAGGCGTGCTGCCCCAGTCGGGCGGCGAAATGCCGCGTCGGCGCATCCATGCGAAAGGCGTGACGGTGGCCCAGCGGCCACACCGACGGCAGCGCGTCGCGTTGCGCGTTGTCGGGATCCAGCGCCACCCAGGCCTGCCAGGCGCCCTGCAGGAATTCCAGGTAGGCGCCCGAGTGCACGCGCAGCAGGGCCGCCTGCAGCGTGGCGTCGTCGACGGTCGGCTCGAGCAGTTCGCCCAGCGGACGCCGAGCCAGTTCGGCCAGCACATGTTCGAGCCGCTCGGGCAGCTCGTGGCTGGGCACCATGCGCCCGCGGAACATTTCCTGGCGGCCCGCGTGCGCGGCGTGCAGGGAGTTGTGGAAGATCTTCATGCCGGAGCCCTGGGTGCGAGCCGGCCATTATCCCCGGCGCCGCCAGTGTCCACGAGGGGCATTCAATGGAAATCGCGCGACGCGGTGGGCAGTTCCCCCAGCAGGGGCGTGAGGTCGAACAGGCGTTCGGCGAGCAGGCTGCCCACCGCGCCGTCGGTCTGCCAGCGCCCGGCCACCGCCATCAGCCGTGCCCGCAGCAGCACCTGGCGCTGGCGTTCGCGCAGGCTTTTCCAGCAGATCACCTGCACCACCCCGGTCTCGTCCTCCAGGGACACGAAGGTGGTGCCGCGCGCGGTCTCGGGCTGCTGGCGCAAGGTGACCAGCCCGCAGGCACGCACACGGCTGCCGTCGGGCAGCGCGGCCAGTTGCGCGGCGCGCAGCCAGCGCGGGTGCAGCCGCTCGCGCAGCAGGGCCAGGGGGTGGCGGCGCAGGCTCAGTCCGGTGGCGGCATAGTCGAACACCACGTCCTCGCCTTCCGAGGGGGCGTCCAGTTCCAGCACCGGCTCGGCCGGCGACGCGCCGCGCAGCAGCGGCGGCAAGGCATGCACCGCGGCGGCCTGCCAGACCTGCTGGCGCCGATGTCCAGCCAGGCCGCGCAGCGCATCGGCGGCGGCCAGCAGGCGCATGTCGCTGCCCGCCAGCGCGGCGCGGCGTGCCAGATCCACCGGGTCGTCGAAGTCCCCATCGGCGCGCGCCGCCTCGATGCGCCGCGCGGCCTCGCGCCCGAGCCCGCGCACCAGGCGCAGTCCCAGGCGCACGGCGTCGCCTTCGAGCGTGCTGTCCCAGGCGCTGGCCCGCACGTCGGGCGGCAGCACGCGCACGCCGTGGCGCCGCGCGTCCTGCACCAGTTGGGAAGGCGTGTAGAAACCCATGGGCTGGCTGTTGAGCAGCGCGGCCAGGAACTGCGCCGGATGATGGCGCTTGATCCAGGCGCTGGCGTACACCAGCAACGCGAACGAAGCGGCGTGGCTTTCGGGGAATCCGTACTCGGAAAAGCCCTGCACCTGGGCGTAGATCTGCTCGGCGAAGCCCGGGTCGTAGCCGCGCTCGACCATGCCGCCGACCAGGCGCTCGCGCCACACCTGCAGCGAACCCTTGCGACGCCACGCCGCCATCGCGCGGCGCAGCCCGTCGGCCTGGCCGGCGCTGAAACCGGCCGCCAGCATGCTGATCTGCATCACCTGCTCCTGGAACACCGGCACGCCCAGCGTGCGCTGCAGGGCCTGGCGCAAGGCCGGGCTGGGGTAGTGCACCGGCTCCAGGCCCTGGCGCCGCCGCAGGTAGGGATGCACCATGCCGCCCTGGATCGGGCCCGGACGCACGATCGCCACTTCCACCACCAGATCGTAGAAACAGCGCGGGCGCAGGCGCGGCAGCATGCCCTGCTGGGCGCGCGACTCCACCTGGAACACCCCCACCGAATCGGCCGCGCACAGCATGTCGTAGGTGGCGGGGTCCTCGGGCGGGATGTCCTGCATCGCGAAGGGCCGGCCGCGCGCGACGCCGATCAGGTCCAGGGACTTGCGGATCGCCGTGAGCATGCCCAGCGCCAGCACGTCGACCTTGAGCATGCCCATGGCGTCCAGGTCGTCCTTGTCCCACTCGATCACCGTGCGTCCGGGCATGGCCGCGTTTTCCACCGGCACCAGCTCGTGCAGCGGGTCGCCGCTGAGCACGAAGCCCCCGGTGTGCTGCGACAGGTGGCGCGGAAAGCCCAGCAGCGCGCGCACCAGAGCCATCCACTGGCGCACCCCCAGGTCGGCGGGGTCCAGGCCGGCCTCCAGCAGGCGCTCGGCGGCGATCTCGCGCCCGTCCCACCATTGCACGTTGCGCGCCAGGCGCTCGACCACCTCCGGCGCGAACCCCAGCGCCTTGCCGACGTCGCGGATGGCGCTGCGCGGGCGGTAGGTGATCACGCTGGCGGTCAGCGCCGCGCGCTCGCGCCCGTACTTGGCGTACAGGTACTGGATCACCTCCTCGCGACGCTCGTGCTCGAAGTCGACGTCGATGTCCGGCGGCTCGTTGCGCTCGCGGCTGATGAATCGCTCGAACAGCACCTGCATGCGCGCCGGGTCGACCTCGGTCACCCCCAGGCACCAGCACACCACGCTGTTGGCCGCCGAGCCGCGTCCCTGGCACAGGATGCCGCGCGAACGCGCGAACGCGACGATGTCGTCGACGGTGAGAAAGTAATGCGCGTAGCCGAGCTCGGCGATCAGCGCGAGTTCGTGCTCGATGAGCTCGCGCATCGCCGCGTCGGCTCCGCCCGGCCAGCGCCGATGCGCGCCTTCGTACACGCGCCGGCGCAGGTGCTCGTCGGCGCGCAGTCCCGGCGGCACCACTTCGCGCGGGTAGTTGTAGCGCAGCTCCTCGAGCGAGAAGGAGCAGCGCGCCGCCAGTCGCGCGCTGCGTTCGAGCAGCTCGGCGGGGTAGCGCCGGGCCAGCTGCTCCAGGCCTTGCAACGCGCGTTCGGCGTTGGGCTGCAACTCCAGTCCGCAACGCGCCAGCTCCCGCCCCAGCCGGATCGCGCACAGCGTGTCGTGCAGCGGCTGGCGCGACGCCGCGTGCATCTGCACGTCGGGACAGGCCACGAGCTCCATGCCCAGCTGCCCCGACAGCGCGCGCAGGCGCTGCAGCCAGCGCGCGTCGTCCAGTTCGCGATGCAGTTCCACGCCCAGCAGCAAGCCCTGGCCCGAATCCTGGTCCGAAGCGGCGCCCAGGCCATCGCGCAGCGCGGCGGCCCAGCCGAGCAGACGCGCATCGTCGGCCCGGCGCGGCAGGCACAGCACGCCCAGGCAGGCGCCGGGCGGCTGGCGCAGCAACTGCTCGAGCTCCAGGCGGTAGCTGCCCTTGGGCGACGCGCGGCGCAGCCCGGTGATGAAGCGGCACAACGCGGCGTAGTCCGCGCGATGCCGCGCCAGCAACACCAGCACGGCCTCGTGTCCGGCGTCCAGGCGCAGGCGGAACTGGCTGCCCACCAGCAACTTCACCCCGGCCTCGCGCGCCGCCACGTGGGCGCGCACCACGCCGGCCAGGGAACACTCGTCGGTCAGCGCCAGCGCCGCGCAGCCCAGCTCGCCGGCGCGGCGCACCAGTTCCTCGGGATGGCTGGCGCCGCGCAGGAAACTGAAATTGGACATGCAGCGCAGCGCCGCCCAGGCCGGCCGCCCGCCGCCCTCTCCCTCTGCGCCGTGTTCGCCGCCGCTCGCTCCCATCGACATGTCCCCTGCCTGCGTCAGGCGAACACGCCGTGCAGGAACCACTGCGCGCGTGCCGTGCGCTCGCGGCTGCGGAACACCCACAGCAGGCCGGAGCGCTGGTTCGCGGCCACCCAGTAGTCGCGCGCCACGTGGTGCGTGCCTCCGGCCGGGTCGCGCTGCCACCAGCCGCCTTCGATGCGCTGGGGCCCCAGCACCAGGCGCAGTTCCCCCTGCCACAACGGCCGCCCGTCGCGGCTGCGCAGCGGCAGCGGACGCGGCAGCAGGAAGGTCGGGCGCGGTCCGGCGCCGCCCGCGGGGGGCGGCGCCGCGTCCCGCGGGGCCTCGCCGAGGGGATGCCAGGCCTGCTGCCACTCGGGGCGGTGGTCGGCCAGCACGGTCCCCTGCAGCACCTGCCCCGGCCCCAGGCGCGCGGCCACGCGCTGCAGGGCCAGCACCAGATCGCGCGAAGCGCCCGCATCCTGCGCCGGCGTGCCCGGCAGCAGGCTGGCGGTGATGCCGGCCAGCGGCTGCATGTCGCGCAACTCCAGTTCCAGCTCGATCGCCGGAGCCTCCAGGCGCACGTGCCCCAAGTGCTCGGCGAGCAGTCGCGCCAGTTGCTCGGCGCCGCGCAGCGGCAGCGCGGTGCGCACGAGGAGTTCGCCGCATGCGACGGACAGGCGCGGCGCGTCGAAGCGCCAACGCAGCACCAGCGCGGTGGCCCCGGCCTGGCGCGCCCCCAGCCACCCCTCGAGTTGCAGCAACAGGCGCCGCGCGCCGAACAACAAGGCCTGCGCATCCTCCACCCGGGCCGGCAACTCCAGACGGGCGCGAAAACCCTGGGGCAACGCGAACCAGGCATGCTGCTCGGGCCGCAGGCCGTAGGCCTGATCGAGTTGCTCCAGCAGTTGCGGACCGCAGCGCCGCGCCAGGCCGTCGCGCGGCAGGCGTCTCAGATCGCCCAGCCGGCGGCAACCCAGGCGCTGCAGCAGCGCCGACTGTGCGGCGGCCGCATCCAGGCAGTGCAGCGGCAGCGCGTCCAGCGCCCGCGCCAGGTCGCGCGGCGGGGTGGGCCGCGCCGCCGCGCGCGCCAGCGCCAGCGCCCCCAGCGCGGTACCGGCCCAGGCCCGGCCCGCGGCGCCGAGTTCGGTCGACTGCGCGTCGATGCGGGCCCGCAGGACATCCAGCCCGCCGAACAGCCGCAGGCTGCGCTCGAGCTCGAGCAGCACCGCGCGCTCCAGCAGCGCCACGCGCGGCGTGAACTGCAGGCCCCAGACGGCCAGCGCCTGCGCGGTCGCCTCGGACGGCGCGGCCGCGCCGTCCGGCTCAGGCCAGGCGCATGCCAGCAACGCGACCCAAAGCATCGCCATGCTCCCGCGCGAGCACCCGGCCCGCTTTGCCAGGCGCTTTGCCGGACGCTTCGCCGGACGCTTCGCCAAGCGATTCGTCCAGGATTCCTCCATCCCGCCCGTGCCGCGCCCCGGGGCCCCAGGCGGCCTCGGGCTCATCGAGGATGGCCCGATCCAGCCCTCCAGGGCGCGAGGCCAGGCGCAGTTCCTGTTCGTGTGCCGGACCGCGGCGCTTGAGCAACTGCACGCACAGCTCCCAGGACCCGCCGGGCCACGCATGCACGCGCAGCGGCGCCGGCGAGGCTTCGCCACGCGCCTGTTCGGGGCGCAGCGCGAACACCGGGGCACGACCGCCCTGGGCGTGGGCATGCAGACGGCGCAACGCCTCGGCACGGCAGGCCGGCAACCACACCAGCACCGCCGCAGCACCGCCCGCGCGCAGCACCTGCTCGGCGGCCCACAGGCTCTGGCCGGCTTCGCGGCTGCGCACCCACACCAGTTGCGCGGGGTCGATACCCTGCTCCTGCAGCCCCGGCAGGCAGGGCACCGCCGGCGGGCCCACCAGCACCAGGCGGCCACCCGCGCGCAGCGCAGCGCGCAACGCCGTGCCCAGCAGGCGCCACTCCAGCAGCGCGCCCCGCGGCACGAGCAGTTCGGTCAGGCTGGCACAGGGCCAGCCGCCCCCGGGCAGTTCGGCATCGAGCCGGGGCCAACCGCTGCGCAGCACCGGCGCGCCGGCATGCCCGAGGTCGACGCCGCGCCAGACGCTGGCGGCGAGCCCGGAAGACAACAGGGAGGAAACGGCGGCGGACATCGGACGGCCTCGCTTGCATCGACGACGCCCGGACGCCCGGGCGGGAAGCGAAGCCTATCAAAAAACTGTATAAAAATACAGTTGAACAGGATGCCGGGGCGGTCGCCCGCCGCCCCCTTCCCTCACGGACTACAAGGGGTAGTCGGTGCGCTTGGCCACGGTACGCAGCGCGAACATGCTCCGGACGCGGGCGACATGCGGCAGGCGCGCGAGTTCGCGCTTGTGCACGCGTTCATACTCCTGCATGTCCTGGACCGCGACGCGCAGCAGATAGTCGAAGTCTCCGGCAACCAGGTGACATTCCTGCACTTCGGAGCAGACTCCCACGGCCTGCTCGAAGGCCGCCAGCGCTTCCTCGGTCTGCGAATGCAGGGTCACTTCCACGAACACCGTGCTGGCGCGCCCCACCGCCTGCGGATCCAGCAGGGCCACGTAGCCGGCGATGATTCCCACCTTTTCCAGGCGTTGCACCCGTCGCAGACAGGCCGAGGGGGACAAGCCCACGCGCTCCGCCAGTTCGGTATTGGCCATGCGCGCATTGCCCTGGAGCAAGGACAGAATGCTGCGGTCGAAACGGTCAAGTTCGGTCATCCCGGTAGCCTCCGTTGGAATGCCAGCAATTCTGCGCTTCAAGCTACAAATAATTCGTTGATCAATTGCAGAAACCGATGTTTTCTCCACGTTACATTCAAAATCCACACTGCGACCCTTGATCCGGATCAGCGTCATGATGGTGTCTGGTCATGGACGTCATTCGAGCAAGGAGCACGCAGCATGCTGATCGGAGTTCCCAAGGAGATCAAGGTGCACGAATACCGGGTCGGGCTCACGCCCGAGGCGGTGCGCGAACTCGTGCATCACGGCCACCAGTTGCTGGTGCAGGCCGGTGCCGGCGAAGGCATCGGCGCCGACGATGCGGCCTACGAGGCCGCGGGTGCGTGCATCGCCGCCGACGCGCCGGAGGTGTTCGCCGGCGCCGACATGGTGGTCAAGGTCAAGGAGCCGCAACCGGAAGAATGCCGCATGCTGCGCGCGGGGCAGGTGCTGTTCACCTACCTGCACCTGGCGCCAGACCCGGAGCAGGCGCAAGGGCTGCTGCGCAGCGGCTGCACCGCCATCGCCTACGAGACCGTCACCGACGCGCGCGGGCAACTGCCGCTGCTGGCGCCGATGAGCGAGGTGGCGGGGCGCATGGCCGTGCAGGTCGGCGCGGTGGCGCTGCAAAAGAGCAGCGGCGGACGCGGCGTGCTGCTGGGCGGCCTGCCGGGCGTTCCCCCCGGAGACGTGCTGGTGATCGGCGGCGGCACCGTGGGCACCCATGCGGCGCGCATGGCCGTGGGCCTGGGCGCGCGCGTGACCGTGCTGGACAAATCCCTGCCCCGGCTGCGCGAACTCGACGAACTGTTCCAGGGCCGCGCGTCCACGCAGTACGCCACCCTGCACGCGCTGGAATCGGCGCTGGAACAGGCCGATCTGGTGATCGGCGCGGTGCTGGTGCCCGGCGCGGCGGCCCCCAGGCTGGTGCGACGCGACATGCTCGCGCGCATGCGCACGGGTGCCGTCGTGGTCGACGTGGCCATCGACCAGGGCGGGTGTTTCGAGACCTCGCGCCCGACCACCCACGAGCACCCCACCTACATCGAATGCGGCGTGGTGCACTATTGCGTGGCCAACATGCCCGGCGCGGTGGCGCGTTCGTCCGCCTACGCGCTGAACAACGCCACGCTGCCCTTCGTGCTGGACCTGGCCGGCAAGGGCTGGGCGCGTGCCTGCGAGGAGGACCCGCACCTGCTGGCCGGACTGAACGTGCACCACGGGCGCATCACCCACCCGGCGGTGGCGCAGGCGCTCGGCCTGCCCTACGTACCGGCCTGGCAGGCGCTGGCGGAGTAGGCGAGGCGACTCAGACGGGCGGCTAAAATGCCGCCCGCGCACCGTCGCGCTCCCCGCCGTGACCGAATCCTCCTCCGAAGAAACCCTCCGAGACCCCCTGCCTTCGCGCCGCGCCCTGCTGGCGCTGGGCGCGTTGCTGGCCGTGCTGTGGCTGGGCGTGCTGGGCCTGCGCGACCTGGTGCCCACCGACGAAGGCCGCTACGCCGAGATCCCGCGCGAAATGGTGACCACGGGCGACTGGGTCACCCCGCGCCTGGACGGGTTCAAGTATTTCGAGAAACCCCCGCTGCAGTACTGGGCCACCGCCGCCAGCTACGAGGTGTTCGGCATCGGCCAGTGGCAGGCGCGCCTGTGGACCGGGCTCAGCGGCTTGTTCGGCATCGCCTTCACCGCCCTCGCCGGTTGCCTGTTGTGGGGGCGCCGCGCCGGCCTGTACGCCGGCGCCGTGCTGGCGAGTTGCGTGTACTGGCTCGCCATGGGCCACATCAATACCCTCGACATGGGCGTGTCGGCCTGCCTGGGCGGCAGCCTGCTGAGTTTCCTGCTGGCCCAGCGCGACGGCGTGTCGCGCGCCGCCGAGCGCGGCTGGATGCTCGGCTGCTGGGGCTTCATGGGGCTGTCGCTGCTGTCCAAGGGGCTCATCGGACTGGCCTTTCCCGGCATGACCCTGGTGCTGTACACGCTGTGGAGCCGGCAGTGGGGGCTGTGGCGACGCCTGCACATCCTGCCCGGGCTGGCGCTGCTGCTGGCCGTCGCGCTGCCCTGGCACGTGATGGTGCAGTTGCGCAACCCCGAGTTCTTCCACTTCTATTTCATCTACCAGCAGTTCGACCGCTTCGCCACGCCGGACCTGTCGCGACCGGGGCCGTGGTATTACTTCCTGCCGATCCTGCTGCTGGGCATCATGCCCTGGCTGGGGGCCTTGGTGCCGGCGCTGTGGCGCAGCGGCCGTCGCAGCCTGCTGCCGCCGGCCGACGAGAGTCCCGGCTCGCTGCGCGCGCGGCGCGTGCTGGTGGTGTGGGCGGGGTTCATTTTCGTGTTCTTCAGCGCCTCGCACTCCAAGCTGCCGTCGTACGTGCTGCCCATGTTCCCGGCACTGGCGCTGCTGCTGGGCGAGTACCTGGCGCGGGCCCGCTCGCGCGCGCTGGGCTGGCAATTCGCGTTGTGGGCGCTGCTCAGCCTGGCCGCCGGCATCGGCTTCACCCAATTGTGGCGGGCCGGCACCTCGGTGACCCCGGCGGCGCTGTACCAGCGCTTCGGCTGGTGGCTGGAGATCACCGCGGCGCTGGGCCTGGTCGGCGCGCTCGCCGCCTGGCGCTGGGAGCGCCGGGGACGCCGCAGCCTGGCGGTGCTGGCGCTGGCGCTCAGCATGTTCGTCGGGCTGACGGTGGCGACCCAGGCCTTCCAGATCCTCGGGCGCACCGCGTCGACGCGCGATGTCGTGACGGCCATCCGGCCCTGGCTGCACGAGGACCAGCCCTTCTACACCGTGGCCACCTACGACCAGACGCTGCCCTTCTACCTGCGCCGCAAGGTCACGGTCGTGCAGTACCGCGGCGAACTCGATTTCGGCATCGACCAGCAACCCGCGCTGTGGGTTCCCACGCTGGGCGACTTCGCGGCGCGCTGGCGCGCGGCGAAGCTGCCGCTGGCCTTCATGCCCAGCGGCGAGCTGCCGGCGCTGCGTGCGCTCGGGCTGCCGCTGCTGGTGATCGACAGCACGCCGCGTTACGTGGTCGTGGCGCGCCCCGACCAGGACTACGGCGCCGCGGCGCGCCGGGCGCGCGCGCGCCTGCCGGCGGCGTGGAATCCCCCATCCCTCCAGGAGAAGCAACCTTGACGCCCGTGGCCTTCGCGCTCGTGCTGACCGGCGTGATGCTCAACGCCGCCGCGCAACTGCTGATCAAGGCCGGCGCCGACACCGCCGGTCATTTCACCTTCACCGCCGGGCACATCGTGCGCGCCGGTCTGCATTTCGCGATGCAGTGGCAGATCCTCGCCGGCCTGGCCTGCTACGCGGTGTCGGTGGTAGTGTGGATCCTCGCGCTGACCCGCGTGCAGGTGTCGATCGCCTATCCGATGCTCTCGCTGGGTTACGTGGTCACCGCCTTCGCCGCCTGGGGCCTGTTCGGCGAGTCCCTGAACGCGCAAAAGCTGCTGGGAATCGGCATCATCATCGTCGGCGTCGTCCTGCTCGCCCGTACCTGAAAGGCATCCATGTCCGCATCCCACGCCGCCGGCGGCCAGGCCGCCGAGTTCCTGCCCTTCACCCGCCCCGACATCGACGAGGAGACCATCGCCGGCGTGGTCGAGGTACTGCGCTCGGGCTGGCTGACCACCGGCCCATGGAATGCCCGCTTCGAGCAGGCGCTGTCGGAGTACTTCGGCGGGCGCACGGTGCGCGCCTTCAACTCCGGCACCGTGACCATGGAGATCGCGCTGCGCATGATGGGCGTGGGCGCCGGCGACGAGGTCATCACCACCCCGCTGTCGTGGGTCGCCACCGCCAACGTGATCCTGGCGGTGGGCGCGCGTCCGGTGTTCGTGGACATCGACCCGCGCACGCGCAACCTCGACCTGGATCAGCTCGAGGCCGCAATCGGCCCCGCCACGCGGGTGCTGCTGCCGGTGCACCTGGCCGGCCTGCCTTGCGACCTCGACCGGCTGTACGACATCGCCGCGCGTCGCGGCCTGCGCGTGCTGGAGGATGCCGCGCAGGCCATCGGCAGCAGCTGGCGAGGACGCCGCGTGGGCAGTTTCGGGGATTTCGCCTCCTTCAGTTTCCATCCCAACAAGAACGCGACCAGCATCGAGGGCGGATGCCTGGTGCTGCCCGCCGATGCCGACCCGGCGCTGGCCGAGCGCTACCGCCTGCAGGGCGTGCGCCGCTTCGGCCTCGACGGCATGGACGTCGACCTGGTGGGCGGCAAGGCCAACCTGACCGACGTGGCCGCCCGCGTGGGCTGGGGCCAGTTGCAGCGCGTGGAAGCCTTCAACGCGCGCCGGCGCGAACTGGCGCGGGCCTACTTCGAGGCGGCCGACGCGGCCGGGCTCGAGGCGCGCGGCGTGCAACTGCCGCCGCGCGAGTTCGAGGACTCCAACTGGCATATGTTCCAGGTGGTGCTGCCGGCGCAGGCGCCGCGCGCGGCGGTGATGCAGGCGCTGAAGGACCGCGGCATCGGCAGCGGGGTGCACTATCCGCCCATCCACCTGTTCAGCCTGTACCGCAAGCTCGGGTTCGCGCCGGGCGACTTCCCGCAGGCCGAGCGCATCGGCGCCGGCATCCTCACGCTGCCGCTGTTTCCCGCCATGCGCGACGGCGAGGTCGAGCGGGTTGTGCGTGAGTTTTCGGCAGTGCTGCGAGAATTCGGGGTATGAGCCAGCAGCCCTCCATCCAGCCCGCGGTTTCGGTGGTCGTGCCCGTGTACAACGAGCAGGACGGCCTGGCCTCGCTGTACGCCCGCCTGTACCCGGCGCTCGACGCGCTGGGCGAGCCCTACGAGGTCATCTTCGTCAACGACGGCAGCCGCGACCGCTCGGCGGCGCTGCTGGCGGCCCAGCAACGCGAGCGCCCCGACGTGACCCGGGTGATCCTGTTCAACGGCAACT
Source organism: Pseudomonadota bacterium (assembly GCA_021830925.1). Taxonomy (GTDB): domain Bacteria; phylum Pseudomonadota; class Gammaproteobacteria; order Burkholderiales; family Burkholderiaceae_C; genus Thiomonas_A. The sequence continues at coordinate 64,427 of JAKBNS010000185.1, read as the reverse complement.
ACGGCCAGCACATGGCCATCCTGGCCGGCTTCGAGCATTGCCGCGGCGAGATCATCGTCACGCTGGACGCCGATCTGCAGAACCCGCCGGAGGAGATCGGCCGCCTGGTGGCCAAGATGCGCGAGGGCTACGACTACGTCGGCACCATCCGGCGCCAGCGCCAGGACAGCTGGTTCCGGCGCAACGCCAGCCTGTGGATGAACCGGTTGCGCGAGACCATCACCCGCGTGCGCATGACCGACCAGGGCTGCATGCTGCGCGCCTACGGGCGCCACGTGGTCGACACCATCAACCGCTGCCACGAGGTCAACACCTTCGTGCCGGCGCTGGCCTACACCTTCTCGCTCAATCCCACGGAAATCGAGGTGGGGCACGAGGAACGCGTGGCCGGCGAGTCGAAGTACTCGCTGTTCAAGCTGGTGCGCCTGAACTTCGACCTGGTCACGGGTTTTTCGCTGATCCCGCTGCAGTTCATGTCCTTCCTGGGCATCGCGCTGGCGCTGGCCTCGGGCGCGCTGTTCCTGCTGCTGATGATCGACCGGCTGCTGTTCGGCTCGCAGGTGCAGGGGGTGTTCACGCTGTTCGCCATCACCTTCTGCCTGCTGGGCGTGCTGCTGTTCAGCATCGGCCTGCTGGGCGAGTACATCGGGCGCATCTACGAGCAGGTGCGCGGGCGTCCGCGCTACGTGGTGCAGGCCGTGCTCGACGACACCGCGGGCGCCGGCTCCGCGCAGGCCCGATGACCCAGGCCCCCGCGACCACCGCGCAGGGCGCCACGCGAGCCGTGGTGTTCGCCTACCACAACGTGGGCGCGCGCTGCCTGCGCACCCTGCTGGCGCGCGGCATGCGCGTCGAACTGGTGATCACCCACCCGGACGACCCGGGCGAGAACCTGTGGTTCGAGCGCGTGGCCGACGTGGCCGCCGAGCACGGCATCCCCGTGCTGCTGGTCGACCAGGGGCTGGAGCCGGCGCAGATCGAGCGCGTGCGGGCGCTGCGCGCCGACTACGTGTTCTCCTTCTACTTCCGGCGCATGCTGCCGCAGGCGGTGCTGGACGCCGCGCGCGTGGCGGCGCTGAACATGCACGGCTCGCTGCTGCCGCGCTATCGCGGGCGCGTGCCGGTGAACTGGGCCGTGCTGCACGGCGAGACCGAGACCGGCGCCACGCTGCACATGATGCAGGCCAAGCCCGACGCCGGCGACATCGTGGCGCAGCAGGCGGTCCCCATCCTGCCCGACGACACGGCGCGCGAGGTGTTCGACAAGGTCACCGTGGCCGCCGAGATCGCGCTGTGGCAGGTACTGCCGTCGCTGCTGCGCGGCGAACTCCCGCGGCGTCCGAACCGTCTCGAGCAGGGCAGCTACTTCGGCGCCCGCAAGCCCGAGGACGGGCGCATCGACTGGAGCCGGCCGGCCGCGCAGGTCTACAACCTCATCCGGGCCGTGGCGCCGCCCTACCCCGGCGCCTTCTTCGAGGCCGGCGGACGCCGCCTGCTGGTGGCGCGCGCCCGGCATGCCGCGCCGGCGCTGGCGGCCGCGCTGGAACCCGGCACGCCCGAAGGTATTCATCTCCGCGCGGGTGCGCTGCTGGCCCGCTGCGGCGACGCCGGCGTGCTGCACCTGCAGCAGGTCTGGGACAGCGCGCAGCCCGGCCTGGCCCTGGAGCCGCAACGCATCGCACATCTCTTGCACCATTCATCATGAAAAAAATCCTGATCCTCGGAGTCAACGGCTTCATCGGCCACCACCTGTCCAAGCGCATCCTCGGCACCACCGACTGGGAGGTGTACGGCATGGACATGAACACCGATCGCATCGCCGACCTGCTGGACAAGCCGCGATTCCGCTTTTTCGAAGGCGACATCACGATCAACAAGGAATGGATCGAATACCACGTGCGCAAGTGCGACGTGATCCTTCCGCTGGTGGCCATCGCCACGCCGGCCACCTACGTGAAGGCGCCGCTGCGGGTGTTCGAACTGGACTTCGAGGCCAACCTGCCGATCGTGCGTGCCGCGGTGAAGCACCGCAAGCACCTGGTGTTCCCGTCGACCTCCGAGGTCTACGGCATGTGCCCGGACGGCGAGTTCGACCCCGAGGCCTCGCCGCTGGTGTACGGCCCGATCAACAAGCCGCGCTGGATCTACGCCTGTTCCAAGCAGTTGATGGACCGCGTGATCGCCGGCTACGGCCAGCAGGAAGGGCTGGACTACACGCTGTTCCGCCCCTTCAACTGGATCGGCGCGGGCCTGGACACCATCTTCTCGGCCAAGGAAGGCAGTTCGCGGGTGGTGACGCAATTCCTCGGCCACATCGTGCGCGGCGAGAACATCAGCCTGGTCGACGGCGGCATGCAAAAGCGCGCCTTCACCGACATCGACGACGGCATCGACGCGCTCATGCGCATCATCGAGAACCCGCGCGGCGTGGCCAGCGGCCAGATCTACAACATCGGCAACCCGGCCAACAACCATTCGGTGCGCGACCTGGCCGAGCGCATGCTGCGCATGGCGGCCAGCATTCCCGAATACGCCGAGACCGCGCACAAGGTGCAGCTGATGGAGACCAGCTCGGGCGCCTACTACGGCGCCGGCTACCAGGACGTCCCCAACCGCGTGCCCAAGATCACCAACACCATGCGCGACCTCGACTGGGCGCCGCGCACCGACATGGACACCGCGCTGCGCAAGATCTTCGAGGCCTACCGCGGCCAGATCGCGCAGGCCCGCGCGCTGGTGGACGAAGCCGGCAACTGACAAGGACCGCAGGCGTCGATCCTCCCATGCCCCGCATCGCCCTCAAGGTCGACGTGGACACGCTGCGCGGCACCCTCGAGGGGGTGCCGGCGCTGCTGCGCCAGTTGGCGCGCCACGAACTTCGCGCCACCTTCCTGTTCAGCCTCGGCCCGGACCACACCGGGCGCGCGCTCAAGCGCATCTTCCGCCCAGGTTTCCTCGCCAAGGTGCGCCGAACCTCGGTGGGCAGCAACTACGGGCTCAAGACCCTGCTGTACGGCACGCTGCTGCCCGGCCCGGACATCGGCCGTCGCGCGGCCGAGCCGATGCGCGCCTGCTGGCGCGCCGGGCATGAAGTGGGCGTGCACACCTGGGACCACGTGCTGTGGCAGGACCATGTGGCGCGGCGCGATCGCGAATGGACCCGGCGCCAGCTGCAGCTGGCCGTCGAGCGCTTCGGCGAGGTGTTCGGCCGCGCCCCCGAGGTGCACGGCGCCGCCGGCTGGCAGATGAACCCGCAGGCCTACGAACTCGAGCAGGAACTGGGCTTCAGCCTGGCCTCCGACTGCCGCGGCGACGCGCCGTTCCTGCCGCGCATCGGCGAACGCGTGCTCGAGGTGCCGCAGTTGCCGACCACGCTGCCCACGCTGGACGAGCTGATCGGCGTCGACGGCATCAGCGCCGACAACGTCGCCGAGCACCTGTTGAAGCTGTCGCTGGATGGCCGCGACCACGTCTACACCCTGCACGCCGAACTGGAAGGCGGCCAGCTCGCCCCCGCGTTCGAATCCCTGCTGCAGGGCTGGATGGCCGCGGGTCTGCGCATCGGCACGCTGGGCGGCTACGCCGCGACGCTGGACACGCGCGCCTTGCCGGTGCGCGAGGTGGGCATGGGCAGCGTGCCGGGCCGCAGCGGCCTGCTGGCGGTACCCCTGCCCGCGGCCTGAGCCGGTGTGCGCGTGAAAAAGGCCGGTGCATCGCACCGGCCCGCGCTACAGCCCATGTCCGGGGACGGCCGCCGCGCGGCCTTCCCCGTGGCGCTCAATGGTTGCGCGCCAGCTGCTCCAGGATCGCCGGGTTCTCCAGGGTCGAGGTGTCCTGGGTGATCTGCTCGCCCTTGGCCAGGGTGCGCAGCAGGCGGCGCATGATCTTGCCCGAACGGGTCTTCGGCAGGTTGTCGCCGAAGCGGATGTCCTTGGGCTTGGCGATGGGGCCGATCTCGCGCCCGACGTGATTGCGCAGCTCGGCTGCGATCTGCAGCCCCTCCTCGCCCGTGGGCACCGGGCGCTTGAGCACCACGAAGGCGCAGATCGCCTCGCCCGTCAGGTCGTCCGGACGCCCCACCACCGCGGCCTCGGCCACCAGCGGGTGCGACACCAGCGCGGACTCGATCTCCATCGTGCCCATGCGGTGGCCCGACACGTTGAGCACGTCGTCGATGCGCCCGGTGATGGTGAAGTAACCGGTATGGGGATCGCGGATGGCGCCGTCGCCGGCCAGGTAGTAGCCCTTGAGCTCCTCGGGGTAGTAGCTCTTCTTGAAACGCTCCGGATCGCCCCAGATGGTGCGGATCATCGACGGCCAGGGCTTCTTGATCACCAGGATGCCCCCGGTGCCCCACGGCAGGTCGTGGCCCGTCTCGTCCACCACCTCGGCGAAGATCCCCGGCAGCGGCAGGGTGCACGAACCCGGCACCATCGGCGTGGCCCCGGGCAGCGGGGTCATCATGTGCCCGCCGGTCTCGGTCTGCCACCAGGTGTCGACCACCGGGCAGCGGCTGCCGCCGATGTTCTCGTAGTACCACTCCCACGCCGCCGGGTTGATCGGCTCGCCCACGGTGCCCAGGATGCGCAGCGAATCGAGCTTGTAGTTGCGCGGATGCGCGGCCGGGTTCGCCTCCGCCGCCTTGATCAGGGAGCGGATCGCGGTGGGCGCCGTGTAGAAGATCGTGACCTTGTGGTCCTGGATCATTTTCCAGAACCGGCCGGCGTCCGGGTACGTGGGCACGCCCTCGAACACGATCTCGGTGGCCCCGCAGGCCAGCGGTCCGTAGGAGATGTAGGTGTGCCCGGTGACCCAGCCGATGTCGGCGGTGCACCAGAACAGGTCGTCGGGGCGGATGTCGAAGGTCCACTGCATGGTCAGCTGGGCCCACAGCAGGTAGCCCGCGGTGGAGTGCTGCACCCCCTTGGGCTTGCCCGTCGAGCCCGAGGTGTACAGCAGGAACAGCGGATGCTCGGCCTCCACCCACTCGGGCGCGCACTGCGCGGGCTGCGACTCCACCAGTTCGTGCAGCCACAGGTCGCCCTGGGGGTTGAAGGCCACGTTGCCGCCGGTGCGCCGGTACACCACCACGTTGCGCACGCTGTCGCAGCCGCCCAGCGCCAGCGCCTCGTCGACGATGGCCTTCAGCGGCAGCGACTTGCCGCCGCGGCGCTGCTCGTCGGCGGTGATCACCAGCACCGCCCCCGCGTCCTCGATGCGGTCGCGCAGCGACTGTGCCGAGAAGCCGCCGAACACCACCGAGTGGGTGGCGCCGATGCGCGCGCAGGCCTGCATGGCCACGACGCCCTCGACCGACATGGGCATGTAGATCACCACCCGGTCGCCCTTCTTCACCCCCAGGCTCTTGAGCCCGTTGGCCATCCTGCAGGTGCGTTCGAGCAGCTCGCCGTAGCTCACCCGCGTGACCTTGCCGTCGTCGGCCTCGAACACGATCGCCGTGCGCTCGCCCTTGCCTGCCTCCACATGGCGGTCCAGGCAGTTGTACGAGACGTTGATCAGCCCGTCGGTGAACCACTTGTAGAACGGCGCGCCGCTGGCGTCCAGCGTGTGCGTGAACGGCTTGTGCCAGCTCAGTCCCTCGCGTGCCAGGCGCGCCCAGAATCCCTCGAAGTCGCGCTCGGCCTCGTCCACCAGCGCGCGGTACGCATCCATGCCCGAAACCCGTGCGCCCTGCACGGCCTGGGCCGACGGGTAGTAGGTCTTCAGCGGCTGATGCTCGGGGGCTTGTTGTTCGCTCATGGTTGTCTCCAGAGGGTTGGGCGGTTCATGCCGCATTCGGGTACCCGGCGGGCTCGCGCGCCCGCTGTCAGGTCCCACTGTAGGCGGTAGGAGTCCGATTGTGTACTCCCGGCTCTTACAGCGCCCTGACGTCGCGCAACGCGACGGTTCGGCGCGATTTCCCCGCGCATGCTCGCGTTTACACTTGCATGCAATTCCGCCCGGCCCGGCGGCGACCGCTGCACGCGCCGCCTTTCCCGCCCGATTCTCCGCGCCCGCTTCTCCGCGCCCCCTCCCCGGATCCATGAGCCCGAACCCCACTCCCGAGCGTCCCATCCCGCCGGTGGCTCGCCTGCTGTTCCTCAGTCGATGGCTGCAATTGCCGCTGTATCTCGGCCTGATCGTCGCGCTCGGCGTGTACGTGGTGCATTTCTGGCTGGAGTTGTTCGACCTGGTGCGCGCGGCCGCGGGCAGCCAGGCCGCGCTGCAGCACCTGCTGGAGGGGCAGGCCGCCGGACGCGCGGCCATGGAAGGTCCGCCTCCCACGCGCCTGGGCGAGACCACGATCATGCTCGTGGCCTTGAGCCTGATCGACGTGGTGATGATCGCCAACCTGCTGATCATGGTCATCATCGGCGGCTACGAGACCTTCGTGTCGCGCACCTACCTGGAGCAGCATCCCGACCACCCGGAGTGGCTGTCCCACGTCAACGCCTCGGTGCTCAAGGTCAAGCTGGCCATGGCCATCATCGGCATTTCCTCCATCCACCTGCTGCGCACCTTCATCAACGCCGACGCCTACAGCGTGAAGGCGCTGGTCGCGCAGACGGCCATCCATGTCACCTTCCTGGTGTCGGCGCTGGCCGTGGCCTGGACCGACCGGATCATGACCCGCACCATCCACATGAGCGAGGAGCACGAATCCGCCGACCACTGAGCCGGAGCGGCGGGCTTAACATGCCGGGATAACCCGAAGATCCTCCCGCCTCCCGGAGACCGCACCCATGACCAGCACCGTGATCCGCCAGGAAGACCTGGTGGAGTCCATCGCCGCCGCGCTGCAGTTCATCAGCTACTACCACCCGGCCGACTTCATCCGCCACCTGGCGATGGCCTACGAGCGCGAGCAGAGCCCGGCCGCGCGCGACGCCATCGCGCAGATCCTGACCAACAGCCGCATGTGCGCCGAAGGCCACCGCCCGATCTGCCAGGACACGGGCATCATCAACGTGTTCCTGCGCGTGGGCATGGACGTGCGCTTCGAGGGCCTGAGCGGCTCGCTGCAGGACGCCGTCGACGAAGGCGTGCGCCGCGGCTACCTGAACCCGGACAACAAGCTGCGCGCCTCGGTGCTCGCAGACCCGCTGTTCGAGCGCAAGAACACCCGCGACAACACGCCGGCGGTGCTGCACGTCGAACTCGTGCCCGGCAACACGGTGGACGTGCAGGTCGCCGCCAAGGGCGGCGGCTCGGAGGCCAAGTCCAAGTTCGCCATGCTCAACCCCTCGGACAGCCTGGTCGACTGGGTGCTCAAGACCGTGCCCACGATGGGCGCCGGCTGGTGCCCGCCGGGCATGCTGGGCATCGGCATCGGCGGCACGGCCGAGAAGGCCATGCTGATGGCCAAGCAGGCGCTGATGGACGACATCGACATGAGCGAACTGCTCACCCGCGGCCCGAGCGACCGTTTCGAGGAATTGCGCATCGAGTTGTACGAGAAGGTCAACGCGCTGGGCATCGGCGCCCAGGGCCTGGGCGGGCTGACCACCGTGCTGGACGTGAAGATCCGCCACTGGCCCTGCCACGCCGCCAACCTGCCGGTGGCCATGATCCCCAACTGCGCCGCCACGCGCCATGCCCACTTCGTGCTCGACGGGCAGGGCCCGGTGTACCTCGAGCCGCCCAGCCTGGACCTGTGGCCCGCCGTGCACTGGACCCCGGACACCCAGAAGAGCCGGCGCGTGGACCTCGATACCCTCACGCCCGAGCAGGTCGCCGCCTTCAAGCCCGGCGAGACCCTGCTGCTGTCGGGCAAGCTGCTCACCGGCCGCGATGCCGCCCACGCGCGCATCAGCTCCATGCTGGCCAAGGGCGAGAAGCTGCCGGTGGACTTCACCAACCGGGTGATCTACTACGTGGGCCCGGTCGATCCGGTGCGCGACGAGGCCGTGGGTCCCGCGGGCCCCACCACGTCCACGCGCATGGACAAGTTCACCGAGACCATGCTGGCGCAGACCGGTCTCATCGCCATGGTCGGCAAGGCCGAGCGCGGGCCGGTGGCGCTGGAGGCCATCCGCAAGCACAGGAGCGCCTACCTGATCGCCGTCGGGGGCGCCGCCTATCTGGTGTCCAAGGCCATCAAGAGTTCGCGCCTGCTGGCCTTCCCCGATCTCGGCATGGAGGCGATCTACGAATTCGACGTGCGCGACATGCCGGTCACAGTGGCGGTGGATTCCCAGGGCGAATCGGTGCACCGGACCGGCCCGGCCGAATGGCAGGCGCGCATCGGCAAGATCCCGGTGACCACCGCCTGATGGCGGGCATTTCCCCGAAACCGCGGTGACCGAGATCGCGCCCGCCGTGCCCAGCCCAGTGCCCAGCGCCATGGATCGCGACGCGGCGCCGTGCATCGGCGTATTCGATTCGGGCGTGGGCGGGCTCACGGTTCTGGCCGCGCTGCATCGGCGCATGCCGCGCGCGCGCCTGCTGTACGCGGCCGACTCCGCCTTCGCGCCCTACGGGGAACGCGACGCCGCCTACGTGCAGGAACGCTCGCGGGTGCTCACCCGTTTCCTGCTCGCCCAAGGCGCGCAGCTCATCGTGGTGGCCTGCAACACGGCCACCGCGCTGGCCATCGCCGAGCTTCGCGCCGAGTGGCCCGAGGTGCGCTTCGTGGGCATCGAGCCGGCCGTCAAGCCGGCGCTGGCCGCGCGCGCCGAAGCGGACGGTCCGGTGGGCGTGCTGGCCACCAGCGCCACGCTGGCCAGCGGCCGGTTCCGCAAGCTGCTGGAGCAACACGGCACGGGCGCCGCGGTGGTGTTGCAGGCCTGCCCGGGACTGGTCGAGGCCATCGAGCGCGACGGACCGCAGGCGCCACGCACCCTGGAACTACTGCGCGGCTACTGCCGCCCCTTGCGCGAAGCCGGCTGCACCCGCGTGGTGCTCGGCTGCACCCACTATCCGCTGCTGGCCGAGGCCATCCGCGACGCCGTCGGCGACGCGGTGCGACTGCTCGATCCCGCCGACGCGGTGGCCGCGCAGGCCGAGCGCCTGGCGCTCGACCTGCCCGCGACGCAGGCGCCCGCCGCGCTGCGGGCCTGGAGCAATGGCGAGCCCGCGCTGCTGCTGCGCGTGGCCGCAGCCTGCGCCTTGCCGATCGAGGGCGTGCTGGAACTGCCGCGCGGGCTCCCGCAGTCCATCGGCCCGCGGGATCTCCAGCAAGTCGTGTAATAAACTTTCACAGATAGCCGTAATCGACAAGAATGCGCGGGATGTTTGCGCATTCAGGGTAAGCCCCGTGGACCGGATTTTGTAGCAATCCTACATTTTCGGGCCATGACTTCTACCCGAACACTGAACATCGGCCCCCGCCTCGCGCTGGGATTCGGCGTGCTGGTACTGATGCTGCTCGGCCTGCTCGGGCTGGCCGTGCACGACATGCAGCAACTCAAGAGCAGCCTGCAGACCCTGGCCGGAACCCACGCCCGCGCCGAACGCCTGGCGGACGGCGCCCTGCTGAGCACCGAGAAGATCGGCTCGGCCGGGCGCGACGTGGTGCTGCTGATCAACCCGACATCCATCCAGGGCGCGGCCAAACGTCTGGCCGCGCAGGAACGGGAATACGCGCTGCAGATGCGCCAGCTGGCCGGCTACGCGCACACGCCGGCCGACCGCGCGCGCCTGGCCGCGATCGCCACGATCGCCGCCAGCACCACGGCGAGCCTGCAGCATGTGGTCGATTTCGCGCTGCACAGCCAGGGCATGCTCGCCACCGTGCACCTGCTGCGCGACGTGCGCCCCTTGCAGGCGCGCTGGCAGGCGGCGCTGCAGGACTTCGTCGCTTCGCGCAAACAGGCCGACGATGCCGCGATGGCCGGCGCGCTGGCCTCCTACCATCATGCCCTGGGCTTCGCCGTCATCCTGGGCGTGGCCGGGGTGCTGATCGCCGCGTTGCTGGCGGTGAGCATCACCCGCTCCATCACCCGCCCGCTGGCACTGGCCGTCGGCGTGCTGCACCGCGTCGCCGACGGCGAACTGGCGCTGCAGGTGCCGCGCGGCCGCTCCGACGAAACCGGGCAGTTGCTGAGCGCGATGCGCGACATGGTGCGGGGCCTGGGCGAGACCATCGGCCAGGTGCGCGCCACCGCCACCCAACTGGCCACGGCCTCCGAGCAGGTGGCCGAGACCGCGCAGAGCGTATCGCAGGGGGCCTCGGAGCAGGCGGCCTCGATCGAGCAGACCTCGGCCACGCTGGAGGCCTCGGCGGACTCGGTGCGCAGCAGCGCCGACAGCGCGCGCCTGACCGCATCCATGGCCGAGCAGGCGGCGCAGCAGGCGCGCGGCACCGGCGAGGCCGTGCAACGCACGCTGCAGGACATGCGCGCCATCGCCGAACGCATCTCGGTGGTCGACGACATCGCCTACCAGACCAACATGCTGGCGCTCAACGCCGCCATCGAGGCGGCGCGCGCCGGCCAGTCCGGCAAGGGTTTCGCGGTGGTGGCCGGCGAAGTACGCAAACTCGCGGAACGCTCGCAGGTCGCCGCGCGCGAGATCGGCCAGCTGGCCGCCTCCTCGCTCAAGCAGGCCGAGGCCGCCGGCGCGCTGCTGGAGCAGATGGTGCCCAGCATCGTCAAGACCAGCACCCTGATCGCCGAGATCGACGCCGCCGGCGCCTCGCAGTCCACCGGCATCGCCCAGATCCACACGGCGATGACCCAGGTCAACGCCGCCACCCAGCACAACGCCTCGGCCTCCGAGCAACTCGCCGCCACCGCCGAGCAGATGCGCGGCCAGGCCGCCGCGCTGCGCGTCAACGTGGAGCGCTTCCGGCTGGAGGCCTGAGGGAACCCGGGAGGCCGCGCACGGCGGCCTCGCCGCCGTGCGCCTCGCGACGGGGTCGCGGGATGGCCAGGATCAGAACGCTCCGATGGTCCAGCTCGAACCCCGCGCCATGCCGGCCAGGTTGGTCGAGAAGGTCTCACCAGCCACCGGCGAGGACGACGAGAGGTCGATGCCGGCGCCGATCAGCGGCGAGCCCGATTGCGGCACGGCGTTGGCCTGGTCATACGGCGCATGCGACGGGCTGGACAGTGCGCTCGTGCCCACGAGCATGGGGTCGGCGAAGAAGCCGGCCAGGTCGTATCCGGTCGCCACCTGCCACTGCGCGAAGGTGTCCTTCGACACGGTGTTGAACCCCAGCATGAAGGTCGTGCTGTTGCCGGCGTTCCAGTAGGCATTGTGATCGGCCTGCACGCCCGGGTCGGCCCCCGTTCCCTGATACCAGATCACGGGCTCTGTCGAGTCCCATCCGATGACCAGGTTGTTCACCACGGCGCTGTTGGTGTTCGCGGTGCCGTTGTCCCACAGATAGATGCCCGCCGTGTAGGTGGACGCTGGCGTCGTGGGCATGAGCACGATCGTGTTGTTGGCGATCAGCGTGTTCTTCAGCCCGTGCTGACCCGACAGCACATTGCCTTCCCAGTATTCGGTGATCCCCAGGCGGCATCCGACGAGCAGATTGTTGTAGACCTGCGAATTGGCCAGGTTGGCCGTCATGTTGGCGGAGGAGTTCGCCTCGTCCGCCAGCGCCAGACAGGTGCTGTACTTGTACAGATCGTCCGTCTGGGACTCCCAGGTGCTGGTGTCGAAACCGGAGAAGTACAGCAGGTTGCCCCGCGCGACGTCGTTGGGCTGGTTGTCGAAATACATCTGCATCGACCAGTTGTCCATGCTGAGGTTGTTCTCGAACAGCACGCTTCCGGTGGTCTCCGACGGGCCGCTGCCGTAGCTGATGATCCCCTCGCCACCGTTGTCGATCACGAGATTGCCGCGCGCGACTCCCTTGTAGGCATCGCTGAAGGCAAGGCCACCGCTCCAGCCCCCGCCGGACGAGTAAAAGCCGTTGGTGCCGCGAGGCCAGTTGTGCAGCGAATTCATGTAGACCAGGTTTTGCAGCGCCTGGTTGTTCGCGTTCGCATTGCCCGACATCATCATGAAATTGATGCCGGCCTTGATGTTGTACTGGCTGACGCAATGCTCGACGGTCACGGAGCTTCCATAGCCCCAGATCCCGGAATTGCCGCCGGCCTGGGCCGTCAGCCCGTCGAACACGAGGTAATTGCCGCCGTACCAATAAATCGGGCTCGGGTTGTTCGCGTTGGCCACCACCACCGTGGCCGACGAGGGAACTGCCGAGCCGAAATCCACGGTCAGCGTGGAGCCGTTGTAGGCGAAGGTGCCGCTCCCCGGCGTGACGCTGGCCGGGTTGTCATTGGGCGCCAGGCGAAGCGCCTTGTCGTTGACGACGACGACCATCGCGGTGGACGGATCGGTGCCGGTGGGCACGGCCAGGTTGGACGATCCGTCCTGGGTCTTGCTCACGCTGGCCCGGTAGACCGAACCTCCCACCGCGGACCAGGACGAAGGCGCGATCACCGGGGAGGCATCGAGCACCACGGCGCCACCTCCCGCGTTGCCGAAGGTGATGGGGTGTCCGCTCGTGCCGGACAGCCCGCCGCCCAGGTTGATCGTCTGGTGATACACGCCGGGCTCGAACAGCAGCGTGTCGCCGGGTTGCATCAACGAAACCGCGTGCGCCACCGTGGCGAAGGCCCTCTGGGCAGACGTTCCGCTGTTGCTGTCGCTTCCCGTGAGCGAGACGTAATAGGTCGTCCCCGTGGACGAACCCGCGGTCGTGACGTTGGCGTTGGTCCACGACGACCAGGGAAGGTCCATCGTGACCCAGGTCTTCACACCCGAGACGAGATGCGGAACCTGGACGGAATTCTCGGCGGTGAAACTGCTGGGCACGGGCACGGGCGTCGTCGTGCTCGTGCTCGTGCTCGTGCTCGTGCTCGTGCTCGTGCTCGTGCTCGTGCTCGTGCTCGTGCTCGTGCTCGGTGCCGACGTCGTGCTCGTCGAGACGATCGGCGTGGTCGTGCCTGCGCCGAGCGTGTTGTTCGTACTGGTGTACGACTGGGTCGATGCCGCGGCGCCGACGGCGCCGGTGGCTGCCCCGCCGCCGCCCCCGCAGCCCGCGAGGGTCATCGCGGCGAGGATCGGAAGTGCGGCGGTGCGAAAGAGGTTCTGTAGACTGGACATGGCGGTTGCTCCCTGGGGTCCCGCCCCATTCGGGGCGGACCGTGGCAACGCTGCCATCCGGCCGGTTTGAGCGGCCAATACGTCTACAGCTTGAGAAGTCACGACGCGCACTCGCGCCGGCAACCCCGCTGTCATGGGCATTTCTGCCGTTAGACCGGAGGCTTTGCGTCCCCGCCTTTCGACGGGTTTGCCAAAGTGAGCACAAAGTTAACTGATTCCCGTGAACTTTGCAGCAGGTTGCGGCTTATTTTCCACAAACAGGGGGTTGACTTTTCACACGATCTTGTTTTAGGTCAAACGGTTTCGGCCACCCGCCCCCTGCTCCACTCCCGAACTCCCGTCGCATGAAACTCGCCACCTGGAACGTCAACTCCCTCGCCGTGCGCCTGCCGCAACTGCTCGACTGGCTGGCCGCGCAGCAGCCGGACATCGTGGTGCTGCAGGAGACCAAGCTGGTCGACGCGCGCTTTCCCCATGCCGAACTGCTGGCCGCCGGCTGGCAGGCGCAGTGTTTCGGGCAGCCCACCTACAACGGCGTGGCCCTGCTGTCGCGCACGCCGGCCGAGGACGTGCAGCGCAACCTGCCGGGCCTGGACGATCCGCAGGCGCGCATGATCGCGGCCAGCGTCGGCGGCCTGCGGGTGGTCGGCGCCTATTTCCCCAACGGCCAGGAGCCGGGCAGCGAGAAATTCGCCTACAAGATGGGCTGGCTGCAAGCGCTGGAGGACTGGCTGGCGGGGCAGCTGGCCGAGCATCCCCGGCTGGTGCTGCTGGGCGACTTCAACGTGGCGCCGGAGGACCGCGACGTCTACGACCCCGAGGCCTGGCGGGGCAAGATCCACTGCACCGACGAGGAGCGCGGCCACTTTCGCAAACTGCTCGAACTGGGCCTGGTGGACGCCTTCCGCCTGTTCGAGCAACCCGAGAAAAGCTGGAGCTGGTGGGACTACCGCAACCTGGCCTTTCGGCGCAACCAGGGCCTGCGCATCGACCACGTACTGGTTTCCGAGGCGCTGCGCGCCGGCGTACGCGCCTGTGGCATCGACCGCGCGCCGCGCAAGAACGAGCGCCCCAGCGACCACGCTCCGGTGTGGGTGGAGCTCGACACGCCCGGCGCCTGATCCCGGCGCAGCGGCCGAGCCCCCCTGCCGAGGCGGCTCGGCAGGCGACAGGCGCGACGCCGGGGCGGTTTACTCGTCCAGCCCCAGTTCCTGGATCTTGCGCGTGATGGTGTTGCGCCCGATGCCCAGGCGCTGCGCGGCCTCGATGCGCCGCCCGTGGGTGACTTCCAGCGCGGCCAGGATCACCGCGCGCTCGAAGCGCTGGGTGAGCTGGTCCATGACCTGCGTCGAGCCCGACTGCAGCAGGGTGCGAGCCTGGCCGGCCAGGTCGGACTCCCACGCGGCGGGCGTCGGCGCCGGCGCGATCGCCGGCGCGACACCCAGGGCCTCGCTGCCGGAAGCCGGCTCCGTGGCGGCGCCCGCCGCGACGCCGCCGGCGGCCGTCGGAGCGCCCGGCATGGCCGTCGCCGCCGCCATGGCGCTCGCCTGCGGCGCGCCGCTGAGTTCGGGCGGCAGATCCTTCACGTCCACCACCAGCCCGGGCGCCATCACCGTGAGCCAATGGCACAGGTTCTGCAACTCGCGCACGTTGCCGGGGAAGGAATAGCCTTGCAGCACGGCCAGCGCGGCGTCCGACAGGCGCTTGGTCTCCACGCCCAGCTCGGCCGCGCTCTTGTGCAGGAAATGCCGCACCAGCAGTTCGATGTCCTCGCGGCGCTCGCGCAGCGGCGGCAGGCGCAGACGGATCACGTTGAGCCGGTGGAACAGGTCCTCGCGGAACTGCCCGTCGCGCACGCGCTGCTCAAGGTTCTGGTGCGTGGCGGCGATCACGCGCACGTTGGCGCGAATCGGCGCATGGCCGCCCACGCGATAGAAATTCCCGTCCGACAACACCCGCAACAGCCGCGTCTGCAGCTCGTAGGGCATGTCGCCGATCTCGTCCAGGAACAGCGTGCCGCCCTCGGCCTGCTCGAAACGCCCCCGGCGCGAGGCCTGCGCGCCGGTGAACGCGCCGCGCTCGTGCCCGAACAACTCGCTTTCCAGCAGATCGCGCGGAATCGCCGCGGTGTTGATGGCCACGAACGGCCCTTGCGCGCGAGGGCTGTGGCGATGCAGCGCCTGCGCGACCAGTTCCTTGCCGCTGCCCGATTCGCCGGTGATCAGCACCGTCACCAGCGAGGGCGAAAGGCGACCGATGGCGCGGAACACGTCCTGCATGGCCGGCGCCTGCCCCAGCAGCTCGGGGGTCTCCACGCCCGAGGTCTCGGCGCCCTGCTCGCGCAGGCTCTCGTCGACCGCGCGGCGGATCAGGTCCACCGCCTTGTCCACGTCGAAGGGCTTGCTCAGGTATTCGAAGGCCCCGCTCTGGAAGGCCGACACCGCGCTGTCCAGGTCGGAATAGGCGGTCATGATGATCACCGGAAGCTGCGGCTGGCTGCGCTTGAGCTCCTGCAGCAGGGTGATACCGCTTCCTCCCGGCATGCGGATGTCGGACACCAGCACCTGCGGCTGCTCGGTGGTCAGCGCCGCCTGCACCTCGCGCGTGCTGGCGAAGCTGCGCACGGGCAGGTCGGCCTTCTCCAGCGCCTTCTGCAACACGAAACGGATGGATTGATCGTCGTCGACGATCCAGATCGGCTTCATCGCAGCTCCCCCGCCCGGCTCAGGCCAGAGGCAGCAGGATGCGGAAGTCGGTGTGTCCGGGCTGGCTGTCGCACTCGATGGTCCCCTGATGCTGTTGGATGAAGGTCTGCGCCAGGGACAATCCCAGGCCAGAGCCACCGTCCCGCCCCGAGACCAGCGGAAAGAACATGCGATCCTTGATGTGTTCCGGGATGCCGGGGCCGTTGTCCGTCACATGCAAGACCAATGCCAGGCGATGGCGCTGCTTGGCCACCGTGACCTGGCGTGCGATGCGTGTCTTGAACACGATGCGCGCGTCCCCGGCGGCGCGGCGCTCGGCCAGCGCCAGCGCCGCGTTGTGCGCGATGTTCAGCACGGCCTGGATCAGCTGCTCGCGGTCGCCGCGCAGCTCGGGCAGGCTGGCGTCGTAATCGCGCACCACCTCCAGGCCACGCGGGAATTCGGCCAGGATCACCGAGCGCACGCGCTCCAGCACCTCGTGGATGTTCAGTTCGGCCACCACGTGGGGGCGCCGGTGCGGCGCCAGCAGCCGGTCCACCAGGCTTTGCAGCCGGTCGGCCTCGTGGATGATCACCCGCGTGTACTCGCGCAGCTCGCGGCTGTCCAGCTCGGACTGCAGCAGTTGCGCCGCGCCGCGGATGCCGCCCAGGGGATTCTTGATCTCGTGCGCGAGGTTGCGGATCAGGTCCTTGCTCGCCTGTGCCTGGCGATGCCACTGCTCCTCGCGCTCCTGGCGGCTTTGCTGGCCCAGCTCGAGCAGCTCGACCAGCAGCAGCTCGGGCGAATCGGTGCGCGAGACGACCACCTGCACCGGAATCGCCTCCGCGCCGGCGCGGGCGATCATCGCGTCGTCGAAGCGCTTGCTGGAGAACTCCTCCGCGCGCACCTGGCGCAGGGCCTCGCGCAGCGGCCCGTGGCGGCTCAGCCAGTGCTCGAACTCGTGGCCCAGCAGCTGGCGCCGCGACAGGCCCAGGCCCGCCTCCAGCGAGGCATTGGCATGCACGACCCGCCCGTCGGCATCCACCACGGCGACCATCGTGGCCAGCCAGTCGAGTGCGGCCGCCGCGTGCAACGCACCTCCCGGCTGCTCGTCCTCACCGCCGGAGGCTGACAGGGCGGCCTCGTTCACACCGTCAGTTCGCATAATGCTGCAGCTCTCGCTGCAGCGCGTCGATGTTGGACTTGGTCAGGTCGATCTGCTGCTTCATCGCCTGCACGCGGTCCAGGTACTTCTGATAGTTGCGCTCGTCGCCCAGGCGCTGCGGTTGCCCGTTGTTGTACTCCTGCAGCTGCTGGGCCAGCTTGGCCTGCTGCGTCTGCAGTTCGCTTTGCAGCAGCTGGCGGGCCTCGGCGTCGCGTTCACTTTGCGCGCCGGAGCTCACCTGGTCGGGGCCCGAGGCATGGCGCGGGGCGCGGCGCCCCCGGGGTGCCGGGATCGGCGTTGGCGTCGGCGTCGGGGCCAGCACGCTGATGTTGGCGTTGTCCACCGGCTGGCAGTTCTTCTCCCGCACCACGCTGAGCATGTTGGTGTAGGAGTTGTCGGGGCAGCGGTACACGCGACTGGGATCGACGTCCTGCGCCGAAGCGGCGGCCATGGCGCCAGCGCCCAGACAGGTCAGGAGAACAAGACGGCCAACGGCAACGGTGCGCATCGCAAACCCTGGAAGAACGGACCGGTCAACGGCCATGATCGGCGGCGCCCGCACGAGGACGGACACGTGCCCGAGTGTAAAGTAAACCGGCGCCGCAATCTCGCGACTGCGGCGCCGGCGGCGCTCCCTGCCCTGTCCGCCGCGGACCCTCGAGGGGCCCTGACGGACGCGGACATCACAGCGAGTAGTACATGTCGAACTCGACCGGATGGGTGGTCATGCGGAAGCGCGTGACCTCCTCCATCTTCAGCGCGATGTAGGCGTCGATGAAGTCGTTGCTGAACACGCCGCCGCGGGTCAGGAAGCCGCGATCCTGGTCCAGGTAGCCCAGCGCCTGGTCGAGGCTGGAGCACACGGTCGGGATCTTCGCGTCTTCTTCCGGCGGCAGGTCGTACAGGTTCTTGCTCGCGGCTTCGCCCGGGTGGATCTTGTTTTCCACGCCGTCGAGGCCGGCCATCAGCATGGCCGCGAAGCCCAGGTACGGGTTGCAGGTCGGATCGGGGAAACGCACCTCGATGCGCCGCGCCTTGTCGCTTTGCACGTAGGGCACGCGGATCGACGCCGAACGGTTGCGCGCCGAATAGGCCAGCTTCACCGGGGCCTCGAAGCCCGGCACCAGTCGCTTGTAGCTGTTGGTGCCCGGGTTGGTGATGGCGTTGAGCGCACGGGCGTGCTTGATGATGCCGCCGATGTAGTACAGCGCGAAGTCCGACAGGCCCGCGTAGCCGTTGCCGGCGAACAGGTTCTTGCCGTCCTTCCAGATCGACTGGTGCACGTGCATGCCCGAGCCGTTGTCGCCCACCACCGGCTTGGGCATGAAGGTGGCCGTCTTGCCGTAGCTGTGGGCCACGTTCTGCACCACGTACTTGAGCACCTGGGTCCAGTCGGCACGCTGCACCAGGGTGGAGAACATGGTGCCGATCTCGCACTGGCCGGCGCCAGCCACCTCGTGGTGGTGCACTTCCACCGGCACGCCCATCTGCTCCAGGATCAGGCACATCTCGGAGCGGATGTCCTGCAGGCTGTCCACCGGAGGCACCGGGAAGTAGCCGCCCTTGACCGCCGGGCGGTGGCCCATGTTGCCGCCTTCGATCTTCTCGCCGGTGGACCACGAGGCCTCGTCGGAGTCGATTTTCACGAAGCAGCCGGACATGTCGACGTTCCAGCGCACCTGATCGAAGATGAAGAATTCGGGTTCCGGACCGAAATACGCGGTGTCGCCGATGCCCGAGGCCTTCAGGAAGGCCTCGGCCTTCTTGGCGATGGAGCGGGGATCGCGGTCGTAGGGCTTGCCGTCGCCGGGCTCGAGCACGTCGCACTGCAGCAGCAGCGTGGTCTCTTCCATGAACGGGTCGATGTTGGCGGTGTTGGCATCGGGCATGAGCAGCATGTCCGAGGCCTCGATGCCCTTCCAGCCGGCGACCGAGGAACCGTCGAAGGCATGACCCTGGGTGAACTTGCTTTCATCGAACGCCGACACCGGCACGGTCACGTGCTGTTCCTTGCCGCGGGTGTCCGTGAAGCGGAAATCGACGAACTTGACGTCGTTTTCCTTCACCATGTTCAGTACGTCAGCAACCTGTTTGGTCATGCAAGTTCTCCAAGATGGATGTTCGGTTGTGTGGAGGGAACGGCCCGCGGCTTCGGCCCGGTCGCGAACCCCGGCGCGGTCGCCCACGCGACCGCCAGCGGGCCCGCTCGACCCTGCTCGCAAATCTAGCAGAATCCATGCCACGCCCCGGTGATTTCGCACCATGGCGAACGCCGATGCGCGCAAGGCCTGCGTGCCTGGGCTCGCCGACGCCGCCAGGCCCCGGCGAGCCTGCGGCGACGATGCGCCATGCGCACCGCCATGGTGCGCAACGCCCCGTTTTCGTGCCTATCAGATAGAACGCACCGTTTCGGTGCGAATGTTCGCGCCAAGTGCGATCAACCCCTGCCTGAGCACGTCGAACGCCGCCTGCACGCGTTGGGGTTCACCCTTGACGCCGATCTCGATGTGCCGCCCCCACTGGGCATCGTCCACGCTGGGCAGGCTGTACACCTTGACCTGCTCGTGCTCGTGCTCGATGCGCAGCATCAACGGGGTGAGTTCCGACTCCATCGCGCCCTGCACGATGAGTCCGCGCTCCAGGTAGCCGGCCGGGCGATGCAGATGCTGCAGCCGGGTGTCCAGCACCCACTCGATCATCGGCCAGGCCATCACCGGAAAACCGGGCACGAAGTAGTGCTCGCGGATGAAAAAGCCCGGGATCTGGTTGTAGGGGTTGGGAATGATCCGCGCACCTTGCGCGAAGGTTCCCATCTGCAGGCGCTGCCGATTGGCCTCGGAATCGGGATCGCCCAGCGAGGCGGTGGCGATGCGCTGGCGGATCAGCACCGCCGCCTCGGGATGCAGTTCCAGCGGCAGGTCGAGCGCGGCCGCCGCCGCGGCGCGGGTGTGATCGTCCGGCGTGGCGCCGATACCCCCGCAACTCAGCACCGTGTCGCCGCGCTCGAAACTGGCGCGCAGGGCGTCGCGCAGCACCTGCGCATCGTCGCCCAGATAGTGCGCCCATTGCAGTTGCATGCCGCGGGCGGCCAGCAATTGCTGCACGCGCGAAAAATGCTTGTCCTGCCGCTTGCCGGACAGGATTTCGTCACCGATGATGTACAGACCCAGAGCCATGAGCTGAAGACGCGCAAGAGAGCGGAACCACCCGGCAGCGCAAGTCCGACAATCCGGCATGCGCGCCAGGGCCAAGTCGATCCCGTACATTGTTTGCGCATTCGGAGAAACTTTCCATGAACGTACGCGAGAATTCCCGGTCCCCCGGGCCGGCGGCCGCTCCGGCGGCGCCGATGCAGGCACTGTGGATGCCCTTCACGGCCAACCGCGCCTTCAAGAATGCCCCGCGCCTGCTGGTGCAGGCCAGCGGCATGCACTATCGCAGCGACGACGGGCGCCAGATCCTGGACGGCGTGGCCGGCCTGTGGTGCGTGAACGCCGGCCACTGCCGCGAGCCGATCACCCGCGCCATCCAGGAGCAGGCGGCGCGCATGGACTACGCCCCGTCGTTCCAGCTCGGGCATCCGCTGGAGTTCGAAGCCGCGCAGGTCCTGTCGGATATCGCGCCGGGCCGGCTCAAGCGCGTGTTCTTCACCAACTCGGGTTCGGAAAGCGTGGACACCGCGCTGAAGATCGCGCTGGCCTACCACCGCGCGCGCGGCCAGGGGCACCGCAACGTGTTCGTCGGGCGCGAGCGCGGCTACCACGGGGTGGGCTTCGGCGGCATCTCGGTGGGCGGCATCCCGGGCAACCGCAAGGTGTTCCACGGCGCGCTGCTGCCCAACGTGGATCACCTCCCGCACACCCATGACCTGGAGCACCAGGGCTTCTCTCGGGGCCAGCCGGGCTGGGGCGCGCACCTGGCCGACGAACTCGAGCGCATCGTGCAACTGCACGATGCGTCGAACATCGCCGCGGTGATCGTCGAGCCGGTGGCCGGCTCCACCGGCGTACTGGTGCCCCCGCAGGGCTATCTGCAGCGCCTGCGCGCGCTGTGCGACAAGCACGGGCTGCTGCTGGTGTTCGACGAGGTGATCACCGGCTACGGGCGCCTGGGCGCGCCCTTCGCCGCGCAGGCGCTGGGCGTGCTGCCCGACATCATGGTCACCGCCAAGGCGGTCAACAACGGCACCGTGCCGCTGGGCGCGGTGTTCGTGCGCGAGGACCTGGTCGACACCGTGCTGGACGCCGCCGCCGAGGGGGCCATCGAACTGCCCCACGGCTACACCTATTCCGGCCATCCGCTGGCCGCGGCCGCCACGCTGGCCACGCAACGCCTGTATGCCGAGGAAGGCCTGCTCGACCGGGTGCGCCGCGACGGCCTGGACAGCTACTGGGAACAGACCCTGCACGCGCTGCGCGACGCGCCGCACGTGCGCGACATCCGCAACATCGGCCTCATGGGGGCGGTGGAACTGCAAGCCCGCGCCGACGGCGCCGGCCTGCGCGGGCAGGAGGTGTTCGCGCGCTGCTTTGCGCTCGGGGCTCTGGTGCGCTATACCGGAGACACGATCGCGCTGTCGCCGCCGCTGATCATCGAACGCGCGCAGATCGACCAGCTCGCCGAGACGCTACGCCGCGCGCTGCTGGACACACGCTGAGCGACGGCACGGCGGCGCGCGCTGCCGCCTCCTCCAACCGCCCAAGGAGCCCTCGATGCGACGCCTCTATTTCCTGGTTCCGGATGTACCCTCGGCCTCGGCCATCGTCGACGAGCTGCTGCTGGCGCGCGTGCCGGAGAAGTCCATCCATGTCGTCGCGCGTGAAGGCACGCCGCTGGGCAACCTGCCCGAGGCCGGCCTGGCCGAGAAGTCCGACCTGATCCCCGCCATCGAGCGCGGGCTCGGGCTGGGCGGGGTCACCGGCACGCTGGCCGGCCTGGTGGTCATCGCGGTGCCGGGCGCGGCCGTGGTGTCGGCCGGTGCGATCGTGCTCAGCCTGGCGGTCGCCGGCGGCGCGGTCGGCGCCTGGGTCAGCAGCATGATCGGCGTCAGCGTGGACAGTCCGCGGCTGCGCCCCTACGAGCAGGCCATCGAGCAGGGCAAGCTGCTGATGATGGTCGACGTGCCCGCGAACCGCGTCGAGGAGATCGATCGGATGGTGCGCCGCCAGCACCCGGAAGCCCAGCCCGAGGGCGTCGACCCGGACATCCCCGCCTTTCCCTGACGGGCGAGCGTGGGGGTTCTCCACCCCATCAATCGAAGTGGAAGGTGTAGAACAGGTCGACGGCGTTGTCCGTCCCCGACTGCAGGCGCAGCGACAGACGCCGGGTGAAGGTGTAGCGCACGTTGAACAGGCTGGAAGCGGCGGCCAGCCCCTGCTCGACGCTGACCGACAGGCGCGAGCTCAGTTTCTTGCCCACCGTGACCACGCTGTTCTGCAAGGCTCCCTGGCCGCTGAGCGTGAGCTGGTCCAGCCCGAGGGCTCCGGCCACGCGGCTGGTCAAGGGCACCCCCTGCCCGCTGGACAGCAGCGCGGCGGCGGCCGTCTGCAACAAGGCGCTCTGGTCGCTGCCCACGGTGCTCGGGTCCTGGCCGAGGATCAGCCAGGACAGGATGGCGCCGTCGGACATCGGCGGATCCGAGTTCAGGGTCACCTGCGGCGCACGCAACGTGCCGGTGACCTGCACGCCCACCTGCACCGGCAGGTTCTCGCGCTGCGCGGCCAGGTTCAGTCCCGGGTTGTCCACCGGGCCGGAGAAATTCACGCTGCTGCCCTTGACCAGGCTCAACTGCTGGCCGTAGGCCGAGTAATTGCCGCTGCGCACCGCCACGCTGCCCTCGGCGCTCAGCACCTGTCCGGGTACGGCACGCAGCAGCACCGAGCCTCCCAGGCGCGCGTCCACGCCGTAGCCGCCGAGATGGAAGTCGCTGCCCAGGTCGAGGCTCAGGCTCGCGCTCACCGGCATGCCGGCGCCGGCCGGCGGGGGCGTCGGACGCCCCTGCACCACCACGTCGGGAGCCAGCCGGGGAGTGTCGGCGCTGGCCAGTTCGATGTCGGCCTTGTCGACGCGCACCGCGCCGTTCATGGAGACCTGCCCGTGGAGCGCGCGCAGCGTGCCGTTGCCGCTGAGCTGCACCTGGCGCCCCGGGCGGTCCAGCGCCTGCAGCTTGTCCAGCTTCAGGTCGATGGTTCCGGTGGGCAGGCCGTCGGCCAGGCCCATGCTGCCGCTGGCCTGCAGGGTACCTCGCCCCGAGGCGTCGTGCACCAGCAGGGAGCGCAGGCGCAGGCGGTCGCCGTCGAACAGCGCATCGAGGCTGCCGTCGCGCAGGTCCAGTCCGACCTCGGGCAAGGCGAGCGCCAGCGAGCTCCCCGACAGGCTCCCCTGCAGCTGTGGCGCGGCCAGACTGCCCGCGGCCCGCAGTTCGCCGCGCAGCGCCCCGCCCGCCCGCGCGCCCTGCGGCAGCCAGCCGGTCAGCCAGGACAGGTCGGGCATGTCCAGCCTCGCCTGGCCGACGAGGGGCGCCCGCGGGTCCACGCTCCAGCCTCGCGCCGAATGCCGCAGGGGCACATCGGCGCGAGCCTGCAGGCTGCCCAGCCGGCTGCCGGCGGCGTCGAGCGCCGCGCTCAGGCCGGCCGGACTCGCGTCCACGCGCAACGCCAGGCGCGACATGCCCAGCGGCAGCCCGCCCCCGGCCGGCAGCACGAGATCTCCGGCGCTGCGCTCGAGGCTCAGATGCAGGCTCATCTCGGGGCTGCCGCGCAGCTCCCAGGCCGCGCGCAGGCGCAGATCCGAGCGCAGCCCGTGCAGATCGGCCCCGGACAGGCGCGCCCAGTACATGGGATCGAGCCCGCTGGCGTCGCCGCGGCTGGACCAGTCCTGCCCATCGCGCCGCAGACTCTGCAGGTCGATACGGCCACCCGGGCTGCTCAGCACCGCATGTTGCAACGCGAAGGAGCCGTCGCTGCCCACGCGCAGCGCCGCCGGCGCCAGCAGGCGCAGCGGCAGCGAACCGGCGTTGTCCAGGCTGTCGATGCTTCCCGTCCATCCCGTCGCGCCCTGCCAGGAGCCGTGCGCGCTCGCGCTCAGGCGCAGGCGCGGCGGCGCGTCGAGCCGCAGGCTCAGTGCGTGCGAGCGCAGCGTGCCGTGCACGCTCAGCGCAAGTTCGCGCACCGACTGCCCGGCCAGACGCAGGTCACGGCCGCTGGCCTGCACGCTCAGCGGGCCTTGAAGCCCGCCTTCGAGTCGCGCATCGACGTCCAGGCGAGCCACGCGCAGCTTGTCCGGACCGAGCAGGTCGCGAGCCTGCAGGCTCAGACTTCCGCTCGGCGCGGCCAGTCCGCCGTGCAGGCTCGCATGGGCCTGCGCACTGCCGTTCCAACCCTCGCCGAACTGGGCCAGCGCGGGAGCCCGCAGGTCCAGACTCAAGGTATCGCCGGGCGCGCCGAAACTGCCGTGTGCCTGAAGCTGGTTGGCCCCCAGGCGCAGCCGCGCCTGCAGCTCGCGCACGCTGCGCGAGCTCAGCTCGCCGCTGGCGCGCCCTTCCAGGACCTGCCCGCGCCACGTGCTCGGCCGCACCTGCAGGTTCACGCTGGCGCGCGGGACGGCAAGCTCCCCTTGCGCCAGCAGGTGCAGGTTCAGGCGCGCGCGCGGCCAGTCGCCGAAGCGCCGGGGATCGAAATCGCGCAACTCGGCCCGCAGCGCGAAGGCCTCGCCCGCCGCCTGGTCCAGATGCCCCGACAGACTCAGCTCGGCGCCTTGCGCCCGCAGCAGCGCCTGCCGGATCTCGATGCGCTGCCCCTCGTGCCGCGCCTGCAATCGCGCCTGCCAGCCCGGCTGGCTCAAGCTCGCCGAGACGCTCTGTGCCCGCGCGTCCAGCGTGCCTTGCAGACGGCCCTGCAAGCGCGTGGCCAGCATGCGAGCGTACAGCGCATGCAGGTCCAGCGCCCGCGCCCGCAGGTCCACGTCGGCACTGCCGTGCAGCGGCCAGTCCACGCTGCCGTCCAGGCTGGCGCCTCCGGCCAGCGCCAGCTGCAGCCGAGGGGCGCGCAGCACGCCGGCCTGCAAGGTCAGCGGGGAGCGCAGTTCCACCAGCGGCAGGCGCCCCGCGTCGATGGTTCCCGGCTGCGCATTGCGCAGCCGCACCTCGCCGCTGAGCCCGTCGCGTGCCACGCCTTGCACAGCCGCGTGCAGCTCGAGTTCGGCCTGCGGCAAGGCGGCGTCGATGCGCCGCGGATCCAGCCCCCGCACGTCGAGCGTGGCGGGGCCCAGCCAGACCGGCTCGAAGGGGCGCAATTGCGCCTGCAGCACCGCGCGCGCCTGCGCGGCGCGCAGCGTCGCGTCCACGCGCGGGAGCCGAAGGGTTCCGCCGACCCGGGAGTCGAGTTGCAGCTGCTGCTGGCGCAGCGAGAGCTCCGCCTGCAGCGAGGCGCCCAGCGCGAACGGGGCCCGCGCGGCCATGTGCCCTTGCATGCGCGCGCTGCCCCATGGGCCGCGCCATGCGGCGGAGGCCTGCCACGCCTGGGCGTCGACGCCCAGGCGTCCTTGCAGCGAGCCGAGGTCCAGCCATCGAACCTGTCCCTGCCGGCGCCAGCGCAGGCGGTCCACGCGCAACCGATCCACGCGCAGCGCCAGTGGCGGCGCCAGATCCGCAGGCGGGCGCGCCGGCGCGCCCGCGGCCGCACCCGAAGCCGCCGCCGATTGCAGGTCCAGCTGCGCCGCCGACAGCTCGAGCAGGTGCAGGTCGGGGCGCAGACTCAGCAACTCGCGCGGGAGCCAGCGCAGCACGACGTCGCGCGCATCCACGCGGGTGGCGCCGCTGTCCCAGCGCAGCTGCGACACGCGCAGGGAACTCCACGCATTGCCCTGCACGCCCTGCATGCTCACCCCCGCTCGCGCGGCGATCCAGCGCACGCCGCCGGGACTTCCGAGCCAGGCCAGTGCGCCGACCAGCAGGGCCAGCGAAGCGACGACGCAGCAGGCGGCGAGCAGCCACGCGCGCCGCACGCGGCGCCGCGCGGGTCGATCGGACGGGGGAGAAGCGCCGGGCTCGGACATCAGAAACTCACGCCGGCGTTGAACTCGATGCGCGTCGAGGCGATGGCCCGCCCATGCGCCAGATTGATGCTGACCAGACCCACCGGGCTGCGCCAACGCACGCCGACACCGTACCCCAGCACCGGATGCAGGCCGCGGAAGCTGTCCGCCGCATTCCCCGCATCGACGAACAGCGCGGCGCCCCAGCGCGGCAGCACCCAGTGCACGGCGTCGATCCCCGCGGTGAACAGCGCGCGGCCGCCCACCACCGCACCGTCCTCCATCACGCCCAGGCTCTGGTAGGGGTAGCCGCGCACCGAGCCGATACCGCCCGCGCGAAACAGCTCCTGCTGCGGAATGCCGTTCGCCGACGGGCTGAGCACCTGCCCCAGTTCACCGCGCAGGATCAACTGGTTCTTCGGCCCCAGGGGCACGAATTGCAGCGCGTGCACGTACAGGCGGACGAAGTTCTGCTGGGACAGCAGCGCCCGCGTGCCACCGCTGATCTGCGCGCTCAGCAGGTTGCCCCGGGTCGGATCCAGCGAACTGTCCAGACGCCTGCGAGTCCAGGTGTAGCCGGGCATCAGCGCCATGTTGGACGAGACCGGGCCGCCGGTGAGTTGCTCCTGCTCGTTGATGAACTTCAGCGACTGCACGGTCTCGATCGGGCCGTCGGTGCGACGGCGCTGCAATCCGAGGCTCTGGCTGCGCGTGGTCAGCCCCTGGATGTCCGAATGCAGCACCTGGGCATCGATGCCGTAGCTCGCGCCGTCGCGGCGGCGCGGGAACCGCAGCTGCGCCTCCAGGCTTTGCTGCAGGGTCTCCACCTTGACCGAGCTGTTCAGGCGCAAGGCACTGCCGAACAGGTTCAGGTTGCCGTAGTCGACCTGGGTGCGCGCGCGGGTATTGCTGCTGTAGCCCAGCCCGAATCCCAGGCGCTGTGCGCGCTGCTCCGCGACGTTCACGTCCACCGGCAGCACGTCGCCGTGCGCCCCGGAAAGCGGCGCGCCCACGGTGGCACTGCGGAAATAGCGGCTGTTCTGCAGGTTCGCCTGCAGATCCAGCAACTGTTCCTGGGAATAGGGGTCGCCCTGCGACCACGGGGCCAGGTTGCGCACCACGGACTCGGGATAGCGCTGCAGGCCCCGCACGCTCAGCGGGCCGAAGCGGTAGTCCGGCCCGGTCTCGAAATCCACCGACAGGCGCACCGCGTGCCTCGTCGGATCCACCAGCGCGCGACTGCCGACGATGTGCGCCGCCGCGTAGCGCCGCGTGCTCAGGCGCAGCAGGGCGTTGCGCTTGGCGGCCTGCCAGCTGCCGCTGTCGAACACGCTGCCCTGGCCCAGGCTCCAGTCGTGCAGCAGCCGCGCCTGCAGAGAGGGCACGGGGTGCCCGTCGGGTCCGAGCACGCGCAGCCGCACCGCCACCACGCGGCTGGGCTCCCCCGGATCGACGCGCAGCACCACGCGTTGGGGGCGCTGCGTGGTGTCCAGGCTGACCTCCACGCGCGGCGAGAAATACCCCAGCGCCTCGAGCACGCTTCGCGCCTGCGCGGGCACGCCCTCGACCAGCGAACGCAACTGTTCCTCGCGCAGGTCGGCGAAGCCCTTCCAGCGCTCCACGTCCAGCCCGCGCCGCAGCACCTCGCGCAGGTCCTTCGGCGCCTCGATGTCGACCACGTAGTCCCCCGCGCGCGCGGCCGCATGGGCGCGCACCGGCGGCGCGATCGGCTCGGCATGCGCAAGCGCCGGCTGCACCAGTGCGACGGCAAGCAGCGATGCGGCGACGCGCGGCACGAGACGAAGGTGGCGTGGGACTTGGATCGGCATGGGTTCACGGGCCCAGCCGGTCGCCAGTACGAACACGATCCGGGCAAACGGCATTATGGCTTCATGGCCAAAACACCCTGTGCCCAGTCGGGTTTGCGCAGGCACAATTCCAGGATCGTCCCCCGACGATCCGCCCACGGGTGTAGCGCCGTCCGGAGTCCCCGCCATGTATCTGCCCAGCCATTTCGCCGTCGACGATCCCGTCGAGGTCCTGCGCCTGCTGCGCGCGCGCCCGCTGGCCACGCTGGTCACGCACGAGGCCGAGGGGCTGGACGCCAATCCGGTGGTGTTGCTGGCCGACGGCGACGCGCAGGGCGCCGTGCGGCGCCTGCGCGGGCACGTGGCGCGCGGCAATCCCCTGTGGCGCCGCGCGGGCGCCGGCGGATGCGAGGTGCTGGCGCTGTTCCACGGCGCCCAGGCCTACGTCAGCCCCGCCGCGCACCCGCGCAAGGCGGTCGACGGCAAGGTGGTGCCGACCTGGAACTACCTGGTCGTGCAGGTGTCCGGACGCCTGCGCGCGGTCGACGACCCGGTCTGGCTGCGCGAGCTGGTCGGCGAGTTGACCGACACGCACGAGGCCGGGCGCGAACGCCCGTGGGCGGTGTCGGACGCGCCGGAGGACTACGTGCGGGCCATGCTGGCCGGCGTGGTGGGCATCGACATCGAGGTGCTGCGGGTCACGGCCAAGTTCAAGCTCAGCCAGAACCATCCGGAGCCGGCCCGCATCGCGTTGGCACACGCCCTGCAAGGGGACGGCGACGATGCGCGCGAACTGGCCGCGCGCATGCTCGGCTCGTACTGAGAGCGCCGACGCCCCGCCTCGCGGCGGCCGCGGCAAGCCGGCGGCGTCAAGCCAGCAGCTGACGGTGCTGGCGCAGGGCTTCCAGCACCACCGGCGAGATGTCCTTGCCGCCTTGCTTGTCGAGGTAGTCCAGCAGTTCGCGCCGCATGCGCGGCTCCCAGAATCGCTTGACGTGCAGGGCAATGCCTTCGAGCGCTTCGTCGTGGTCCGGCATCGCCTGGAAGAACTGCCCGATGCGATTGACCATGGAGATCAGGTGTTCGGTCTTCATGTGGTGAGCAGGCTGGTCGAGAAATCGGGAGAGGGTTCGAGCGCGATGCGTTGCGCGCCGCTGTAGACCACGAGATCATCGCCGCGCGCGAGGCCCACCAGGCACATGTCCACCTCGCGCGCGCTTCGCACCGCAAGCGCCGTGGGAGCCGACACCGCCACCAGCATCGGCATGCCGGCCTGGGCGGCCTTCTGCACCATTTCCACACTGGCACGGCTGGTGATGACGGCGAAACCGCTCGCGGCGTCGGTGTCGCAGCGTGCCATGGCGCCGATGAGCTTGTCCAGCGCATTGTGACGCCCGACGTCCTCGCGCACCAGCAGCAGCCGCCCCCGCGCATCGCACCAGCCGGCCGCGTGCACGGCACCCGTTGCCGCGTTCAGGCGCTGGTGCTCGCGCAGCGACCCCAAGGCGCGCGCCACGGCGGACGATCCGATAGGCAGTTCCGGCCGCGCCGGCAAGGGGCGCAGCGGACGCAGCGCCTGCTCCAGACTGTCGGTCCCGCACAGCCCGCAGCCGGTGCGGCCGGTCAGGCTGCGACGCCGCTCGCGCAGGCGTTCGAAGCAGCGCGCGGCCACCTCGATCTGCAGGGTAAGCCCGCGCGGCTCGCGCACGATCTCGCAGTCGTAGACCTCGGCCGACCGCTCGACGATGCCCTCGCCCAGGCTGAAGCCCAGCGCGAAATCCTCCAGGTCCAGCGGCGTGGCCAGCATCACGGCGTGCGACACGCCGTTGTACTGCAGGGCCACCGCGACCTCCTCGGACAGCCAGTCGTCGACGCGCTGCGCGTGCCCGCCGCGCCAGCGCAGCACGTCGAGGCTGCGCGCGCCCTCGCAGATCGCGGCGGCGGGGCCGCGCGAGTCGTCGCCGTGCCCGCGCGCCCGTGGACTGCCGGCGCTCATCTCGGCTCCCCTCGAGCAAGGCGCCCCGGGACAATCGCCGCCATCGAGGTCATGTCGCCGCCACTTCCTTGCCCGCCTGGGCTCCGCGACGCTCGGCCAGCAGCTGCTCCTGCGTGCGGCTGAATCGCGTGTACTCGCGCTGCCAGGTCGAGGGCTGGCTCACCGGCATGACCTGCACCGCCGTCACCTTGTACTCGGGGCAGTTGGTCGCCCAGTCGGAGCTGTCGGTGGTGATCACGTTGGCCCCCGACTCGGGAAAGTGGAAGGTGGTGTAGACCACGCCAGGCTGCATTCGCTCGCTGAGCAGCGCGCGCAGCACGGTTTCGCCGGAGCGGCTGCTGATGCCCACCCAGTCGCCATCGCGTATGCCGCGGTCCTCGGCGTCGTGCGGGTGGATCTCCAGCCGGTCCTCCTCGTGCCAGCGGCTGTTCTCGGTGCGCCGAGTCTGCGCGCCCACGTTGTACTGGGACAGGATGCGCCCGGTGGTCAGCAGCAGCGGGTACTTGGGCGTGACCTTCTCGTCGCTGGCGACGTACTCGGTCAGGATGAAGCGCCCCTTGCCGCGCACGAAGCTGCCGACGTGCATCGTCGGCGTGCCCTGCGGAGCCTGCTCGTTGCACGGCCACTGCACGCTGCCCAGGCGATCGATCAGATCGAAGCTGACGCCGTGGAAGGTCGGCGTCAGCGCGGCGATCTCGTCCATGATCTCGCCGGGATGGCGGTAATTCATCGGGTAGCCCAGCGCGTTGGACAGGAGTTGCGTGGCCTCCCAGTCGGCATAGCCGGCCAGCGGGGGCATGACCTGGCGCACGCGGGAAATGCGGCGCTCGGCGTTGGTGAAGGTGCCGTCCTTCTCGAGGAAGGACGAGCCGGGCAGGAACACGTGCGCGTACTTCGCGGTCTCGTTGAGGAAGATGTCCTGCACCACGATGCATTCCATCGCCGCCAGCGCCGCCGCCACGTGCTGGGTGTCGGGGTCCGACTGCACGATGTCCTCGCCCTGGCAGTACAGGCCCTTGAAGGAACCGTCCAGCGCGGCGTCGAACATGTTGGGGATGCGCAGTCCCGGCTCGGGCTGGATCTGCACGCCCCAGGCCTGCTCGAACTGCGAGCGCACGGTCGTGTCGGACACGTGCCGGTAGCCGGGCAGTTCGTGCGGGAAGGAACCCATGTCGCAGGAGCCCTGCACGTTGTTCTGGCCGCGCAGCGGATTCACGCCCACGCCCTCGCGGCCGACGTTGCCGGTGGCCATGGCCAGGTTGGCGATGGCCATCACCGCGGTCGAACCCTGCGCGTGCTCGGTCACGCCCAGGCCGTAGTAGATCGCCGCGTTCGGACGCCGCGCACCCAGCTTGCCCTCGACGTTGCCGGTGGCGAACAGGCGCGCCGCGGCGCGCATGGCTTGCGCGGGAACGCCGGTCACCGCCTGCACCGACTCGGGCGAGTGCTCGGGACGGGCGACGAATTCGCGCCACTGCTCGAAGGCCCTGGGCTCGCAGCGCTCGGCCACGAAGGCTTCGTCGACCAGGCCCTCGGTCACGACCACGTGGGCCAGCGCGTTGAGCACCGCCACGTTGGTCCCCGGGCGCAACGGAAGGTGGTGCTGCGCGCGCACGTGGGGGGACTTCACCAGATCGATGCGTCGCGGATCGACGACGATCAGATGGGCACCGGCACGCAGGCGCTTTTTCATGCGCGAGGCGAACACCGGGTGGCCGTCGGTGGGGTTGGCGCCGATGACCATGATCACGTCGGACTTCTCCACCGACTTGAAGGTCTGCGTGCCAGCCGATTCGCCCAGGGTCTGCTTCAACCCGTAGCCGGTGGGGGAATGGCACACCCGCGCGCAGGTGTCGACGTTGTTGTTGCCGAAGGCCGCGCGCACCAGTTTTTGCACCAGGTAATCCTCCTCGTTGGTGCAGCGCGAGGAGACGATGCCGCCGATGGAGTCGCGCCCGTGCCGGGCCTGGATGCGCTTGAACTCGGAGGCCGCGTAGCCGATAGCCTCCTCCCAGCTCACCTCCCGCCAGGGCTCGGCGATGCTCTTGCGGATCATCGGCGTGGTGATGCGATCCTTGTGGGTGGCGTAGCCCCAGGCGAAGCGGCCCTTGACGCAGCTGTGTCCCTCGTTGGCCGCGCCGTCCTTCCACGGCACCATGCGCACGACCTGGGTGCCCTTCATCTCGGCCTTGAAGCCGCAGCCGACGCCGCAATAGGCGCAGGTGGTACTGATGCTGTGCTCGGCCTGGCCGAGCTCGATCACCGACTTCTCCATCAATGTGGCGGTCGGGCAGGCCTGCACGCAGGCGCCGCAACTCACGCATTCGGAATCCATGAAGGACTCGCTCATGCCGGCAGCCACGCGCGACTCGAAGCCGCGCCCGCTGATGGTCAGCGCGAAAGTCCCCTGGGTCTCCTCGCAGGCTCGCACGCAGCGATTGCACACGATGCACTTGGCGGGGTCGTAGCTGAAGTAGGGATTGGACTCGTCCTTGGCGTCGGCCAGGTGGTTCGCGCCCGCGTAGCCGTAGCGCACGTTGCGCAGGCCCGTCACCCCGGCCATGTCCTGCAGCTCGCAATTGCCGTTGGCCGAGCAGGTCAGGCAGTCCAGCGGATGGTCGGAGATGTACAGCTCCATCACGCCCTTGCGCAGCTCCTGCAGCTTCGGCGACTGGGTCCGCACCTTCATGCCGGCCTCGGCCGGCGTCGTGCACGAGGCCGGGAAGCCCTTGCGGCCCTCGATCTCGACCAGGCACAGACGGCACGAGCCGAAGGGCTCCAGGCTGTCGGTGGCGCACAGCTTGGGCACCATCACCCCGGCCTCGGCGGCTGCGCGCATCAGCGAGGTTCCCTGCGGAACGCTCACCTGCACGCCGTCGATGTCCAGCGTCACCTCGCGCTCCGATTCGCGTCGCGGGGTTCCCAGATCGGCTTGCTTGAGTTGCTCGAGCATGGTTCGTGTCTCCGTGTCGGGTGATGCGCGGGGGTCAGGCCGCCGCCGCTTCGGCGGCGTCCAGTCCGAAATCCCGCGGGTAGTGGTTCAGGGCCGACAGCACCGGATAAGGCGTCATGCCTCCCATCGCGCACAGGCTGCCGTGAAGCATGGTGTCGCACAGGTCGCGCAGCAGATGCACCTGCTGCGCGCGCTGCGCCGGGTCGGCGGCGCCGCGAATGCGGTCGATCACCTCCACGCCGCGCGTGGAGCCGATGCGGCAGGGCGTGCACTTGCCGCAGGATTCGATGGCGCAGAACTCCATCGCGTAGCGCGCCAGCCCCGCCAGGTCCACGCTGTCGTCGTGGGCGACGATGCCGCCGTGGCCCACCACCGCGCCCACCGCGGCGTAGGCCTCGTAGTCCAGCGGCAGGTCCCATTGCGACTCGGGCATGTAGGCCCCGAGCGGGCCGCCCACCTGCACGGCCTTGATCGGACGCCCGCTGGCGCTGCCGCCGCCGAAATCGAACAGCAGCTCGCGCAGGCTGACGCCGAAGGCCAGCTCCACCAACCCCGGACGCTTGAGGTTGCCGGCCAGTTGGATGGGCAAGGTGCCGCGCGAGCGGCCCATGCCGAAATCACGGTAGAAGGCCGCGCCGCGCGCCAGGATCAGCGGCACGGAGGCGAAGCTGATCACGTTGTTGATGATGGTCGGCTGCCCGAACAGGCCCGCGATCGCCGGCAGCGGAGGCTTGGCGCGCACCACGCCGCGCTTGCCCTCGAGGCTCTCGAGCAGCGCCGTCTCCTCGCCGCATACATAGGAGCCGGCGCCCAGGCGGGCTTCCAGATCGAAGGCCCTGCCCGACCCGAGGATGTCCGGGCCCAGGAAGCCGGCCTCGCGGGCGAGTTCGATGGCCCGTTGCATCGTGCGCATCGCGTCGGGGTATTCCGAGCGGATGTAGACGAAGCCCTGGGTCGCGCCGCTGGCCAGGCCGGCGATGGCCATGCCCTCGATGAGCATGAAGGGGTCGCCCTCCATGGTCATGCGGTCGGAATAGGTGCCCGAGTCCCCTTCGTCGGCATTGCACACCACGTATTTCTGCGCGGCCGGCGTGTTCAGCACGGTGCGCCACTTGATGGCGGTCGGGAAGGCCGCGCCGCCGCGCCCGCGCAGGCCCGACTCCAGCACCTGCTCGACGATCTGCTGCGGCTGCAGGGCCAGCGCCGCGCGCAGCCCGGCCCAGCCCTCGTGCGCCTCGTAATCCGACAGGGACAGCGGGTCGGTGACGCCCATGCGCGCGAAACACAGCCGTTGCTGGCGCGCCAGGTACTCGATCTTCTCGGTCGGTCCGTGGCACAGCGGGTGCGCGCCGCCGCGCAGCAGGCCGGCGTCGAGCAGGCCCGGGACGTCCCCGGGTCGCACCGGCCCGTAGGCGATGCGCCCGTCGGACCCCGCCACTTCGACCAGCGGCTCCAGCCAGAACAGTCCGCGCGAACCGTTGCGCACGATGGTCACGTCCACGCCGCGGCGAGCGCATTGCTCGGCCAGCGCGCGCGCCACCTCGTCGGCGCCGAGGGCGCGCGCGGCGGAGTCGCAGGGCACGTACAGGGTCACGGCGCTCATCGCTTGTCCTCCTCCAGCGCGTCGATCAATGCGTCGAAGCGCGACGCATCGACGCGCGCGTGCAGGGTCTGTCCGATCATCACCGCGGGCGAAGCCGCGCACAGGCCCAGGCAGTACACCGGCTCCACCTGGTAGCGCCCGTCGGCGCCGCGGCAGGCATGACCCTGCTCGCCCCCGCCCTCGCAACCGGTGCGCCGCATCACGTGGCCGTACAGGGCCTCGGCGCCCATGGCCTGGCAGGATTCGGCGCGGCAGACCTGGATCACGTGGCGCGCCGGCGCCTCGGTGCGGAAGTGGTGGTAGTAGCTGATCACCCCGTGGACTTCGGCGCGCGAAAGGTTCAGGCCGCGCGCGATCTGCGGCACCACCTCGCCGGGGATGTACCCCACGACCTCCTGGATTTCGTGCAGGATGGGCAGCAACGGGCCGGGTCGATCGGACCAACGCGCCAGGGCCTG
Source organism: Pseudomonadota bacterium (assembly GCA_021830925.1). GTDB lineage: Bacteria > Pseudomonadota > Gammaproteobacteria > Burkholderiales > Burkholderiaceae_C > Thiomonas_A. Next base: position 29,665 of record JAKBNS010000185.1, on the reverse strand, counting down.
CGCCGCGACGTGCTCGGCACCCTCGCCGTCACGCGCCGCGCCTTGCTGAGTGGCTTGCATAGTGTCTCCAGGCAGGAAATACGGCGTCGACGGGCGACCGACCGTGAAAGACACGGCCTGGACCGCCGGTGTGCGTCCGCTCGTCAACCACTTTAGGATTCGTCCATGCGTTGCGCAATATGCTTCGTCCGACGCATTTCATAAGAAATCGGGCTCCTAAGGCATAACCCTATGTTCGAGGTCACGATCGAAGCCCGCTGGACGCTGCGCCTGGACGGCGGCCCCGCCTTGCCCGAGCGCACCATCGCGCTGCTGCTGGCGGTGGACGAGCACGGCAGCCTGTTGCGCGCCTGCGCGGAGGTGGGGGTGTCCTACCGCCATGCCTGGGCACTGATCCGCGAAGGCGAGGCGTTGCTGGGCATGTCCCTGCTCGAGATGGAGCGCGGTCGCGGCTCGCGCCTGAGTCCCCTGTCGGAAAAACTCGTATGGGCACAGCGCCGCATCGCGGCGCGCCTGTCGCCCACGCTGGACACGCTGGGCTCGGAACTCGAGGCCGAGATCGGCCGCGTGCAACACGAGAACGACGCCGTGCTGCGCATCCGGGCCAGCCACGGTTTCGCGGTCGAGGCCCTGCATCAACGGCTGAACCGCGACGGTGTGCTGAACGAACTCCGCTACTGCAGCAGCAGCGACGCCGTGGCGTCGCTCGCGCTGGACAACTGCGACCTGGCCGGCTTCCACGTGCCCATCGGCGAATTCGAGGCCGACGCCATCGCGCATTACCGGCGCTGGCTGCAACCGGCCACGCAGCGCCTGGTCGGGCTGGCCACGCGCCGCGTCGGGCTGATCATCGCGCGCGGCAATCCGAAGAAGATCTACGGCATCGAGGACCTGGCGCGCGAGGACCTGCGTTTCATCAACCGCCAGCCCGGCTCGGGCACGCGCTTCCTGCTGGACCTGCTGCTGCGCCGCGCCGGCATCGAGGCCGCGCGGGTGCACGGCTACGAGCAGTGCGAGTTGACCCACGCCGCGGTGGCCGCCTACGTGGCCAGCAACATGGCCGACGTGGCCTTCGGCGTGGAAACCCCGGCCCGGCGCTTCGACCTGGACTTCGTGCCCATGCACAGCGAGCGCTATTTCCTGCTGTGCCAGGCCCGGCGCCTGGGCGACGCGGTGCTGCAGCAAACCCTGCGCACGCTGTGCGGCCAGGAGTTCCGCAACGCCGTGGACCAGCTCCCCGGCTATCAGGCCGACAACGCCGGGCGCGTGTTCGAACTCGGCGAGGCATTCCCGGGGCAGTGGACTCCGACGGCGCGCCCGCGACGGCCGCGGGCCAAGGCCTCGTCGACATAGACCGCGGCGATCTCATCGCGTATTTCGGAACATATCGTTCCGCTTATTTCCTCGTGAGCGTCCTGCATACGACGACCGCGGGTTGATCCTTCTAGATCCTTCCGTTCGTATGCGGTTATAACGAGATCCGAAGCCATGGCCCATGCAGCCACGGCTCGACCCGTTCATGACAAACAGTCCCGAGGAGACGAGATGTCCGAGGCACTTAGCCAAACCATGGCCGCACCCGGCCTGCTGGACCGCGCGCGCATCGTTGCCGGCCCGCGCTTCAATCGATGGCTGGTTCCGCCGGCCGCACTGGCCATCCACCTGTGCATCGGCATGGCGTATGGGTTTTCCGTGTTCTGGCTGCCGATGAGCAAGCTGCTCTCGGGCGGTGACGCGACCTGTCAGGCAGCGGGGTTGGGGACCCTGATGTTCTCGACCACCTGCAACTGGAGCGTGCCGCTGGTCACCTCCACCTTCGAGATGTTCATCGCCGTACTCGGGGTGTCGGCGGCGCTGTGGGGCGGCTGGCTCGAGCACGCCGGCCCGCGCAAGGCCGGCTTCATCGCCGCGCTGTGCTGGGGCGGCGGCATGGTGCTGGGCGGCATCGGCGTGTCCATGCACCAGCTCTGGCTGCTGTGGCTGGGCTGCGGCATCATCGGCGGCGTCGGCCAGGGCCTGGGATACATCACCCCGGTGTCCACCCTGATCAAGTGGTTCCCCGACCGCCGCGGCATGGCCACCGGCATGGCCATCATGGGCTACGGGGGCGGAGCGATGATCGGCGCGCCCATCGCGGTGGCGCTGATGAAGCACTACGGCGGCGGCGACGCCGCGGCCGGGGTGTCCGCCACGCTGATCACCATGGGCATCCTGTACGTGATCGTCATGTCCCTGGGCGCCTTCGGCATGCGCGTTCCGCCCAGCGGCTGGAAGCCCGAGGGCTGGACCGAGCCGGCCAAGTCCAAGGCGATGGTGACCGACAAGCACGTGCACCTGGATGCGGCCTGGAAGACCCCGCAGTTCTGGCTCATCTGGGGCGTGCTGTTCCTCAACGTGACCGCCGGCATCGGCGTGATCTCGATGGCCAGCCCGATGCTGCAGGACGTGTTCGGCGGCCACCTGATCGGGCTCGACACCGTGACCACGCTGACCACGGCGCAGAAGGCGGCGATCGCCGCGTCGGCGGCCGGGCTGGTGGGCCTGATCAGCCTGTTCAACAGCCTGGGACGCTTTTTCTGGGCCAGTATCTCCGACCACATCGGGCGCAAGTCGACCTACTTCCTGTTCTTCATCATCGGCATCCTGATGTACCTCAGCCTGCCGGTGCTGGGGCACCATGCGATGGCGGGAGCCTTCGTGGTCGCGGTCTGCATCATCCTGTCCATGTACGGCGGCGGCTTCTCCACCGTGCCGGCCTACCTGGCCGACATCTTCGGCACCCAGATGGTGGGAGCCATCCACGGCCGCCTGCTCACCGCCTGGTCCGCCGCGGGCATCGTCGGGCCGTTCCTGATCGCGCACATCCGGCAGGCCCAGATCAATGCCGGCGTGGCCCACAACCTGGTGTACGACGGCACGTTGCACATCCTGGCGGGGCTGCTGCTGGTGGGCCTGATCCTCAACGCCCTGATCCGACCGGTGCACGAGAAGCACCACATGGACGAGGAGCGCCTGGCACGGGAGCGCTCGCTGCAGCATGAGCAACAAGGCGCCGACAGCGCCCACAGCGCGGCGCGCGGCAGCTTCGGCACCCTCGGGCTGGTGTCGTGGCTGGCCATCGGCATCCCCTTCCTGATCGGCGTGTACATCGCGCTGACCAAGGCAGCGGCGCTGTTCTGAGCCCGGGGTCCGGGCCGTGCGCGGCCCGGACCCGCGATGCATGCGCAAGACAAGAAGCCAGGCCTGGAGCCTGGCTTCTCGTTTCCGGCCGCGCCCGCGAGGGGCCGCTCGGCGACTCAGGGAAATCCGACCCGCAGGTTGCCCCACTGACGCTCGCCCACGCGGATCGGCACGTCCAGTTCGCGCAGCACCTCGCCGGTGTCGCGCGCGTAGATCATCAGGTGGATGGGCTTGGCGTTGTGGGCGGCTTCCAGCCCCGCGGCATCGTTGAAGATGCGCATGGCCCGGTTGCCCACCAGGTCCTTCCGGGCATCGCCGGTCAACGGCTGGTCGTAGATGGTGTTGTGGGTCGGCGTGTAGCCGTTGCGATCCACGGCGAAGGCGAAGCGCAGGGTCGGTCCGCGTCCCAGCGTGCGATCCAGCAGGGGCTGCACGCGCTGCTTGAACAAGGCGCTGGCGCGGGTGCGGAACTTCGGCGGCTGCGAGCCCGGGATCGGCACGTACTGTTCGTCGAACAGGGCCTCCGGCGAGATCGCCCCCTCGGCCAGCGCCTGTTCCAGCGCCTGGCCGATTTCCCGCGCGCCGTCCATGGCCGCGCGGGACGCGACGCTGAGTTCGGAACCCGTGTCGAAATCCAGCGTGGCCTCGAGCAGCACCTTGTTCTCGTTCAGGGTCTCGAGCAACTGGGCGGACATCTCCTGCGCACCCTGGATGCCCTGCTCATTGGCCTGGCGCACGCCCGCGGCCATGCGATCGAAGCTCTGCGACAGCGCGCCCACCGCCTCGCGCGCCGACAGGCTCAGGCGGGTGATCTCCTCGAACACCCCCTGGTTGGCCTCGATGCCGGCGCGAATGTCGGCGAAACCCTGCACCACCCCGCCCATCTGGTCGGCACTGCGTTCCACCGCCTCGCCCAAGGTGCGCGAAACCTGGTGGGCCACCGCCACCGACGCCTGGATCGCCTCGATCGATTCGCCGGCCGTCACCACGGTCTGCGCCACCTTGTTGGCCAGCCTGCGCACCTCGTCGGCCACCACCGCGAAGCCGCGGCCGGCCTCGCCGGCGCGCGCGGCCTCGATGGCCGCGTTCAACGCGAGAAGATTGGTCTGACCGGCGATGTCGCGAATCACCTGCAGCACCTGCGTGACGCCCTGTGCGTGCTCGCGGATACGGCCCAGATGCTGCGCATTGCGCGCCGTCTCGTCGCTCAGGGTCTGGAATTGCTCGCGCGCCCCGCCGACGTCGCGCTGGCGCGATTCGCAGACCTGGAAGATGTTCCCCGCGCGCTCGGCGGCCAGCCCGATGTTGTGCTCGACCGCATGCGCCGCATCCACCACGTGACCCACGCCTTCGCCGACGCTGGCGATCAGCGCCTCCTGCTCGGCCTGGCGCTCGCGGAATACCTGCACCGATCCCTTGGGCGAAAAATAGCCTCGGGCGGCGGCCAGGCCGACCTTCGTGGATCCGCGCTCCCAGGCCAGCGCCATGTCGCGCAGGAAGGCCAGCGCCTGGCGCGCCGGACCGTCCAGCGCCGCCAGTTCCTGCTCCGTCGCCGCCACCGGCCGGCAGGAAAGGTCGTGCAGCAGGCGGGCGGCGTCCGAGCCCCCGTCTGGCAGGGACGCCGCGGGATCCTGCCACGACAAGTGGAAACCGATCACCCGCTCCTGTTCGTCGCGCAGCGCCCTCAGACGCAGCGCCCCCCCCGCCGTGTCCAGTTCGGCGTCGGCGCGCGCGCCGGCCGCAAGTTCGCGCAACACCCCCATGCAGGCCACCGCGTCCAGGCCCAGCGCCTCCACCCCTGCCGCCAGCGTGGCGCCCTCGGCAACGCCCAGGGGCTCGAGCACGCCGCGCGCGGCGGCGTTGAGATGGACGATGCGACTGCCGGCGGCCGAGCCGTTGGCCTGCACCAGCATGTCGCAACTGCGCAGCGGCGCCAGCAACTGCCGCAAGGCATGAAGCGCCGCGGGATGGAAGGAGATCTCGGCCATGGGTGCAAAGAGCTTGTGCGAACTCAGACGACACATCGGCCGGGGACTTGAGGCGCCGCTCGTGCGCGCGCGTCGAGCCCGGGCATCCTCGAACAGACTCAGAGACGGATCAGGCCATCCGGGCGAAAGGCCGGGTTCTCGAATTCCAGATCCGAGATCTCGCTCGCCTGATCGATGCGCCTCGCATTGCCGCGCGGGTTGGCCACCACGCGGCAGGCGCGGCCTTGGGGTCCCTGCACGATGTAGTCGAAACTGTCGTGCACATGTCCGTGCAACCAGGCGCTGGCCCCCGCCAGCAGCGGCTCCAGGCGGCTCGCGTAGGCCGGGTTCACCGGGTGCCCGGCGAAGCGCGGATGCACCGAACGGGCACTGGGCGCGTGATGCGTGATCACCACCGTGGGGCCGGCGAAAGGGTGCGCCAGCGTGCGCTCGAGCCAGGCGCGGCAGCGGCGGTGCTCGGCCAGCGCATCCTCCGGCGCGAACATGCGCTCCCCGACCCGGATCACCGCATGATCGCGCATGCGCCGGGCGCAGGCCTGCATCTGTTCGCGCGGGTCGAGCGCCTCCTGCAGGGCGTAGTCGGTCCACAGCGTGCAGCCCAGCCAGCGCACGCCGCCCAGCACGCATTCGTCGCTGTCCAGGATACGCACCCGCGTGCCCTCGGCGGCCCGCCGCAGTTCCTCGCGGGTTTGGTGCCAATCGGCGTCGAAGAACTCGTGGTTGCCCGGCACGTACAGCACCGGCACCGGCCAGTCGGCGAACAGGCGCACGCCGTCGGAGCGCGCCGCGACGTCACCCGCGAGCACCAGCAATTCGGCTTGCGGCTCCGGCCGGATGAGGGTTTCGCCCGGGAAGCGGCGTGCCAGGCGTTCCAGGTGGAGGTCGGAAGCGAGCTGGACGATCATGCCCGTCATTGTGCTCGACACGCCGCACGGCCTGCGTCAAGCGTCGCGCAATGCCAACCGAAGTCATGAAATGCGACACAAATCCGCGCCGTGGGGACGTATTCACAAAGTTCCATGAGTAGCATGGGCACGTGGAAATCCGGGACTTCAACCTCCTGGCGCGCTCCGCCGGGACTCGCTATGCCGCCGCCACGGCCATCGTGGCGGGCGCGCTCGCGTTGCGCCTGCTGGTGCTCCCGGTCGAGCAGCGCGTCGCCTATCTAACCTTCTACCCGGCCATCGTGCTCGCCTACTACCTGTGCGGCAGCGGCCCCGGGCGCTGGGCCACGCTGCTCGGAGCGGGCGCCGGCCTGTACATCTTCACCCCCCCGCACTGGTCGCTGCTGGTCAGCCGCGCGGGCCTGCTGGCCGCGCTGTCCTTCGTCGTGTCCTCGCTGCTCATCGGACTGGTGATCCGGGTACAGCAATCGACGGGTCTGCGCCTGCGGCACACCCTGGAGGACCTGCGCGACGCGCTGGCAAGGCTGGAGACCAGCGAGGCCCAGCTCAGCGCCATCGTGCGCGACCAGCGCGACCTGGTGCTGCGCTTCGGCGTGGACGGCGAAATGCTGTTCGCCAACGACGCGGCGCGCGACCGCTTCGCGCTGGGCGACTGCGATCCCGGCGACCTGGGCTGGGAGACGGTGGTGCATCCACCCGACCTGCGCATCGTGCGCCGCGCGCTGGCCCAGTTGCACCCGCGCCGGCCCGCCGCCCAGGTGGAAATGCGCCTGCGCAACCCCGGCGGGGGCCACCGCTGGTACGACCTGCAGCTGCAGGGCCTGTTCGATGGCGGCTCGCGCCCGGCGGAGGTCCAGGTCTCGGCACGCGACGTCGACGAGCGCAAGCGCCTGGAGCGCAGGCTGGCCGCGGCCGGAGAGGAGCTGGAGGACCTGTACGAAAGCGCACCCTGCGGCTACTTCTCGCTGGACGACATCGGACGCTTCGTCCGCATGAATCAGCAGACCTGCGCCTTGCTGGGTTGCGGCCTCGAGCAGGCGCTGGGCAAGCTCGGCCCGGCGGACTTCGCCACCCCGGAAAGCCGGGCCATGTTCGAGCAGCGCTTCGCGCAGATGCGCGCGGGAGAAGCCCCCCATCCCTACGACCTGGACATCGTGTCCCTCGATGGAACGCTGCGTCACCTGCACGTACGCACCAGCGTGGTCAGCGACGCGGAGGGCCTGTTCGTGCGCACACGCTCGATGATGCTCGACATCACCGAACTGCAGCGCGCGCGCGCCTCCCTGCAGGATCTGGTGCGCGAACAGCACGCGATGCTCAACAGCGAACTGCTGGGCATGGTCAAGCTGCGCGGCGGCCGGGCCGTGTGGGTCAACGCGGCGGCCGAACGCATGTTCGGCTACGCCCCCGGGGAACTGCTGGGCCAGTCGCCGCGCGTGCTGCATCCAGCCGGCGTGGACTACGACGCCATGGAAGCCCGGGCCTTCGGACTGCTGGCCGAGCACGGCACCTTCCGCGCCCAGTTGCGCATGCAGCGCAAGGACGGCGAGCTGTTGTGGGTCGACCTCAACGGCGCCATGCTGTCGCGCGAACGCGGCGAGTCGCTGTGGATGATGCTGGACGTCAGCGCGCTGAAGGAGCGCGAACAGCACGCCACCGAACTCGCCCACCGCGACAGCCTGACCGGGCTCCCCAACCGGCTGGAACTGCAGCGCCGCCTCGACGAGGCGCTGGCCTGGCATGCGCGCGCGGGCCTGGGCCTGGCCCTGTGTTTCGTGGATCTGGACGGTTTCAAGGGAGTGAACGATCGCCACGGCCATCAGGCCGGAGACCTCGTGCTGGTGCAAACGGCGCACCGGCTGCAGCAGGCGGTGCGCGGCCACGACATCGTGGCGCGTCTGTCGGGCGACGAATTCGTGTTCGTGCTCACCCGGCTGGAGTCTCGCCGCGACGCCGAACCCGTGATCGCACGCCTGCTGCCCCTGTTGTCGCAGGCGGTGGATCTGGGGCAATCCCGTCAGGCCCAGGTATCGGGCAGCGTGGGCGTGGCGCTGTTCCCGGAGCACGGCGCCGACGCCGAGACCCTGCTGTCGCGCGCCGATGCGGCCATGTACCAGGCCAAGCGCGCCGGAAGATCGCGGGTTCGGTTCGCCGGCGAGGACGCTGCGCTCGCCGCCGGATGAGCGCGCGCTCCTGGGTCGAGGCGCGAACGCGCGAGCGCTTCGCGCTCAGCCCGGCAAGGGCTGTGTCAGGTCCCTCCCCAGGTACATGACCTCGTCGAGCGGGTTGTACACGTAGGGCTCGATGGGCGCGAAGCCCAGCGAGGCGTACAGCGCCACCGCCTCGCGCATGCCGGCAAGCGTGTCCAGGCAGATGCGCCGGTACCCCTTGGCGCGTGCCTGCTCGCAGATGGCCAGTGCCAGGCGCCGCCCCAGGCCCAGCCCGCGCGCGGTCGGCCGCACGTACAGGCGCTTCATCTCGCAGTCGCCGTCGCCCAGCGCGCGCAAGGCCACGCAACCCAGAGCGTGGCCGGCGTCGTCGCGCGCCAGCAGCAAGGCTCCCCCGGGAGGCGCATAGCGCCCCGGCAGATCGGCGAGTTCCTGCTCGAAGCCCTGGAAGCACAGGTCCACGCCCAGGGCCTGCGCGTATTCGCGAAACAGCTCCCGCACCAGCGCCATGTCCTGGGGCCAGAGCGCCGGCTCGATTCGCATTGTGCGATGCCTTTTCACAACATGCGAAACGAAGGCACTTGGCAAGTTTCAGGGTTAACCCTAATATTCGGGTTAACACCAATGCCCGCACCGGGCTGCCGATCCCCACCGAGGGAGTTCATCATGTTCAATCCTGCCAAGTTTTTCGACGAACTGTTCCACTTCGACCCGCAACAGCGCATGGACGAGGCCTATCTGGCCCAGGCCACCGACCTGAGCGACCTCGAGCGCCGCATGCTGGCGCTGGAAACCCAGGCCCACGAGCATATCGCGCACATTCCCGGCGGGTATGCGATGCCCGACACCTTCGCCGGGCACGGACGTCCGCGCTGGTAACAGCAAGCGGGTCGCGTCGCGCATCGGACGATGCGCGCTGGTGATCGAGCGACGGGTCGAGGAAGGCCCGTCAGGGCCGCCGCACCTCGAGGTCGGCGGCCACGCCCTGCGGACGCGGGGCGAGCGGGAGTTCGCGGCGCGACGCCGCCGCGCGTACCCGGCGCTCCCCATAGCGCCGGACCAGCCAGCTCAACAGCCGGATGTCGTCCGCGCACTCGATGCGCACGCCCAGGCTCCACAGGGGCGGCTCCTCGATCGATGGCTGGAACATGTCGTCCTCCTTGCGCCCGCGTGGATCGTGTGTCCGGGGCTGCTGTATCTTGGTTTCGGCAAAGCTAGGCCGCGTCGCGTGCCTGCGCGTTGCGCTGGATCAACCCGGCACTCCGATGCGCGCGCTGTCCGACGGCGTCTTGCGCGATGCCAAGAAGCCATGCCAAGAAAAAGCCCGCCGCAGCGCGACGGGCCGAAGGTGCGTTCACACAGAGGCTCACTCGGTCGCGGGCCCACGACCCGCGTGCAGCACCACGGCACGCGAGCGCGCGCACCGCAACTGCATGAACAAGCATAGGCGGGACATGTGACCGAAACATGTCAGTCGCATGCGCCACGCGACCCTGTCCGCGGCGGACGCGCAAGGCGCGAAATCCCTTGAGCCCGTCGAGCCGGCAGCGCTATCCTCGCGACATTGCCGCCAGCCGGCGCCATCCGCGCGCCGTCGTCACGAATCGCGCACCGCATGAAATCCACCGACAGCCAGTACGACGCTCCGCCGACGATTTCCGAGACCAGCGATCCGCTGACCCTGCACAGCCTGCTGGACGGGCTGGACCATGTCGGGCTGGACCGGCGCGGCACCTTCCAGGCGCTGGACGTCACGCTGTGGAGCCACCACGAAGGCATGAGCACCGGCACGCAGGCCAGGCTGGTGGGCACGCGCCCGGGCAACGTGCTGGTGGTGCTGTCGGACTTCGCGATGAACCAGGGCGAGAAACTGGCGCTGCATCGCGCGTTGCGCCTGGAGGTGCAGACTCCGCGCACCCCCTGCCACGTGGTGTCGTCGCGTCCCGGCATGCGCGCCGGCGACACCAGGCGGACCTACGTGCTGGAACTGCAGCGCGCCCGCGCGGCCTGAGCCGCGTCGGCGCGGCCGAGGGCCGCGCGACTCAGGCCGGGCGGTGCGCCGGGATGCAGGCGCCGAGTTCGCGCGCGATGCGCTCGGGCTTTGGCGACTCCCGCAGGCGCAGGCTGTGCGCCACGATGCGAATGCGCCCCGCGTCGAAGCGCTCGAGCAGCCACTGCAACTGGCGCGCCTCCTCCGAACTCTCGACGCGTACCCCCAATCGGTTCCAGATGGGATCGCTGATTCGCGAAGTCATCTCTCGGTTCTCCCCTGCGACTGATGTGCGCGAAGCTTACGCTGCGATGCAGCATCCAGGTGTAAGAAAACGCATTCAACCCTGAAGGTCGAGGGCTGCGATGCGCGTGGAACCCAGCCACGCCTCCACGTCGGCGCTCGCGCAGGGTCGCGCGAACAGGTAGCCCTGCGCCTCGTCGCACCCCAGCCGGCGCAGCTCCGCGCAGACCTGCGCGGACTCCACGCCCTCGGCCACCACGCGCGCGCCGATCGCATGCGCCATGTCGATGACGGCGCGCACGATGGCCCGATCCTCCGCGCTGGTCGCGATGCCCTGCACGAAGCTGCGATCGATCTTGATCTTGCTGGGATGAAAGTGCTTGAGGTAGAGCAGATTCGAGTAGCCGGTGCCGAAATCGTCGATGGCCACGCCGACCCCGAGTGCGCGCAGGCGCGCGCTCATCTCGGCCAGATGGGCCGCATCGTGGATCAATGCCGATTCGGTGACCTCGAGCTCGAGCATGCCGGGCTCCAGGCACTCGGATTCGAGCATGGCGCGCAATTCCACCTCGAACTCGCCGCGCTGCAGTTGCAGCGCCGACACGTTCACAGCGATCGCATGTCGACACCCCGGCATGCGACGCCAGCGCGCCGCCTGGCGGCAGGCCTGGCGCAGGGTCCAGCTGCCCAGCGAAGCGATCAGGCCACACTCCTCGGCCACGGGGATGAACACCCCCGGGCTGACCCGGCCCAGCTGCGCGTCGTCCCAGCGCATCAGCGCCTCGAAGGAGCGCAACTGCCCGCTGGCCAGGTCGAGGATGGGCTGATAGTGCAACTCCAGCGCGCCGAGCTGGATGGCGCGATACAGGCGGGTCTTGATCGCCTGCTGGCGGGTATCGGGCAGGATCTGCGCCGGGGCGAAATACCAGGTGTTGCGCCCCAGACGCTTGGCCCGACTCATGGCGTGGCTGGCGCGCTGCATCAGCGCGTCGAAATCCACGTCGCGGCACTCGCGCGTGGCCACGCCCACCGAGGCGGTGACGATCAGTTGCTCGCCGCCGATGTCCAGCGGCTCGTGGATGGCACGCATCAGCGCCGGCACGAATTCGCGCATGTCCTCGGCGCTGTCGCGACCTCGGTGCACGACGAGGAATTCGTCCCCCGCGGTGCGGCACACGCAGCCGAAGCCGGCACTGCAGCGCCTGAGCGCGTCGCCGACCGCGCGCAGCACGCTTTCCGCCACATCGTGCCCGTAGCCCTCGTTGACGCTGCGGAAGTTGTCCAGGTCGACACAGGCCACCGAGATCGAATCGCCCTCGTACGCGCCCGGCACCACCGTCGACTCGATCAGTTCGCGCGCGCCACGTCGATTGGGCAGGTCGGTCAACGCGTCGTGCAGCGCCTCGGGGGCCGGCACTCCGCCACGCAGGGGGCTGGCCGTCAAGGCCCGCAACGTGAGCACCACGCACCCGGGCTCATGCGCGTCGGCGGCCCGAAGCCGTGCGCACACAGGAGTCCAGGCGCCGTCGGCGCGCGCCAGGGTCAGGTCCTGCACGGTGCCGGCCGCAGCGACGGCGTCGCGCCGCGTCCCGTCGCGCCAGAATTCGCGCCACAATTCGCGCCAGCTCGCGCGCGACTTCGCCCCCAGACGGCTGGGCAGAAGCTGGCCCCGCAGGGCCGTCGGCGTCTCGCCGAACAGGCTCTGGGTCATGCCCTCGCAGGATTCGATCAGACCGCACGCCGAAAGGTGCAGCTCGCACACGCCCTTGGGTTTCATCGCTCGCAACCGGTGTCGCCGCCGACCTCGACACACCGGCGGATTGCACACGCGGCGCACCATGGCACGAGGCCGGCACGCATGCGCGACGAAACGATCGGGTGACCCGGGCCTCTTGGGCCCCGGCGCCTGGAGATGGACGACTGCAGCTTGTGGTGGGTCCCCACGAGCTGGCCGGAAAAGGCCCGGCGCCGGCGGGGTGGATGAGGCCGCCCCTGGTATCGGCGCGGCCCGGCGAGCCCGCGGCGCACGACTCCCGCGGGAGTCGTGCGCCTCGTCACGACACCGCCCAGTTGGGCGGGACGAGCTCAAGACACGAAATTGTAGGAACGGCTCCGCCGACCCGTATGGGTCGGGGACGACAAGACCCGTCGATTGTTAGGGTTAACCCCCATGCAGCAAGCTGGCGAATCGGACTCAATATCCGGTGTTCGCATGCACCTGCGGCAGGTCCTCGGTGGTAAGCATGGACCACACCAGTTGCGCGACGCTTTCCGGCGCGATCACGGTACGCGAATTGCCCCGGCTGGCCAGGCCCTGGCGCAGGCTCTGGCGCACGGCCAGCTGCCCGCTCAGGTCGAACACGATGTCGATGCCGGCCGCCTGCCCCAGCAGATCGTTCAGGCTGAGCACCGGGATGCCGGCAGCCTCCGCGGCCGCTCGCCCGGGCGTCTGCCCGGTCTCCGCGACCGCAGCAATCTCCAGGCCGCGCGAGGCGCGTTCGAGCATGGCCTCGAGAAAACGAGATCCCACCCGCCCCAAGCCCACGATCGCGATTCGTTGCATGTCTTCTCCTCCTAGCGGTTCGATGCCCCGATTCTTCGCGGGGTCCCTGCACTCCTGTCGCGGATAGTAGCGAAAGCCGCACGTTCACGGCGCGGTACAAGGGAATGCGCGAATATCCATTGCGACCGGCGTTCCGGATCGCGGCCCCGCGACGCCTCCCCGATCGCGCGCGTCGAAGCGCACCGATAATGTGCCCTTGACCATCGACGATGAAGGCTATGCGAGGATCAGTGCTGGTTCTGGGGGCCGGAATGGTCGGCGTGAGTTGTGCGCTCGAACTGCAGCGCAGGGGCTTCGAGGTCGTGCTGGCAGACGCCCGCGACCCGGGCAGCGAGACCTCCCACGGCAACGCCGGAGTGCTCACCCGCAGTTCGATCGTTCCCCTGAACAACCCCGTGTTGTGGCGCAGCCTGCCGGGACTGTTGTCCAACGAGTCGGCCTCGCTGCGCTATGACCCGGGCTATGTGCTGCGCAACCTCGGCTGGGCCGCGCGCTTCCTGCTGGCGGCGCGTCCGAAGGCTTTCGAGCGCACGGTCGCGGCGCTGGACCAGCTCATCCATCTGTCCCTGCGGGAGCACGAGCGCCTGCTCGCCGAGTCGGCGCAGGGCGCGCGCCTGCGCCGCGACGGCTGGATGTTCCTGTACCGCGACCCACGGCGCTCGCCCGGCATGCGCCTGCAACTCGAGGTGTATCGACGCTGCGGCGTGGACGTCGAGGAACTCGACGCCGCGGCGATCCACGCCCTCGAGCCGGCCCTCAATCCCATTTTTGCCCGCGGCTTGCTGGTGCGCTCGGCCCACTCGGTGGACGATCCGGCGGCGGTGGTTCGCGGCTACGCCGACCTGTTCGTGCAACGGGGCGGGCGTGTGCTTCGGCGCAGGGCCGCGGGCCTCGCGCGGCAAGGCCTCGGATGGAGCGCACGCTTCGACGACGGCAGCGTGGAACAGGCCGTGCAGGTGGTGATCGCGCTCGGCCCTTGGTCGGCCGCGTTCCTGCGCGGCAGCGGTCTGCGCATCCCGATGGCCTTCGAGCGCGGCTACCACATGCACTATGCGGGCGCCGCGCCGGGGGCGCCCGCACTCACGCGTCCGATCCACGATGCGCAGGCCGGCTACGTGCTGTCGCCGATGCGCCGCGGGCTGCGCCTGAGCACCGGGGTCGAGCTCAACGAACTGGATGCGCCGCCGAACCACGCCCAGCTCGAACAGGCGCAGCGCGCGGCCGGCCAGGCCCTGGCACTTGGCGCACGCCTGGACGACCGTCCCTGGAAAGGCGCCCGCCCCACCCTGCCCGACAGCCGTCCGATGATCGGCGAACTGCCGCGCCGCGGACTGTGGGCGGCCTTCGGGCACCAGCACATCGGCTTCAGCACCGGCCCCGGCAGCGCCAGCCTGCTCGGCGCGCTGATGTCCGGCGAGGCCGCGCCCATCGACCCCGCGCCCTTCGCGCCCCGCCGCTTCGCGGGGCTCGGGCGCGCGGACTGAAGGCAGGCCAGCTACGCCGCGCCGCCCGCGGCGCGCCAATGGCGCAGCAGCAGAGTCTCCATGTCCACCACGGTGCGCCCTGTCGCCTCGCGCACCGCCTCGCGATACGGCGGCATGTTGGTGCATTCGAGCACGATGGTGCGCAGCGACGGATGCGCGTCGACCAGCGCGCGCGCGGCCTGCACGACGTCGTCGCGCGCCTGCGCGAGGTCGAGCCGGGGATCGTTGCCCAGGATGCGCTCGCGGAACTCGCTGCCCGGGCGCACCCCCTGCACGGGCACGCCCGGCGGCACGCCGGCGCCGCCGAGTTCCTCCGGCCCCAGGCTTTGCCGGTCGATGGTGACGATGCCGGGCCGCGGCAGCTCGCGCACCTGCAGCAGACTGGAGGTGACCACCGGCACCTGCAGGGCGCGCTCCAGGCGCGGCTGGTAGCGACTCAGGAAGCCGCAGGTGGTGGCCACCAGGCTCGCGCCCTCGCGTTCGAGCTGCAGCGCGCCGTGGATCACGGCCTGCAGCATCGCCTCGTCGGACTCCTGCACCGCGCGCCGCGGGCCCACCCCCTGCATGCGCAGATAGCGCACCGCAATGCCGGCTCGCTCGAAGGTGCGCGCGCAACCGATGTCGCCCGGCGGGCGCGGAAAGCGCGTGTCGAGCATCAAGATGCCCAGGAAGCCGGCGGCCATGGACGGGACTTCGCGGCGGGGTGCGTGCGGGCAGGCCCGATCGCTGCGCGCTGGCGCCTCAGGCCGCGGCGCGGAAGCGCGCCAGGAAGCTGCGCGTGGCCTCCTCGCGCGGCTGATCGATCACCTGGGCGGGCGGGCCGGACTCGACCACCACGCCGTCGCGCATGAAGATCACCCGGTCCGCCACCTCGCGCGCGAAAGCGATCTCGTGGGTCACCAGCACCATGGTCATGCCCTCGGCCGCCAGTTCCTTCACGACGGCCAGCACCTCGCCGACGAGCTCGGGGTCGAGCGCCGCGGTGGCTTCGTCGAACAGCATGACCTGCGGTTTCATCGCCAGCGCCCGGGCGATGGCCACGCGCTGCTTCTGGCCCCCGGAAAGCTTGTCCGGCAGGAAATCCGCGCGCTCGCCCAGGCCCACCCGCTGCAGCAGCGCCAGCGCGCGCTCGCGCGCCTGCTCGCGCGGCAGGCGCAGCACCGTCAGCGGGCCTTCCATCACGTTGGCCAGCGCCGTCATGTGGGGAAACAGGTTGAACTGCTGGAACACCATGCCGGTGGCGGCCCGGAATCGCGACAGGCCGCGCGCATCCGGCAGCCGGGTGCGAGCCCCCTGGAACTCGATGCGCTGGTCGCCCACGCGCAGGCTGCCCCCGTCGGGAACGGTCAGCAGGTTGATGCAGCGCATCAGCGTGGACTTGCCCGAGCCCGAGGGACCGATGACGGCCACCACTTCCGCCCGCGCCACCGCCAGGTTCACGTCGCGCAACACGACATGCGCGCCGAAGGACTTGCGCAGGCCGCGAATCTCGATCAGCGGCGATTCGATCTCCATCTCAGCCACTCAATGCTCACCCTTGTCGCCGATTTCGAGCTTCTGCGCCAGCAGCGTCGCCGGAAACAGCACGAGGAAATAGATCACCGCGGCGGCCGTGTACAACTCCAGCGGGCGGTAGGTGGCCTGGGCGGCGCTCTGCGCCTGGTACAGCAGATCCGGCACCGCGATCACCGACAGCAGCGAGGTGTTCTTGAGCTGCATGATCGACTGGCTGACCAGCGGCGGCACCATCTTGCGAAAGGCCTGCGGCAGGATGACCCGACGCATCACCTGCAGCGGCATCATGCCCAGCGCCTGCCCCGCCTCGGTCTGCCCGGGATCGATGGACAGGATGCCGCCGCGGATGATCTCCGAATAGAAGGCTCCACCGTACAGCGACAGGCTGATCGCAGCCGCCGCGGGCGCCGAAAGTTGCAGCCCGGTGAGCACCGGCAGCGCGTAGTAGATCCATACCAGCTGGACCAGCAGCGGCGTGCAGCGGAACAGTTCGATGAGCGCGCGCACCGGTACGGCCAGCGCGCGCACGCCCGAGATGCGCGCCAGCGCCGTCAGCAGCCCGAACAGGAAGCCGCAGACGATGCACACCAGGGTGAACAGCACCGTGTACCACAGCCCCGCCAGCAGTTCGCGGCGGTAATCCCAGATCACGTGGAAGTGCCAGCGGTACGCCGGCACACCGGACGCATGCGGCCAGGCCAGGCGCGCCAGCAGCACGACACCGACGGCCGCGGCCAGCACCCACCAGATCGCCGGATGCCCCTTGCGCGCAGTGCCGTCGCGCATGGCCTGATCCGCCGCCCCGCCGCCCGTGTCGCGGATACCCGCCACTCAGAACTTCACCTCGGGCGGGAAGCTGCTGGGCGGGATGCCCACGAGCTTTTGCATGTTCTTGAGAATGTCGGCCTGGATCTCGCCCTTGGCCCGCGCCTGGGTGATCCAGGCATCCAGGCGCTTGAGCAGCGCATCGCCCACGCCCTTGTCCACGGCCACCGTGACGTCGGAGGTGCTGACCGGCGAGGGCACGTACATCGAGCCCACCTGCGGCTGCAACTTGACCAGCGGTTCGGCCAGCAGCACCACCAGCGCCTGGCAGTCGGCACGCCCGGATTGCACGGCAAGCGTGGCCTCGCTGGACTGGGTGAAGCGCAGGATGGTCGCCTTGGGCAGGCGCGCGGTGGCGAAGGCGTCCTGGTTGGATCCCAGGTCGACGGCCACGCGCATCGACGGCTTGTTCAACTGCTCCCAGTCCTTGACCATCACGCCCTTGCGGCACACGGCGGTGAAGGTGTTGTGGAACAGCGGGATGGAGAAATCGAGCACCTTGCGGCGCGCCGGCGTGGGACCGGCGCCGAACATCACGTCGATCTTGCCCGATTGCAGGTCGAGCACCGCATTGCCCCAGGTGGTCTCGACGAACTTGACCTTCACGCCCAGGCTCTTGGCGAAGCTCTGCGCGAAATCGGGACAGAAACCTTCCCATTGCCCTGTTTCGCGATTCTTCACGAAATACGGGACCGCCGCCGCGACGGCCCCCACGCGCAATTCGCCGCTGGCAAGAACCCGCTTGAGCACGCCGTCGGTGCCCTGGGCGAAACTGAGGTGGGTGACGGCCGTGCCCGCGAAGGCGGCCACCGCCTTGCAAAAATCGCGCTTGCGCATGTTCTCGGACTCCCCTGTCTTGGATTTCTTGCGACGCTGGAAAATGAATGCAACGGCGCAGTCTAAGCTGCGCCTACGCGAGTGGCAACCAAGCGCAAACGCGCGCGTTCGAGGCGGCACGGAGCCACTAGAATGCTTATCGGCCCGCTTGCCGCGAGAAGCAAATGCGCGTTCGCCCGGGCCCGCGCTTGCAGGCGCGCGCCGTTCGCGGCGACCGGGCCTGACATGGTTCGCGCGGCTCCTACGCGGCCGCTCGCCCTGCCCCGCGGGGCTCCTCGACTCGACGCATGCACGAAGACATCGTGAACCGCGCCGCCGCCTGGATCGGCGCGCACGCTCCCGAATCGGCCGCCATCGCGCTGACCCTGCTGGCGCTTCCGGCCTTCGCACTGATCGCCCGCCTGGTGCTGCGCGCGCTGCGCTCGGGCAGCGTCGGACCGCTGCTGTGGATGCGCTCGCGGCGCGCCTTGGTCGCGGTCTGGATCCTGCTTGTGCTGCGCCTGGACATGGTGCTCCTGCATGCGCGCCACGGCGTGCCCGATTGGCTGCTGCTGATCCTGCAACTGGCCCTGATCGCCAGTCTCACGTGGCTGGGAACCCGCGTCGTGCAGGCCGGCGGCGAAGCCGTGACCTTGCGCCGCGGCGGCCTCGATCTGCCCGACGACCCGCGCTTGCTCGACACCAACCTGCAGGCGCGCGGCGCGCTGACCCGCGCCAGGGTGCTCACGCGGGTGATCAACCTGCTCGTGGTGCTCATCGGCCTGGGCCTGGCGCTGATGAGCATTCCCGGCGTGCGACAGATCGGCACCAGCCTGCTGGCCTCCGCGGGAATCGCCGGCGTGGTCGTGGGCTTCGCCGCGCGGCCGGTGCTGAGCAATCTGCTGGCCGGGCTGCAGATCGCGCTGACCGAGCCGATCCGCATCAACGACGTGCTGATCGTGCAAGGCGAGTGGGGTCGCGTGGAGGAGATCACCGGCACCTACGTGGTATTTCGCATCTGGGACGACCGCCGGCTGATCCTGCCCCTGCAGTGGTTCATCGAGCACCCGTTCGAGAACTGGACGCGCACCAGCGCGAGCCTGCTCGTCACGGTATTCCTGTGGGTCGACTACGGCATGCCGGTGCAGGCGCTGCGCGACGAGCTCAAGCGGGTGTGCGCCTCCGACCCGGACTGGGACGGGCGTCATGCGCTGGTCCACGTCACCGAATCGAACGACCAGGCGCTGCAGGTGCGCCTGCTGATGAGCGCGGCCAACTCGGCGCGCGCCTGGGAACTGCGCTGCCGCGTGCGCGAGGCCATGGTGTCGTACCTGCAGCGCGAATGGCCGCAGCATCTACCCAGGCGCCGCCTGCGCTGGCCGAGCAACGAGCACGGCGAGGCCCCCGCGCCGGACCTGGCCGGCCAGACGCGCTGAGGCCTGGGCCGCTTCGCCGTCCCGGCGCTCGACCGCGTCTGGCCGCTCGCGCAGGCACGCGGCGCATCGCGGTGTCGATCAGCCCGCGTCGCCCAGCGAGGAACGCCGACGCATGGCGCCCGGCGTCTGCCCATGCTCGGACTTGAAGCGCCGCACGAAATGCGAGGCATCGGCGTAGCCGACGCGCCGGCCGATCTCGGCCACCGTCAAGGCGGCGAAATGCCGGTCGCCCAACAACCGCCTGGCCGCCGCCATGCGCTGCGCCTGCAGGCGCTCGCCGAAGGAGCCGCCGCCGCGGGCCAGCGCCCGGTGCAGGGTGCGCTCGGAAACCCCGAGTTCGGCGGCGACCTCCGCCGCGGTCAGCCCGAACTCGGCGAAGTGGCGCTGCACGCAGGCCTGCGCGATCCGGGCCAGGTTGTCCGGATCGGCGTGCCGTCCGCCACCCGCCGCGCGCTCGCCCAGCGCGAGCGCGAGCAAGCTGCCGAGCTGGGTGGCCAGCGCGTCGCGCCGGGAACCCAGCGCATTCACTTCCTGCGGCTGGAACTGGCGCAGCGCGAGCGACAGGACCGCGCCCCAGCCGGAATCTCCCCGGATCACCTGCGGCTTCGCGAAATCGGCCTCCTGCAACCAGGTCCGCAGCCACGATCCGGACAGCGAGACCGACAAGGTCCGGGCGCGACCGGGGCGCCGCATCTCGAAGCCCGCGCGAAAGTCCGCGCAGACAACGTCGCCGGGCCCCAGCGCGAAGCCCTCGCGCCCACCACGCAGAGTCCAGTCGGACGGCGCATCCATCACCATCAGCAAGACATCGGAGTCGGTGCCGGCACGCTCGACGGAAGCGGCCGGCATCACGATGCGCGGAACCCTCGAGTCGACCCAGGACATTCGCAGCGGCCCGCAGGAGGCCTGCACCAACGTGGCCTCGACGCAGGCCTCGCGCGGCACATCCAGATCGGCGTGAAAGATCCGATCGCGCAGCAGGGCAAGCCAGTAGTCGCGGGCCATCCACGGCGGGACATCGCTGGTGGACCAGCGCTTGAGCATGACCGGACACACGTGCGCGCTCCTCGGCGAATGGGGGCTGTTCCGTCTGGAACGCGAGTATACGTAGCGGAGTACCGCGAAAACACATTATGTTACGTATATATATGCTGCTATCGATTCGCCATCTGGCCGCTGATTCATTGGCACTTTTCGCCCATGACTTGTCTGTATTCGGCCATATGCGAATGGTTCCACTCCTTATTCTCCTGAATCACACGCTGCGAACGGAGACACGGCGCGATGAGCCCGGAGCAACTGCTGTTCATGGCCGAGAACCTGCTCGGCCCCCTGACGACCCTGGAAATGCTCGCCGAGGCCGACGAGCATTACGAGAACAAGCTGCTGTTCATGAACGCCGCGGCCCGCGAGTTGTTCGCGCAACGGCGCGACGAGCTCAACGCGCATCTGCAAGGCGCCGACGTGGCGGACTCGGCAGGCCGCAGCATTCATCGGTTCCACCGCAACCCCGAGGTCCAGAAGGGTATCTTCCGCGAGCTGGTCGAGGGCAAGCGCGGCAGCTATGTCGTTGCCCTGAACCTGGGCAAGTCCCGCTACCGCATCAGCGTCTATCCGGTGCGCACGGCCGAGGGCCGCCTGGTGGCTTTTCATGCGAGCTGGCTCGACATCACCGCGCGCACCGCGGTGGAGAACCTGTCCCGGGCACTGCTCGGCGCCTCCGAGGGATTGCAGACCGAAATGCACACGAGCCTGCGCGGGCTGGAAACGGCGGTCGAGGTGTTGCGCGCGCTGCAGGAGCTGGCGCGCGCGAGCACGCGGAGCGTCGAATCCCTCGGCGCCGCCGCCAGGAGCATAGGCGGCATCGTGCGGACCATTCAGGAAATCGCCGCGCAGACCAACCTGTTGGCGCTGAACGCGGCCATCGAGGCGGCACGCGCCGGGGATCACGGTCGCGGCTTCGCCGTCGTGGCCGACGAGGTGCGAAACCTGGCGCTGCTGGTGCAGGACGCGACCTCGAAGGTCCAGCAGCATGTCGACGCCATCGGCTCGCAGGTCGAGGGCATCACCGGCCATACCGCCCAGGGCCGACACACCACGCAGCAGGCCGTGAACACGCTGCAGACCGTATCGGGCCAGTTCCAGAGCGTGGGCCGGCTGTCGGACGACCTGCTCGGCATGGCCCGGCATCTGGAGGAAGTCATGGTCTGAGCGGGCGCACGCGCCCTGGCCCTGTCCCATGAACCGAGCGATGGTCCTTGCGCCCTTGTCCCACGAGGAGATCTACGGCCCGGCCGTGGCCCCGCTGCTGCATGAGCTTCGCCACAGCGCCACCGGGGTGACGCAGAGCTTCGCCCAACGGTTCTACGGCTCGCTGATGCAGGCCGGCGAGACGCGCACCCTCCTCGACCTGCTGGGAGCGCAGGAATTCCAGCGCCTGCAGTCGGCGCAGACCGGGCACCTGCTGATGTTGCTGGATCCGCGGCTCGACGCCGACGCGCACCGAGACAAGGCGTGTCGCGTCGGGCGCGTGCATGCGCTGGTGGGCGTGGACATGATGTGGCTGATCGACGCCTACAACCTGTACCAGCAGGCGCTGCACGATTGCCTGCACGATCTGCCGCGCGGCGTGCGCCTGCATCTGCAGCATGTGCTCGACCGCCGCCTGCTGCTCGACCTGCAGGCGCAAAGCGCGGGTTACCAGCAGGTCGACGAGGAGTTGTCGCGCGCGCTCGCGGGCATCCAGCAAGTCGCGATGACGGCGCGCAGCACCATCGACCTCTACCAGGGCGTGCTCCAGAGCCTGTGCGCCATCGACGGCGTGCTGGCGGCGAACGTGTCCCGGCTGGGCGCCCACGGAGCGCTGGAAATCGAGGCGCTGGACGGTGCGCTGGCGCAGGCGCAGGTCGACGCCATCGCAGCCGGCGAGGCACCGGGCATCCGCGTCGGACCCGAGGCGTGGGGCGACGGCCAGGCCGAGCCAGTAGCCGCGTACGCGTGGCGCACGGCTCAGGTCACCTCCAGCGATGCCTACCGGTTCGACCCCGCCACGGAGCCCTGGCATGCGCTGGGCACACGCCTGGGCCTGCGCTCCAGCGTGGCGATCCCGCTGCCCGACGAGACGGGCCAGACTTTCGCGATGCTCAGCGTCTACAGCCGCTGGCCCGGATTCTTTCGCGCCCGGGGACGGCAGCTGTTCCTGCAGCATGTGCAGCAGACCCTGGCGCTGGCGGCGCTGCGGCATGTGCAGGGCAAGGTGGTCGCGCATGCCTTGCGCCAGCACTACAGGGATCTGGTCGCCACGCGCGGCATGGTCATGGTGTATCAGCCCATCGTCGACCTGCGCTCGGGCGCGTTGCGCAAGGTGGAGGCCCTCGGCCGCCTGGTCCAGCGCGACGGCACGCTTGTCAGCCCCGGAGAGTTCCTGCCCACGCTGGGCAACCACGACCTGCTGCGCCTGTTCGAGTTCGGCATCGAGCAGGTCTGCCGCGACCTGGCGGCGTGGCACGCGCAAGGCCTGCGCGTGTCGGCGTCCCTGAACCTTCCGCCGCAGGGCATCGGCGACCCGGCCTTCCGCGAGGTTCTGCTGCGCAGCCTGCGCGACGCCCGCACCGATGGCCGATTCCTGGAACTCGAAATCCTGGAGTCGCAGGAGTTCAAGCCCACGGACAACCGCGACCACTTCCTGCGCGAGTTGAAGGCGCTGGGCATCCGTCTGGTCCAGGACGACCTGGGCTCCGGACACAGTTCCCTGCTGCGTCTGGACACCATGCCCTTCGACGAGGTCAAGATCGACCAGGCGCTGGTACGGCGAGCCGCGCACAAGCATCCGCATCGAGCCTTCGGCTTCATCTATTACCTCACGCAACTGGCGCATGAACTGGGAGCGTCGGTCACCGTGGAAGGCCTGGAGAACCTCGGCCTGATCGAGGCCGCCGCCGTCATGGGCGCCGATTGCGGACAGGGATTCGGCATCGCGCGGCCCATGCCGATGTCCGAGGTGGCACGCTGGGCCGCCCGCCCGCGCCATGCGGTGGATCCGCTCCATCCGCGTACGCCGTGGGGCGCGCTCGCGGGGTACCTGCTGTGGGATCGCGAGCTCAAGGCGCTGGATCCATGGCCCGAACTGGCCGAGGACTTCGTGCGCGCCCCTTGTCGGGTACAGCGCTACATCGAAGGCCACGATCCCGGCAACACCAGCCTGCAGCAACTGCTCGACAAGAACCACGCGGTCGCGCTGCGGGGCTCGTCGGGACGCATGTACCGACTGACGCGCCGCGACCTCATCCAGTGCCTGGCCGAACTGGGTCGAAAGGTCGCAGCGGCCGGCTGAGCGCGGGCGCAGCGCGGCGCAGGCCGGCTAATGCGTGCGCGCCAGCAGGGCCAGCAGTTCGCGCAGCGCCCCGTTGCCGCGCAGCTGGGACAGGTCCATCGCGGTGCTGACCGGGTACAGCGCCCCCAGATCCAGCCCCACGCCCACGCCCATCACCTCGGCCTCGCCGCGCGCGCGGGCGCGCTCCACCACATCCACCAGGTGTCGCTCGAGGTAGCCGGGCGGATTGACGTTCTCGCTGGCGGTGTCCATCGGACAGCCGTCGGAGATCACCAGCAGCAGGCGCCGGCGGTGGCCCAGGCCCTGCATGCGCGCGACGGCCCACTGCACGGCCTCGCCGTCCACGCCCTCGCGGTACAGATCGGGCTTGAGCAGCGCGGCGATGCCGGCACGCGAGCGCCGCCACGAGGATTCGCGCGCCTTGAACACCAGGTGCGTCACCTCGTTGAGCCGCCCGGGGTGGCGCGGCTGGCCGGCGCGCAGCCAGTCGCGCCGCGCCCTGCCCCCGTTCCACGCGCCCGTGGTGAAACCGAGGATCTCGTGCTCCACGGCCGCCAGGTCCAGCGCCCGCGAGAACGAATCCACCAGCAGCGCCACCGCCTCCGCATGCTGGCGCATCGAGCCCGAGCAGTCGATCAGGAAACTCAGCATGCAGTCCGCGAGCGGCTGATGAGGTTGCTCGACGAACAGCCTGCGCTCGGCCGGCGAAGCCACCAGGCGTGCCAGGCGACGACCGTCGATGCGCCCCTGCTCGTGTCCACCCTCCCATCCGTCCGGCTGGGCGCGCGCCAGCAGCACGCGCAACTGGCCCGCCAGGCGCCCGACATGCAAGCCGCTGGCGGCAGCCAGCGCGTCCAGGCGCTGGCGCAATTCGCTCAGCAGTTGCGGGCGCACCAGCGCGGCGGCCTGCACCTCGCGGTCCCAGGCGCGCGTGAACACGCGGTAGCCCACGGCCTCGAGCGAGGCGCAGCCACGGCTCGAGGCCGCCGCGGGCAAGGCGTCGCCCTCGCCGCCGTCGGGCTCGATCAGCCATTCGAAGGCGTTGCGGCCGTCCTTCGCCTCGGCCGCATCGGGCGCCTCCGGCGCATCGCCCTGCTCGCGTAGTTCGCGGGAGCGCACCCCCACCTGCGCGGCCAGGTCGAGAGCCACGCGCGCATAGGCCTGCTGGTCGTCGCGCAGGCGCGCGAGTTCGCGCATGGCCGGGCCCAGCACGTCGGCCAGGCCGAAGCGCGTGCCTTCGATGAGATCGGCAACGGGCTCGGGCAACTCCTCGCCGGTGATGCGGGTGCGCGCCACCTGCGCCACCGTGAACACCAGGATGCCCAACGCGCCCTCGGTCAGGCCGGAGGCCACGAACTCGTCGGACCAGGCGCGAAAGCGATGTTCCAGGTTGCGGCGCAGCCCGGGCTGCACCACCGGGGCCAGGGATTCGACCCGGAACTGCTCCAGCATGTCGAACACCAGACGCTCCACTGCGTCGGCGGGTTGCACGGATCGATGCAGCGCCGAGTCCGAACGCGACACGCGCAGGGCCAGGCCGTCGGCCGCGCCGCGCAGGGAGCCCAGGTCGGCCTGCCCGAATGCCGGGTAGAGATGGGCGGCGAAGCGCGGCAGGCGTTGCGCGCCGCGCCACAGTCGTCCGCCGCGCCACTGCAGCTGCGGCTGCCCCGAGACGGCGCGGATGGTCGCGCCGCACAGTTCCTCCAGGTGGCGCTGCCGGCGCGCCAGCGCACGTTCCTCGTCCATGGCAGCGCCCTCAGGCCGCGGCGGCGGCGCCGGTGTCGAGCTCCTGGTCGAAACAGCGCTGGTAGTACTCGGCCACCAGCGCGCGCTCGGCGTCGTCGCACTTGTTGAGAAAGGACAGCCGGAAGGCCACGGCGGGATCGCGGAAGATCTCGCAGTTCTCGGCCCAGGTGATCACCGTGCGCGGCGACATCAGCGTGGACACGTCGCCGGCGGCGAAGCCCCGGCGCGTGAGCTCGGCCACGGCCACCATGCGCGCCACCAGTTCGCGCCCGGCCGGCGTGTCCTTGCCCGGCACGCGCGCCAGCACGATGGCGATTTCCTCCGCCGCGGGCAGGTAGCTCAGGGAGGCGACGATGTCCCAGCGGTCCATCTGCGCGTGGTTCAGGCGCTGCACGCCCTGGTACAGGCCGTTGAGGTTGCCCAGCCCGACGGTGTTGGCGGTGGCGAACAGCCGGAAGTGCGGGTGGGGGCTGAGCACGCGGTTCTGGTCGGTGAGGGTGAACTTGCCGTCGCGCTCGAGGATGCGCTGGATCACGAACATCACGTCCGGGCGTCCGGCGTCGTACTCGTCGAAGATCAGCGCCACCGGGCGCTGCAGCGCCCAGGGCACGATGCCTTCCTGGAATTCGGTGACCTGCGCACCATCGCGCAGCACCACCGCGTCCTTGCCGACGAGGTCGAGGCGGCTGATGTGGGCGTCCAGGTTCACCCGCACGCAGGGCCAGTTCAGGCGCGCGGCCACCTGCTCGATGTGGGTGGACTTGCCGGTGCCGTGCAGGCCCTGCACCAGCACGCGCCGGTTGCGCCGGAAGCCGGCCAGCAGGGCCAGCGTCACGTCGGGGTTGAAGCGGTAGGCCTCGTCCACCTCGGGCACGTGGTCGTCGCGCTCGGCGAAAGCCGGCACCTGGAGGTCGGAATCGATGCCGAAGGTTTCGCGCACGCCGAGCATGCGCTCGGGCCGCAGGTCGTTCAGGTCGGTCATGGCGGATCGGAGCAGGAGGGAAGTCTCAGGCGCGTTGCGCGCGGGGCATGGCGTCGGCCTCGATGCGAGCCAGTGCCTGGGCGGCGCGACGCAGCGCCGGCAGCACCTGCGGCGCGCGCTCGGCGCTCAGGCGCATCACCGGCGCCTGCACCGCCACGCACAGATTGCTCAGGCGCCCGGCGTCGGCCGGCACGGTCACGGCCACGCACAGCAGGCCGGGCAGGAATTCCTCCCGGTCCAGCGCGTAGCCCTGCTCGCGTACCTGCTCGAGCTCGCGCTCGAGCAGCGCCGGGTCGGTGATGGTGGCGCCGGTATAGGCGTCCAGCGGCACGTGTCCGAGCAGGCGCTTGCGCTGGGCCGGCGGCATCTGCGCCAGCATCAGCTTGCCGCTGGCCGAGCAATGCACCGGCACGCGCGAGCCCGGGTGCAGATAGAAGCGCAGCGGCGCCGCGGTCTCCACCCGGTCCAGGTACACCACCTCGCTGCCCGCCAGCGCCGTGATGTTGCAGCTCTCGCCGAGTTCCTGCACCACGGAGCGCAGCACCATGCGACGCGCACCGTTGAAGCTGTCGTTGAGCATCAGTTGCTCGGCCAGCCGGCGCAGACGCAATCCGGCCGCGTAGTGCCGGGCGTCGCCCTGGCGCTGCAGCAGCGCCGCCTGTTCGAGTTGCGCCAGCAGTCGGTGCACGGTGGGCTTGGGCAAGCCCAGCTCGGCGGCCATCGATTGCAGCGTGAACGGCTGGTCGCGTCCAGCCACCGCCTCGAGCAGTCCGAACAGCCGCGCCAACGGCGTATCGCCGGCACCCGTGCCCTGCTCGGGCCGTGGGATTTCAACACTTTGCATGGACTTTGTCTCTCTTGCGCGGCCGGTGGAATTTCGATTTTTGAAACATCATATACCGGAATCCGGAATTCTCTGTTGACGCCCAGACAGTCGGATCCTATAGTTCGCCCACCGTTGGATGGAATGCTACGTCTCGTTTTTTGCAATTTCCACCAAGGCCCTATTCCAACCGGAGACTTCCCGCCATGAGCCTGACCCCTCCCGCCGACAACCGCAAAGTCGTCACCGGCGTGCAAAAAATGACCCCTTCCGAGGCCTTTGTCGAAACCCTGGTCGCCAACGGAGTGACGGACATCTTCGGCATCATGGGCTCGGCCTTCATGGATGCGATGGACATCTTCGCGCCCGCCGGCATCCGCCTGATCCCGGTGGTGCACGAGCAGGGCGCCGCGCACATGGCCGACGGCTACGCCCGCGTCAGCGGCCGCCACGGCGTGGTGATCGGCCAGAACGGCCCCGGCATCAGCAACTGCGTGACCGCCATCGCCGCCGCCTACTGGGCGCACAGCCCGGTGGTCATCGTCACCCCGGAGACCGGCACCATGGGCATGGGCCTGGGAGGTTTCCAGGAGGCCAACCAGTTGCCGATGTTCCAGGAGTTCACCAAGTACCAGGGCCATGTGGTGAATCCCAAGCGCATGGCCGAGTTCACCGGGCGCTGCTTCGACCGCGCGATGAGTGAAATGGGCCCGACCCAGCTGAACATTCCGCGCGACTACTTCTACGGCGAGATCCAGTGCGAGATCCCGCGCCCGATGCTCGTGGAACGCGGCGCCGGCGGCGAGCAGAGCCTGAACGACGCGGCCGAGCTGCTGGCGCAGGCCAGGTTCCCGGTGATCCTGGCCGGCGGCGGCGTGGTCATGGGCGACGCGGTCGAGGAGTGCCGGCAACTGGCCGAGCGCCTGGGCGCGCCGGTGGTCACGGGCTACCTGCGCAACGACGCCTTCCCCGCCAGCCATCCGCTGTGGGCGGGCCCGCTGGGC
Organism: Pseudomonadota bacterium; assembly: GCA_021830925.1. Classification (GTDB taxonomy): domain Bacteria; phylum Pseudomonadota; class Gammaproteobacteria; order Burkholderiales; family Burkholderiaceae_C; genus Thiomonas_A. The sequence continues at coordinate 1,664 of JAKBNS010000185.1, read as the reverse complement.
TACCAGGGCTCCAAGGCGGCGATGAAACTGATCGCGCAGGCCGACGTGGTGGTCGCGCTGGGCTCGCGCATGGGCCCCTTCGGCACCCTGCCCCAGCACGGCATGGACTACTGGCCCAAGAACGCCAAGATCATCCAGGTCGAGGCCGACCACACCAACCTGGGCCTGGTGAAAAAGATCACGGTCGGAATCTGCGGCGACGCCAAGGCGGCCGCGAAGGCCATCGCGCAGCGCCTGCAGGGCCGCGGCCTGGCCTGCGACGCGAGCAAGGCCCAGCGCGCCGAGACCATCCGCTCCGAGAAGGAAGCCTGGGAAAAGGAACTTGATTCCTGGACCCACGAGCGCGACGCCTACAGCCTCGACATGATCGAGGAAGCGAAGCAGGAAAAGCCCTTCAGCGGCGGCGAATACCTGCACCCGCGCCAGGTTCTGCGCGAGCTCGAGAAGGCCATGCCGGCGCGCGCCATGGTGTCCACCGATATCGGCAACATCAACTCGGTGGCCAACAGCTACCTGCGCTTCGAGGAGCCGCGCAGCTTCTTTGCGCCCATGAGCTTCGGCAACTGCGGCTATGCGCTGCCCACCATCATCGGCGCCAAGCTGGCCGCCCCGGACCGCCCGGCCATCGCCTACGCCGGCGACGGGGCATGGGGCATGAGCATGGTGGAGATCATGACCTGCGTGCGCCACGACATCCCGGTCACCGCGGTGGTGTTCCACAACCGCCAGTGGGGCGCGGAAAAGAAGAACCAGGTGGACTTCTACAACCGCCGCTTCGTGGCCGGCGAGCTGGAGAGCGAGAGCTTCGCCGGCATCGCGCGCGCCATGGGCTCGGAGGCCATCGTGGTCGACCGCCTGGAGGACGTGGGCGCAGCCCTCGAGCGCGCGGTGGACATGCAGATGAACCAGCGCAAGACCTGCGTGATCGAGATCATGTGCACCCGCGAGCTGGGCGATCCGTTCCGGCGTGACGCCTTGAGCAAGCCGGTGCGCTTCCTCGACAAGTACAAGGACTACGTGTGAAGGCCGCGCCCGCCCCCCGCGCCGGGGCGGGGGCCGCGTCCGGCCCGCGCCCCGAGGCAAGCGACAAGCCCCGGGGCGACCCGGACCTTTCGCGCGACTTCCCGCGCCTTCGTCAACTCATCGAGCGCGCGCGGTTCATCGCCTCGTGCGAGCGCACGCGCATCGGCCTGGTGCATCCCTGCGACGCCCTGGCGCTGCAGGCGGCCCGGCTGATTCTCGACGAGGGTGTCGCGCAACCCCTTCTGGTCGGCAATCGGCGCCTCGTCGAGGCCGCCGCCGAGAAGGCCGGCGTGGACGCGCGCGACTTCGAGATCGTCGACACCGACGCCGCCCCGCAGGCGGCCGCCGCCCGGGCCGTGGAACTCGCCCGCGAAGGGACGCTGCGCGCGCTGATGAAGGGCTCGCTGCACACCGACGAACTGATGTCCGCGGTGGTGCATCGAGAGACGGGCCTGCGTTCGAACACGCGCATCAGCCACGCCTTCGTGTTCGACCTGCCCCGCTACCACAAGCTGCTCGCGCTGGCCGACTGCGTGGTGAACATCGCGCCGGACCTGAAATCCAAGCTCGACATCGTGGGCAATGCGCTGGACCTGCTGCGTCGCATCGGCGTGCAGCGCCCCGCCGCCGCCGTCGTGGCC
>JAKBNS010000269.1 GCA_021830925.1 Pseudomonadota bacterium | reverse complement strand
CGGGGTCCACGTCGCCCGGTTGGCGCGCCTGGCGGTAGACGATGTCGTGGAACTCGACGATGGCCGGGTCGGAGGCGCCATTGCAGCGGACCTCGTGCCGAACCCTCACGAACACGAGAGGGCCGGTGCGACCCTGCTTATGGGTCACATCGGCGATCGTGCTCGTGCGACGTACCGAATCCCCAAGCCGCACCGGCGCGCGAAACTCGAACTCGCTCCCCGCCCACATGCGTCGGGGCAGCGGAACCGGGGGCAGGAAGCCGCCGCGTCTGGCGTGGCCGTCGGCACCGATGTCGCTCTGGCGCTCGGTGGGCAGGAAGTACAGCCAGTGCCACAGCGGGGGCAGCGCCATGTCGGCCCGAATCTCCTCGGGCTCCCGGTCCAGCGTGGCCGTCAGGCCGCGCACCGGCGCGGTGGTGACCACGTCGTCACGGCTCTCGCTGCGACCGATCCATTCGGCCAACTGGTTCATCGCACAGCCTCCTGCGTGCCCGCGGCGCTGCCGTGCAACACCTCCAGGGAACGACCGGTCGTGGAAGTCCCGAACAGGGCGACCACCGCGGATACCGCCAGCCAGCACGCGGCGATGTAGACGAACACGCTGCCGTATCCATGGGCCACGAACAGGGCACTGACCACGAAGGGGCCCAGGACGTTGGCCAGACGGCCGACGCCATAGGTCAGGCCCATGCCGGTGGAGCGCACATCGGTCGGGAACATTTCCGGCGTATAGGTGTACAGGGCGACGGCCATGGCCTGGATGCTGAGCATGACCAGCGCGCCGAACACCACGATCGCGGCTGGATGGAAGGACAGGCCGAAGCCCAGTCCGAATGCAGCGATGAGCACGCCGGTAACGGCGATGAACCATCGGCGTTCGAATCGCTCCACCAGGTACGAGGCAGCGATCGCCCCCAGCGGATTGCACACGGCAATCAGGCTGGCGTAGGTCAGCGAATGGACGACCGAGAAGCCGTGCTTGACCAGCAGCGTGGGAACCCAGGCGACGAATCCATAGAAGCCCAGGGTCTGGAAGATCCACACCAGCAGCAGGATGAAGGTACGGTTGCGCTCCGCGGGCTCGAACAGCCGTGCCAGGGGTACCCTGCGGCCATAGTCGATGGGTTCGCGACGGACGTGCACGCTGGTTGCGGGCGCGGAGGCCGGACGCGACGCGGCCAGTGCCTCGAGTTCCTCGACGATCTGCAGCGCCTGCGCCTCGCGGTTGCGACGAAGCAGCCAGCGCGGAGACTCCTTCATGCGCGCGATCAGGATCAGCGCGAACAAGCCCAGGCTTCCCCAGACGAACACGGTACGCCAGCCCCACGGGGCCATGGGCACGAAGGTGCGGGCAAACCACGCCGTGGCCGGAATGCCGATCAGTCCGACGGTCATGATGCGCCCCATGTACTTGCCGCGCACGTTGGCGGGGAAGAACTCGCTGACATAGGTGTTGGCTGTCACCGTCATGCCGGACAGCCCGACACCGGTGAGGAACCGGAACGTGGCCAGCGAAGCCACGTCCCACGATGCCGCGTTGAGCAGCGAGAACAGGGCGTAGCAGAGAACGGTGACGATCAGCGCGCGCTTGCGCCCGATCGAGTCGGCCAGCCAACCCGCCGATACCGCTCCGAGGAACATGCCGCCGAAACTCGCGGAGGTGATGAGCGCCACCGACCCGACGGCGATGTGCCAGGCCTGCATGACACCAGGCGCCGCGAAGGCGAAGGTGTTGAGGTCGGCGAGTTCGAAGAAGTAGGCGAAGGCGAGGGCGAAGATGGCAATCCGGTGGGGCCGGGTGATCGGCAACCGATCCATCCGCTCGCTGATGCTGGAATTAGACATGAGTCTCCTGATCGCATTGTTTGGTTTGACTGGCTCCGGCTCCACGCGTGGAGGCAAGGGCTCCATCCAGCACGCGCTGGGGGTGCGAGCGAGGTGATTATGTTGAGCGTCGATTCGAGGGGGAATTGCATGCTTTGCATGAGTTCATGCATGGCACGGCGGCGCGGCGAGCCAGCGCAGGCAGCGAGCCGGCGACCGCATCCGGCGCTTGCCGCTCGACTCAGGGAAAACCACGATGCACCCCATAAGCCGCTACTACCGACGCCGGCGAAGGAATCGAAGAATGAAGCCTTCCAGACCTGAATCGGAGAGCTTTGTATGAGCAAGATCCTGATGCTGTGCGGCGATTTCGGCGAGGACTACGAAGTGATGGTCCCGTTCCAGTGCCTGCAGGCCGTCGGGCACACGGTGCATGCCGTGGCGCCGGACAAGAAGAGCGGCGACTACGTGATGACGGCGATCCACGACTTCGAGGGCCAGCAGACCTACAGCGAGAAGGTCGGGCATCGTTTCACGCTGAACGCGACCCTCGCCGACGTCGACCCCGAGGCCTACGATGCGCTGGTCGTTCCGGGCGGGCGGGCGCCGGAGTACCTGCGCATGCACCCGCGCGTGGTCAAGGTGGCGCAGCATTTCCTTGCCGGCGACAAGCCGGTGGCGTGCATCTGCCATGGCGCGCAACTCCTGGCCGCAACCGGACTGCTCGCCGGACGCCGGCTCAGTGCCTACCCGGCGTGCCGGGTCGAGGTCGAACTCGCCGGCGCCACCTACATGGACATCGCGATCGACGCCGCGGTGACCGACCGCAAGCTGGTGAGCGCGCCGGCCTGGCCCGCGCATCCGGCCTGGCTGAGCCAGTTCCTGGAGGTTCTCGGCACCCGCATCAGCCTGTAGGATCGGCGTCTCGGGAGTCCAAGGGGACGCACATGTGCAAGATCTTCATCAGCGCGGATCCCGCGAGCTACGCGAGTCGCACGCGCTCGGTACGCCTGCACGGGGTGGTCACCAGTGTCAGGTTGGAGAATCTGCACTGGGCGGTGCTGGAGGAGATCGCGGGGCGCGACGGCATGTCGGTCGGCCAGTTGATCACGCGCCTGCACGACGAACTGGTGGCCGAGCGCGGTGCCGTCGGCAACTTCTCCTCCTTCCTGCGGGTCTGTGCCTTGCGCTACGAGCACCTGATCGCCGAGGGGCTGATCCCGCGCGACGAGACGGTTCCGATCCGCGCCCTCGATGCGGATCGAGTCCTCGACGGGCTGCGGCGCGCCAGACCCGCGGCGAAGCTCGCGAAGGCGATCGCGTGAACATGAAGGCTTCGGCGGGCAGGCCCGCGGTGGCACCTGCCTGCGCCGGTCAGGCCGCCGTGCGAGGATCCGCCCTTGTTCGCGCGGTCGCGCTGACGGCGTTGATGGCTCTCGGGCCGGCCCCCGCGTGGGGCGCGACCGCGGCGCCCTGCTGCGGCCCGATCACCGCGGACGGCCGCATGTTGCTTCGGCGCCTCGACGAGTCGGGAGTCCTGCAGCGCTGGCTGCCTCGCTCCTCGATCGACTGGCGCACGGGCGCGCCGGTACCGCGCGACTCGCGGCATCCGGTGCTGGCCAGCCATTGCAGCGGCTTCTCGCAACATCGCGGAGCGTGGAAGCCGGGTGGCGGCGGCGGCCTGCGCTTCTACGCGCACGCGGTCGACTGGAGCCGCGCCTCGCGTTGAGCCCGATTTCCGGACGTCGATTCCCGCTGGGCTCGCGCGTCGTGGATAGTGGATCCCCGGAACCGCGAGACCGCCATGCCCAAACCTGCCAGGAGCACGGTGTGCCTCTGGTTCGACGCCGCAGCCGAAGAGCGAATCCCCCGCGACCGGAGCCTCCCGATCCGCACCCTCGACGCGCATCGCGTGCTCGACGGGCTGCATCGACGCTCGCGAAATCGACGGCCCGGGTTTCGGAGGGCCAGCGCACAGCGGGCGGCCGCGGCACCACGCTGCGTCCCCGCGCCACGCGTGGAATAGCGTTCCAACCTACGATCGCTTCGCTGCCGAGCTGATTCCGCAGCGTCGAAGGAGGTCTCTTCCCATGCAGGCATCGGCCTCCGCGCAGGAGCCCATCCCATCCGTCGGGGGCGGCGAGTCCCTGCTGCCGGTTCGCCTGCTCGTAGGGCTGATTCAGGGGCTGCTCGCATGGCTCCTGATGGATCTGTCCCCGCACCCGTGGGCGACCCCGTACCGGATGGCCTATTCGGCACTGGTCCTTTGCACCGCGTTCCTTCCGATGATCGCGCTGGCGCAGATCGGCAGCATGCGTGCGCGGCACCTGCTGGCCTATGGGCTCCTCGCCGCGGCGGCACTGTGCGGACTGGGAGGCTACGACGTCTGGCGCGGCGACGGTCGGCCGTACAGCGTCCCCTCGTACGGCGTGATCCTCCGTGCCGCCATCGGGCTGTTCATCGTGAACCAGTTGCTCGAACACCGCGAACGCGGCTACGCGCTGTTCGGCGACTACGCCGCGTACATCGAGCGCGGCTGGATGTGCTTGGTCCGGCTCCTGTTCGCGAGCGGCTTTGCGGTGGCCACTTGGTGTTTGCTGAAACTCGGCGCCCTGCTGTTCATCATGGTGGGCGAAGATTGGATTTCGTACCAGATGAACCTGCCCTGGTTTTACTGCCTCCAGATGGCCATGGCCTTCGCACTCGCCGTGCACCTCACCGACGTGCGGCCGGCCGTGCTGCTGGGCGTGCGCAATCTGGTCATGATGCTGATGGCCTGGCTGCTGCCGCTGGCCGCGGTGCTGGGCTGGTGCTTTCTCGCGGCGCTCCCCTTCACCTCCCTGCACCCTCTGTGGGCCACGCGCCACGCCGCCACCACTCTGCTCTGGTCGGCCGCGGTGACTCTGGTGCTGGTCAATGCGGCGTACAGGGACGGACGACATGAGCAGCTGCCGAGCCTGGCCCTGCAATGGGCGGCACGCGCCGCCGCACCCATGCTGCTGGCCTTCGGCATGCTGGCGGCCTGCGGACTGTTCCTTCGCATTCATCAGTATGGCTGGACACCGAGCCGGATTCTCGGCGCCGCAGTCGACGCGGTGGCGCTGCTCTACGGTGCGGGCTATACCTGGGCCGCACTGCGCCGAGGCGCGTGGCTGCGCACGCTGGAGCCGGTGAACGTCATGGCAAGCCTGGTCATGCTGGTCATGCTGGCCGCGCTGTCGAGCCCGTTGGCCGATCCGTCACGGCTGGCGGTAAACAGCCAGCTTGCTCGCTTGCGGGAAGGCAAGGTTCCGGCGCAGGCCTTCGACTTCTCCTTCCTGCGCTCGGGACGCTACGGGCGGCGGGCCCTCGAGGAACTCGGGACCAGCGCGGATGCACAGGTCGCGTCACTTGCACGCAAGGCCGCGAGCGGCCCCTCCGCCGCCGTCGCGCGCACCGCCGAGGCCAGGCCCGAGCCCAAGCCCGAGCCGGCGCTGTCCCGCGCGCGGGTCTACCCACCGGGCACCAGGCTGCCGGCCACATTCGTCGCCATGCCCTGGCGGGACATGAACTCGCTGGACGTGCGCTGCATGGTGGACGGAACGCCCTGCGAGATCTACACCCTGCTGCCGAAGGCCGGCGTGCCGCACTATGTGGTGATCCAGGGGAGCGGCCGCCATGGCAACAGCTACGGAACCGTGTTCGGGTACACCGGGGACGGCACCTGGTACGAGATCGGCAAATTGCGGGGACTCGACTGCCCCGGCGTGCTGGCGGCGCTGCGTGCGGGACGCGCCAAGGCACTGCGCCCCCGCCTCGATGATCTGGAGGTAGCTGGGCTGCGCCTCGAGGTGACGTCCCGGATCACCGTCGACCCCTGCTCCTTGCCGGCGCCGTGAACGACGCGCGGAGCCGCAACTCCTTTCAGGTCTCAGCCGGCTGCGCGGTTGCGAAGGCCACGACACTGGCGATGCGCTCGCGCAGCGTCAGGGCGCCGACGCGCAGACGGATCGCGCCGCGCTGCCCAGCGTGATGCACTGTCGGACTTTCCCGGCATTCGCGCACAGCCACGGGTTTCGCGGCGATGTCCTTGAGCCTGGGCCCCGCCCCTCGCATCATGCGGGCAAAAAAACCCGGCAGCAACGCGCTGCCGGGAAATGAGGGCGAGCCGCCATCGCATGAATGGCCATCACGCATGCACCCCTCCGTGCGGCGTGACGAGAACATCGCTCCGGCTCGCCGTCCCCGCACTCCCATGCGGGAGTCAGAAGGCGTAAACCGCCTGCAATTCCAGCGAGGTCTGGCTCTTCGACTGTCCGCTGCTCTTCGCGTAGATCGCCAGGTCCGAGCGGTCCTGGCGCAGCTCGGTCGACAACTTCAGACTCGGCGTGGCCTGGAAGTTGATCGTCGCCGTGGTCTCGCGCAGGTGATTCGAGGTGCCGTTGACCCCGGTCACGATCCCGTCCTTGTCGTTGATGGTCTCCCCACGCAGGGCCAGCTGCCACTGAGGGGTGAACGAGTAGTTGGCGTACAGGGCCAGGCCGTCGGCTTTGCCCGTTCCGGTGCCGACTCCCAGGTATTCCTGCTTGGTCACGTGATCGAAGTCCGCCTGGAATGACAGCGCCTGCGTCGCGTTCCAGGTGCCGGTCGCGTTGATGAGCTGCAGATCCCCGCTGGTCGCTCCGCCGAACAGCGGGGATTGCCCGCGATACATGTCCAGCGAGTAGGAAACCGTCTTGCTCAGGGCGCCCATGAGGCCCAGTTCGAGGGTCTTGGATGTCTGCGCGACCGCGGAAGTGAAATTCCAGCCGTTGTTGACCCCTACGACCGCCGTGGCCGCCGGGGAGATCACGTAGGAAGCGCGCATGCCCGTGACGGTGGCGGGTTCCAGATTCCAGTACAGGAAGGAATTGGAGATATTGGTGTCCATGGTGGCGTTGGACTCCACTCCTGCCAGACCCCACATCTTGCCGGCCTGCACGGTCAGCGGCCCCGTCGCGTACTGCGCATAGGCGTTGGCCACGTTGAACGGCGTGCTCGGCATGCTGAAGGGCCACTGCTCGCTGTAGCGCATGAGCCTCGCATCGGCGCCGGAGCGCAGCACCACCGCGGCGCCCGCCCCGTTGGCGGGGAGGTAGCTCAGGTTCAGCGTGGCCTGATTGAGCACGAAGCTGTTCTGGCGCACGTCGAAGGCCCGCAGCATGGGGTTGCTGGGCGAGATCAGCGTGTCGAAATGCGTGTAGGACGCTTCCACGAAGCCGCTGACCGACAGGTCCGGAGTCGCCGCGAGAACCGCGGACAGACTGGGTGCTGCCGGAGTCGTCGAAGCCTGGCCGGCATGCGCCGCCTGGGCGGCCATGCCGAGCAGCAGCGGCAGTGCCGCGACGGTAAATTTCCTGGATGCTTTCATGTCTCCTCCTGGTGTTGTATTTCAGTGGGGGTTCATCGCCCGGCGGGATGCCGGGTTCATGTCGCCATGAATGGCGCTTTCCTCCGGCCGAACGCCGCGAACGGCATTCGGCCTCGGGCAATCTCCACCGGGCTGCGCGTCGCCGCGATACACACGGCGATAGCGCGAGCCCAGACTGGTGAGAATCTCGTAGGCGTTGGTGCCGGCCTGCGTGGCCAGCGCATTCACGTCCTGCCCGGCACCGAGCAGTTCGAAGCTGGCATCGGGATGGATGAGCTCCGCGGGAACGTCGGTGACGTCGACGCTCACCATATCCATCGATACCCGTCCGATGAGCGGCGCGCGGTGGCCGCCGAGGTACAGGACGCCGCGGTTGCTCAGGCTGCGCAGGAAGCCGTCGGCGTAGCCGACCGAGACGGTCGCCACGCGGGTCGGGCGCGCCGCCACCCACGTGTGGTTGTAGCCAACGCCCTGCCCCGCCGGGATCTCGTGGGCCTGGATCATGCGCGCGCTGAGTTGCACCGCCGCGCGCATCGGGTTGGGCCGCCCCACGGTCGGGGCGACGCCGTACAGCGCCGCGCCGGGACGCAGCAACTCGAAATGGAAATCCGGGCCGAGAAAAGTGCCCGAGGAATTGGCCAGGCTGGCCGGCACCCGCGGCCAACGGCGACGCAATTGCGAGAATCGGCGCAATTGCTCACCGTTGAAAGGGTCGTCGGGGTTCTCCGCGCCCACCAGGTGGCTCATCCAGAGCACCGGCTCGATGCCCTCGATCGCGCCTGCGTCCAGTTCGAGCGCTTCGGACAGCGCAAGGCCCAGGCGGGCCATGCCCGTGTCCACCTGCAGCGCGGCCCTCAGCACCGCGCCTCGCCGGCGCGCCAGTTGCTGCCAGCGCCGCAGCTGCTCGAGACTGTTGAGTACCGGCGTCAGGCCGGCATCCAGGCACTCGGCCTCGGCGCCCGGCAGGGCCCCATGCAGCACGTACAGCCGGGCATCCCGCGGGAGCAGAGGGCGCAAGGCCACCGCCTCGTCGACCAGTGCGACGAAGAAATGCCGACAGCCCGCGCGGTACAGCGCGGGCGCGACCATGCTGGCGCCCAGTCCGTAGGCGTCGGCCTTCACCACCGCGGCGCAGGGCACTCCGGCGGGCGAGCGCGAGCCCAGGGTCCGCCAGTTGGCGGCCACGGCGTCGAGGTCGATCACCAGCGTGTTCGCCGGCACCGCGGAAGCGGCCGGGACTGTTCGGATCAGGGTCATCGCGTTTCAAGCCCGGGGACGTCGCGCGCGGCAGCGCTGTGCCGCGGGCGCTTGCGCGCGGGTCGTCGGGCACATGGCGTTCAGAGCGTCTTCAGACCGTCGCGGAACACGTCCAGCGCCTTGAACAGCAAGGAGCGGGGAATGGTCAGCGAAGGCATCACGCGCATCACGTTGGTGTAGCGCCCGCAAGGCACCATCATCACGCCGTGGCTCAGCACGTAGTTCATGAGCTTGCCGAGGTTCTCCCCGCGCAGCGGCTCACGCGTCGCCTTGTCCTCGACCAGCTCGATGCCGATCATCAGCCCCCGTCCGCGCACCTCGCCCACGAAGGGACAGTCGAAGCCGCGGATGTAGTCCTGCGCTTCCTGGCCGAGGTCATGCGCGCGCTGCAACAGCTTGAGCTCGGGGTCCTGGAGCAGTTCGATATTGGTCAGCGAGACGGCGGCCGACAGCGAGTTGGCCGCGAAGGTGTTGGGTGCCGATCCGTCGGGAATCTTCGCCGCGAGGTCCGAGCGCATGACCACGCCCGCCATGGGGACATCGCCGCCCATGCCCTTGCCGAAGGTCAGCATGTCGGGCTTCACCCCGGAGTGCTCGACCGCCCACATCTTGCCGGTGCGCCCGGCGCCGCATTGCACTTCATCCACCACCAGCAACGCGCCGCTCTTGTCGCAGGCCTTGCGCAGCAATTGCAGGAATTCCGGCGACGGAGGCACGTAGCCCCCCTCTCCCTGCACCGGCTCGACGATCACCGCGGCCACGTCGTCGGCCGCGGTATAGGGCGTGTTGAGCAGGTAGTCCACGTACTCGCCGGCGATCTGCTCGGCACTCTTGTGCGTGGTGTCGAAGGGGAAGCGATAGGCGTAGGGATAGGGGGCATGGATCACCCCACCCATGAACGGCGAGTAGCCGTTGCGGTAGGCGGTGCCGGTGGTCAGCGCGTTCGAGGCGTGCCAGACGCCGTGGTAGCCGCCATGGAAGGCGATGATCTGGTGCCGTCCGGTGATGCGCTTGGCGAACTTGACCGCCGCCTCGAGCGCGTCGCTGCCGCCTTGCGTGAAGTAGGTGATGCAGTCGCCGCGCAGGCCCTCGGGCATGATCTCGGAGATCTTCGCCGCCAGCTGGGTGCGCCTGGAGCTGTTGATATCCATGGCGTGCATCATGATCTCGGACTGCTTGCGGATGGCCTCGACCACCTTGGGATGGCAGCGCCCGACGCTGCTGACACCCACGCCCGCGGACAGATCGATGAAGGTGTTGCCGTCGGGGTCCCTGACCGTCACGCCGAAGGCCTGGTCCATGACCACGGGCATGCGCCCGCCACCGCGCGCCATCGACTCGGTACGCGCGGACAGGGCCAGCGCCGCGGCGGCCTTGGGGCCGGGAAAGGTGGACGACACGATCTTCGGCGCGTCGGGGAAGTTCAGGGATTCCAGCTCTTTTTCGTTCACGGGTTCACCTCGCAGGGAGAAGGGGATGGCTCGACGATGCTCGCGGACATCGGGCACAACTCTGGAGTGAGCGATTCTGTTGGCTGGTTCTTGCGTCGAGGTAGCCCGAATCGGCAAGGCGTGCGCGGCGCGCACGAAGTCCGTGCGGCATGGGCGCAGGCGCCCGCCGCGAAGGGGGCGACGACGGTCCGGAAGGAGCGCGCGCGGCAACGCCTGCCGCGCGGGCGACATGGAACGAGGGGAGTGGGAGCGCGTTACGCGCGAGCCCGCATCAAGGGGCTGCGCGCGCTGGGCCGCGCGGGATCAAGCAGCGGCTCAGGCCGCCGCGCTCCGGCGGCGCTGCGCGCTCCCGGCGCGCCGGGTCTGCGAGGGCAGTTCGCCGAACAGTTCCTGGTACTTCTCGGCGAAGTGACTCAGGTGATAGAAACCCCACTTCGCGGCCGCGTCGCCGATGGACAGCTCAGCGGCTCTGGTGGACATGAGCTCGCGGCGCACGCCGTTGAGCCGGACGCTGCGGATGTAGCTCACCGGATTGGTCTCGGTGACGCTCTGGAAGCTGTTCTGCACCGTGCGGCGGCTGACTTTGAGCCGCTTGCACAGGTCCAGCACGCTGGGCGCGTTGGCCGCGTCCGAGACGGTGATGCGATGGCACTTCTCGACGATGAAGTCGTGCGGAGAACCCGCGCTGCGCTGAGCCCTGTCGCAGGCCGGGTCCGAGATCAGGCGCATCAATTCGCCCAGCATCGCCTGTTCGATCTGCTGCTCGGCCTCCATCGTGTGCATTGCCTGGGGCAGCGCGAGCACGGCATCGAACAGGGTCAGCAGTCGCTCGCGGCTTTCCGCCAGGCGGTGGCCGGGCACACGCACGATGGGCTGCTTGAGCAGCGCATCGATTCCCCTGGGCCAGGGGGCACCGGTCATCGCGAGCTCGAAGGCCTCGCGCTCGAAAGTGATCGACAGCATGTCCATGCACATGGGTGCGTGGAACATGAACTCGTCCCCCCCCTGCAGCACGAAAATGCACTTCTCGTCGGCCTCCCGGCCCTGCACCCGGGCCGCGCCCGTCACGGCCAGCGGAACCGCGAAGCAGATCTGTCCCCGCGGGGCCTCGCCGTGCTGCACCACCCGCTGATCGATGCGCTCACGAAACACGTGGGTGCGCGGCGTGGAGAACTGCGCAAGCCTGCACCGCACCTCGCCGGAGGAGATCTGGCTGTAGGTCTGCCCCCAGCCCTGCACCGATGTGGCGTGCAGATGCACGTCGTTGAAAAGCTCTGTACGGATGTCCATGGGAAACCTGATTCCTGTGCACCCCGGAGGTGCGCGGCTGCTGGGTACGAACTCCAGTCCTGCCGATGCAAGAAGTGTGCCTCGGCGCACCAAACACCAGGTACCCGTGATAACCCGCAAACGCCTCCGCGCGCGCCCACGACTTGCTGATTTGGGCTACCCGGACGTCCAGGCTCGCGAAGAAACTCCGCTCCCAATGAGCAGCCGAATCAGGCAGTCTGTCCCTCCATCCTTCCATCCCTCCAGATGACAAAGCACCTGCAACACTTCATCGACGGCGAGTACGCGGAGTCCTCCGACGGCGCCCGCCTGAACCTGGTCAACCCGGTCGACGAGCAGATCTATGCCACGGCCGCTTGCGGAACGACCGCGGACGCGGACCGCGCAGTCCGCGCCGCGCACGCGCAACTGCACGGCGGGGCCTGGAGCAAACTCAACGGCTCGCACCGCGCGGTACTTCTGAACAAGCTGGCATCCCTGGTCGAACGCGATCTCGAGTTGCTCGCCGACATGGACTCCAAGGCCATCGGCCGCTCCCCCATGGAGCCGCGCATGATGGACATTCCCAATGCCGTGGCGAATCTGCGCGCCGCGGCCGGCTGGGCCAACCAGCTGGAAGGCCGCACCATCCCCACCGGCGGCTACATGGGCATGCGCACCCTGTCCTACACCGTGCGCGAGCCGGTCGGCGTGGTCGCCGCCATCGTGCCCTGGAATTCGCCCCTGATGATCACCAGCTGGAAACTGGCTCCGCTGCTGGCGGCCGGCTGCACCGTGGTCATCAAGCCCTCGGAGGAGACTCCCCAGTCCGCGCTGCACCTGGCGAAGTTGTGCCAGGAGGCGGGATTCCCCGACGGCGTGGTCAACGTCGTGATGGGCGTCGGCGAAGTGGTCGGCAGCGCGCTGTGCTCGCACCCGCTTGTCGCCAAGATCAGCTTCACCGGCAGCCCCCAGGCGGGAGCCGCGATCCAGCGCATCGCCGCGCCGCTGTTCAAGCGTGTCACCCTCGAGCTCGGTGGCAAGAGCCCGCAGATCGTGTTCGACGATGCCAACTTCGACGACGCCGTGCGCGGCTGCGCGATGGGCCTGTTCATCAACCAGGGCCAGGTATGCGCGGCGGGCTCGCGCATCCTGGTCCAGCGCGGCATCGCGAAGCGCTTCGCCGAAGCGCTGGCCCAGGCGGCACGCTCGGTCACCGTCGGCGATCCCGGCCAGCAGGGCGTGCAGATGGGCCCTGTGGCCAAGAAGGCGCAATTCGAGCGCGTCAACCGCTACATCCAGCTGGGCATCGCGGAAGGCGCCGAGCTGCTGGCTGGCGGGGTGTCGCAATCGGACAAGGGCTGGTTCGTCAAGCCCACCATCTTCGCCAGGGCCACGAACGCCATGACCATCGCGCGCGAAGAGATCTTCGGACCGGTCGGAACCATCATCGAGTTCGACACCGAGGAACAGGCCATCGAGCTCGCCAACGACTCGGACTATGGTCTTGCCGCCACGGTGTGGACCACCCAGGTCGCCCGGGCGCACAAGGTCGCCGGCGCGCTGCAGGTGGGCGCGGTCGGGGTCAACTGCTGGAGCCCGCTGGACGCCAACCTGCCCTGGGGCGGCCTGAAGACCAGCGGCATCGGCCGTGAGGGAGGCTTCCCCGGCGCGCTGGCCTACACCGAGGAAAAGGTCATCACCCTGCTGCTGCCCTGAGCGGCGGGCAGCTGAAGAAGAGCCGGATTTTCACCAGGCCGCGACCATCAGACGGCCCTTTCATCACGACAATGCCACACCGTAGGAGACAAACATGAATCAAAAGAAGAAGTACCCCGGCAGCATGCGCGCGCTGCACTGGATCATGGCCATCCTGATCTTCGGCCAGATCTACGTGGGCTGGTACATGACACCATGGAAGGATACGAATCTCATCAACGAACTGTACGTGTGGCACAAGTCCTTCGGCCTGCTGATCTTCCTGCTGGTGGTGCTGCGCCTGCTCAATCGCTGGCGCTCCGATCCCCCGGAACTTCCCGAGTCGATCCCGTCGCTGGACCGCACGCTGGCCCATTGGGCGCATCGCCTGATCTACGTGTTCATCGTGCTGATTCCGATCACCGGCTACATCCTGTCCAGCACCTACAAGTACAGCTCGGGCGTCACCTTCTTCGGCATCGACATTCCTGAACTGCTGCCCAAGAACGACACGGCCTTCGCGATCTTCGACCGCATGCACGCCATCCTGGCCTACACGATGCTGGCCGTGCTCACCCTGCACGTGGCCGGGGTGATCAAGCACCGCTTCTTCGACAAGAACCCCGAGAACGACGTGCTCAAGCGCATGCTGTAAGACCGCGCCACCTCCGTTGACCGTAGCCCCTCCCGCCCATGTCCAGCGATTCCTGCAGCAGTCCGCCCGCCCTGGCGTGGATACGTTCGCGCGTATCCACGAGTCGATTCGAGCCCAACGTGGAGTTCAGCGACGACCGGATCGCCGAACTGATCGCCTACGCCTGCGAAGCGCCCAGTGCCTACAACCTGCAGAACTGGCGCTTCATCGCGGTGAGATCACCTGCCGCGAAACAGAAGTTGTGCGAGCTGGCCTACGGTCAACGGCAGGTGCTGGATGCCGCCGTGACCATCATCGTCATCGGGACCCTGAACGGGCATGAGCACATCCGCGCGAACATCGAACCCATGGTCGGCGCGGGCCTGCTGAGCGAGCAGGAGCTGCAGTCCTGGGTCGACGATACCCAGCGGGACTACGAGGCGGATCCGCGCAAGCAACGCGATGAGGCCATCCGCTCGGCCTCACTGGCCGCGATGACCCTGATGGCCGCAGCACAGGGCCTCGGACTGGACAGCGGACCCATGGGGGGGTTCGATGCCCAGGCGGTGCAAGCCGAATTCGGTCTCGGCCCGGCCGAGATCCCGGTGATGCTGGTGGCGATCGGACGTGCCGCCGCGGACAACTGGCCGCGCAAGCCGCGTCGCCCGGTCCCGGACCTGCTGTCGATCGTCTGACATCTCCGGGGCGTGCGTATCGCGCAGGCCCACCTCGCAGCACCGCGCCGACATCCCCGGGGGCGTCCGGGGCATGCACCGGCTCGCGGCGCCCTGTCCTTCCTTCCGCGAACGCATTCCCATGAGCATCGCCCAGAGGCTGTACCTGCTGATCGTCATCGTCGTCGCCGGGCTGGTGGGCCTCGTGTGGGGCTCGTTCCACGGCCTGGGCCAGGTGTTCGACGAGGCCAATCTGGCCAACGAGTACTCGGTGCCGGGACTGAAGGACCTGGATGCGGTACGCGCCGGATTCGAGACATCCCGCGCAGACCTCCTGCGCTACGTGATCCTCGCGGGCAACGGCGACACCGGCGCTCTGAGCCGGCTGCCCGGGCGCATCAACCAGGCCAACGCCACGGCCGCCAAGGCCCTGCAGGAATACGCGAGCACCATCACCTTCCCTCAGGATCGCGTGCTGTACGAAGCCGACCTGCAGGCCATTCACGCCTATGACGCGCAGATTCCCGCCGTCCTGGCCTCCGCCAGGGCCGCCGACCCCGCCCGGCTGCAGGCCCTGATGGCCGCGAACGCGCGTATCTCCGACGCCTTCGAGCGGGCCCTGCAGGCGCATGTCGACTACAACCTTCGTCTGAGTCAGGAAGCCTCCGATGGCGCGCAAGCGACCAGGACCCACGCCTTCCGGGTCCTGGCCTGGAGTGCGCTGGCGGTACTGGCCCTCGTGGCGGCGCTCGGACTTTGGACATCCCGGGTGATTTCGGTCTCCCTGGCCAGGGCCGTGGACATCGCACGCGAAGTGGCCGGGGGCAACATGGCCGTGCACATTCCCAAGGCCTCGCGCGACGAGGCGGGAAGAGTGGTGCAGGCCTTGGCCGACATGGTGGAGAACCTGAACGCCTCGCTGGGCAGCGTGCTGAGCTGCGCGAATCAGATCAACGCCTCCGCGGACCAGGTTTCGAGCACGTCGCAGTCCATCGCGCAGGGAGCCTCCGAGCAGGCGGCCTCGGTCGAGCAGACCTCCGCCACGCTGGAGCAATCCCAGGGATCGATCCAGCAAAGCGCCGACAACTCGCGCCTGACGGCCGACCTCGCCCGCCAGGCCGCGCAACAGGCACGCGACGGCGGCGAGGCGGTGCAACGCACCGTGACCGACATGCAGGCCATCGCCGAACGCATTTCGATCATCGACGACATCGCCTACCAGACCAACATGCTCGCCCTCAACGCTGCGATCGAGGCCGCGCGCGCGGGGGAACATGGCAAGGGCTTCGCGGTGGTGGCCGCCGAGGTGCGCAAGCTCGCCGGGCGCAGTCAGGTGGCATCCGGCGAGATCGGCGATCTGGCCGCGGGCTCGGTACGCCAGGCCCTGCAGGCCGGCTCCCTGCTCGAGCAGATGGTTCCGGCGATCACCAGGACCTCGACCCTGGTCGAGGAGATCCACGCGGCGGGAGCGGAGCAGGCCACCGGCATCGCCCAGATCAACACCGCTGTGGCGCAGATCAACGCGGCCACGCAGCAGGGTGCCGCCGCATCGGAACAGCTTGCGGCGACGGCGGAGGAACTGAACGCGCAGGCGCGGCAACTGCAGCAGGCGGTGGCGCGGTTCCGGCTGGCCCAATAGGACTACCGAAGTCCTGCCGGCGGCGGCCCGACGCTGAAAAGGGAACTGCCCCCCGCGGGGGCTCAGTCGCTTGGGGCGGCCCGGCGCCGACTGAGGCGACGGCCCCCACGCTCGCTTCGCTCGCTGTTCCACGTCGCCGCCTGCAGGCGGCTCCGATTCGCCTCCGTCCAAGCTGCCGCAGGGCAGCTTGGAGCCGCGGGGCTCATCCCCCGCGGGGGCTCAGTCGCTTGGGGCGGCCCGGCGCCGACTGAGACCGCGGTGCCTGGGCAGGCTCAGGGGCGGCTGGCGCCCATGCCTGCGTAGGCCTGGGGATCGGAGGCGCGAAGGCGTCGCGCCAAGGCCCATCCGACCAGGGCGGCCAGCGGGATCAGCGAAGGCAGCACGATGCCCAGCGTGGCACCCCGGGTGCCCGTGAGATCCCCGAAATTGACAAAGATGTAGACGAACAGGAAGGCCATGACCAGGCCCGAGGACAGAGGCAGCACCATGCTGGTCCACACCGACACGCCGCCATGGCGCCGGAAGAACCCCACCACGGCCAGCGAGGTGATGGTCATCATGCCCAGCACGCCCAAACCACCGATCTGCGCAACCCAGGTGAACAGGTTGAGGATCGGGTCCAGGTGAAGTGCGGCGAACAGGGTCACCACGATCACCGCACCGATGGTCTGGGCCACGGAGCCCACGTGCGGGCTCTGGTGCGCCGAGTGGGTGCGGCCGAAGATCGCCGGAATCAATCCCTCGCGGCCCGCCACGTAGCTGTAGCGGGCGATGTAATTGTGGAAAGCGGAGACCGCCGCGAACAGGCTGGACACCAGCAGCAGCCTGGCGATGACTGGCACCGGCCCCCCAACGTAGCGGCCTGCCAATTTGAAGAAGAAGGTGGTCGGATCCTTCAGCGCCCGGATGTCGGGCAACAGGCGGGCGGAACCCACTCCCGCGACCATGAGCCAGGAGGTGAACACGAAGAAGACTCCGATCACCAGCACCGCGACGTAGGTCGCGCGCGGAATGGTCACCTCCGGATTGCGCGCCTCCTCGGCGTAGATGGTCGTGGCCTCGAAGCCCATGAAGGAACCCAGGCAGAACAGCACCGACACGGAAAAGGAACCGGAGAAGATCGCGTGCAGGTCGAAGGGGTGCGTGGACAGGCCGTGCGCGCCGCCCTTGCCGAGGATCACGAAGTCCACCACCAGCACGATCACGTATTCCAGGAACACGAGCAGGCCCAGGACCTTGGCGGACAGATCGACCTGCCGGTAGCCCAGGATGCCCACCAGCGCCACCGCCAGGAAACTGTAGTTCCACCAGGGCAGATCCAGTCCGAAACTGGAGAACATGCTCGCGGCAACCCCGCCCAGCAGGCCGATCAGGCCGAACTGCAGGGCGTTGTAGGCGACCAGTGCCACCATGGCCGTGGCCCCGCCCCAGCAGCCCCCGAGGCCCTGCGCGGCATAGGCATAGAAGGCGCCGGCGTTGCGCACGTGGCGCGACATGGCCACGTAGCCGACCGAGAAGGCCAGCATGACCAGGGTCACGAACAGATAGGTGGCGGGAACGCCGGTGCCATTGCCCAGCAGGAAGGCGATGGGAACCGTTCCCGCCACCGTCGTCAGCGGAGCGGCGGCCGACACGACCATGAACACCACCGCGACCAGGCCGAGGGAATTCCTGCGCAACTGGTGGGCCCCGCCCGGTACGAGCTGGTCCGCGTCCACGGTCCCCGCGAGTAGCTTGTCTTCCATGTTGTTTTCGCTGAATGAAGCTGTCGATCCCCGCGCCGCGGGGCCCAATCTCCGGCGAATGTAGGACCCGGCCGCGCGCTCAGGTTATCCCGGATCGGCAAGCCGCCCCAGGGGAAAACACCGGGTCCCGAGGCTGCAGGGGTCCGGCTCACTGCCGTGCGATACGCGCCGTCAGCTCGGCGGCGGCGCGGGCGATCAGCCCGCAGAGATGGGGCTCCTCGAAGGAGCGAAAACGCGTGGTGCGACCAACCAGGGTCATGCTGCCCAGCACACGCTTCTTCTCGTCGAAGATCGGAGCGGCCACGCCCATGCGTCCCGCGTGCAGTTCGCTTTCGCTGATGCAGTAGCCCTGCTTGCGGATGGCCAGCATTCCCTTCGAGAACTCCTTCCAGTCCAGGCGCAGATGCGCCCACTCCGGCTTGTCGGCATGGGCATCGAAGACCTTGCGGATCTGCCGCGGCAGCAGGTAGGCCAGCACCACGCGCGCCGTTGCAGTCTGGAACAGGTCGATGGACCTGCCACGCCCGCCGCCCAGAGGCCCCTCATCGCTGCCGCGCTGGATCAGCACGTTCACCACCGCGCCCCCGTACCACTCGCTGATCAGCACGTCCAGGCCGGTCTGCTCGCACAGATCGCGCACCAGATCGCGGCTCTGCACGATCAGCGGGTCATGGTCGCTCATCTGGTGCTCGAGCTCGATCACCCGAGGGCCGAGCGCGTAGCCGTGGGGCAGGCGCACCAGCAGGCCCACGCCGCCGAGCTCCCGCAGGTAGCGATAGGCGCTGGCGGGGGTGTAGCCGAGTTCCTTGCAGATCACGTCCACGTCGATCACCGGTTGATCGGGTCGAAACAGATCGAGCACGTTGAGCATTCGCCGCAGGCTGTTCATGGTCTCTCATTCGGGTCCGCCGGCGCCCGGGCCGGCCGACGGCAGGGTATCAAACATCCCGCTGCCGCCATGGCGCGGCCCGCGTAGGCGGACATCCCGAATCAGATTCCGGCCATGTTCACGTACTTGATCTCCAGGTAGTCGTCGATGCCGTGGCGCGATCCCTCGCGGCCCAGGCCCGATTGCTTCACCCCCCCGAAGGGCGCCACCTCGTTGGAGATCAGCCCCGTGTTCACGCCGACCATGCCGTACTCCAGCTGTTCGGCCACGCGCCACACGCGCCCCAGGTCGCGCGCGTAGAAATAGCTGGCCAGGCCGAACTCCGTGTCGTTGGCCATGCGCACCACGTCTTCCTCGGTGTCGAAGCGGAACAGCGGAGCCACGGGGCCGAAGGTCTCCTCGCGCGCCACCAGCATCTGCTGGCTCACGTCCAGCATCACGGTGGGCTCGAAGAAGGTTCCGCCCAGCGCGTGCCTGGCGCCTCCCGCGACCACCCGCGCACCCTTGGCGGCGGCGTCGGCGATGTGCTGCTCGACCTTGCGCACCGCGGACTCGTCGATCAGCGGACCGATGCGCACTCCATCGGCAT